>JASLAP010000150.1 GCA_030147065.1 Pseudonocardia sp. | reverse complement strand
GCGTGCCGGCGGGCCTTGACCGCGATCTTGGCGAACGTCGAGCGGTCGGTGCCGAACCGCTCCATGTGCTCCCGGCCCGCGCCGCCGAAGAACTGCGCGGCGAACGGGGCGGTCTCGTCGGGCTCCTGCAGGGCGTCGCGGACCGCCTCGAACCGGGCGAACGGCGAGGTGCGGTCGGTGAACCCGACCCCGAGCGCGCCGTTGACCATCTGCTCGAACCCGAGGGCCAGCACGCACTCCGCGGCCCCGCTCGCGACCGCCTGGCGGGCCAGGAACAGCGCCGACGAGCCGGTCGAGCAGTTGTTGTTCACGTTGACCACCGGGATCCCGGTGAGCCCGACGCCGTAGAGGGCGGCCTGGCCCGACGTCGAGTCGCCGTAGACGTAGCCGGCGTAGGCCTGCTCGACCAGCGCGTAGTCCAGCCCGGCGTCGTCCAGGGCGGCGCGGGTGGCCCGGGCGCCCATCTGCTCGTACCCGACGGTCTCCCGCGGCTTGGTGAACGGCACCATGCCGACTCCGGCGACGTGGACTGGTCGACTCATGGCCGTTACTCCCGGTGATGGCCGCGCCCGTTTCGCGGCTCGGCATGAGCTAACCACGATTCACTTGTCGATTCCAGGGCAGGTCGGCCCCGGCTACCCGGGCGGCGGGGCGAGCGGGAACCGCTCGTCGAGCCAGTCGCCGACCCGCGCCCCGGCCAGCGCCGCCCCGGTGGGCGCGCCGGGGGCGATCGGCCCGCCGAAGTGGGTGCCGCGCACGGCCCCGGTGGTCAGGTCGGCGGCGCCGAGCCCGCCGGCCATGGCCTGCGAGTCGGCCGGGAAGGCGGCCTGGTCGCCGGTCAGCTCCAGGAACAGCGTCGGTGCGCGCACCCCGGGCGCGCACCGGACGAAGCCGGCCCGCGAGCTGAGGCCGGACCAGGTGGACAGCCACGCGTCCGGGGTGGTCAGCCGGCCGAACCCGACCAGCCCGTAGTTGATCAGGTCGGGCCGGCGGCCGAACAGCGAGCCGTAGGGGCGCTCGTTGGGGTCCAGGGACAGGTCGACTGCGCGCAGGTCGGCGTCGGTGCGGTAGACGGTGATCAGCCGTGGGGCCAGCGCGGCCCGACGGTCGCCGCGCTCGCGCGCCGCGGCGGCCTCTGCGGCGCGCTCCCGGGCCGTCGTGTCGATCCTCGCCGCCCGGTCGCGCTGCGCCGCCCGGTAGCGCCGCACGAACTCCGGGTCGTAGCGGGAGCTGGCCGGCGGCGCGGCGAAGCCGTTGGCCGGGTCGAACGGGTCCAGCTCCGGGATCCGGGACAGCGGGTCGGCCTCGTCGGCGACCGACGGGTCCAGGCACGACATCAGCAGCAGGCCCGGCCCGGGGTGCGGGGCCAGGAACACCGCGCCGTCCGGGACCGGCAGCTCGGCCTCGGCCAACCCGGTCGGGCGCCCGGCCGGCGTGGTCGCCACCCGCTGCGCCGGGGGCAGCCCGGCCTGCTCGTGGTAGTAGGCGTAGAGCGCGCCGCCCCCGGAGTGGCCCAGCGTCACGACGTGGTCGAACCCGAGGTCGCGCAGGTGGACCAGGCCCGCAGCCGCGTCCAGCAGCGCCTGCTCGTGCACCAGCGCGATGTCGTTGTTGACCGACCGGGAGGTCTGGGTCCACACCGCGCAACCGGCGGCCAGCAGCAGCGGCACCAGCGGGTGGTGGGTCTGGTCCTGGCGCGGGTGCATGACGGCGACGACGGTCTCCGCCCCGGGCACCGTGCGCAGCGTGCCGGTGACGGTGGCCCCGTCGGCCGTGCCGAGCTGGTACAGCTCGGTGCGGGTGGCGTCGGGCAGCGGCGCCCCGCGGACGTGCCGGCCGGCGCCGAGGCGGGAGTCGGTGCGGGTCACGCCGGCTCCACCCGCAGCGCGTCCTTGTCGTGCTGGACGATCCGGGCGCCGCCGAGCCCGGCCACGCAGCTGTACCAGACCGCGTGCCGGCAGCCGGTGGCCCGCCGGTCGACCACGATGGTGCCCGGCGCGCTGATCGCGAAGTACGGCCCGATCCGGTCCACGGTGACCGCCGGGTCCTCCGCGGCGACCTTCGGCACGGCGATGTTCTCCGGCACGTCCAGCACGTAGAGGACGGTCACGACGACACCCCCTCCCACGCCGCGGCCCGCTCGACGATCAGCTCGGCCTTGCGGGTGAGCAGCTTGGCCAGGCTCGGGTCCGGCCCGCTCGCCACCTCGACCAGCGCGTCGATGGTCAGTTCGGCGTCCAGGTCCTCCTGCGGGGTGACCGGGCGCAGCGCCCGGGTGATCTCGACCATGTAGCCGTTCGGGTCGTGGGTGTAGATCGACTCGATGGTCTCGTGCTGGACCTGCATCTCCACCGGCCAGTCGCTGGCGTCGAGCCGGTGGCGGTACTCCAGCAGGTGCTCCTCGCTCGCCACGTGGATCGCCAGGTGCCGGGAGTCGACGAAGTAGCCGGGCACGTCGGCGTCGAACCCGGCGTAGGCGTCCCCGCGCGGCTTGTCGTGCACCGGCCGCAGGCCGAAGTAGTAGAAGAACGCGATCCGGTCGTCGTTGCCGATGTCGAAGAAGAAGTGGATGAAGTCGGGGTGCTGCTCCCGGCCCCAGCCGGCGGCGCAGATCGAGTGCACGACCGGGAAGCCGAGCACGTCGCGGTAGAACCGGACGGTGCCGGCCGGGTCGAAGGTGGGGAAGGCGGCGTGGTCGACGCCCTGCACGAGGTGGTCCATGGGTTCCTCCGGGTCGGGTCTAGACGGTGGCCGGGACGGCGTCGCGGGCCAGCAGGCGGCCCGCGCCGGGCAGGTCGACGGGCAGGCCGAGCCCGTCGAGCAGGGTGAACGCGCCCGCGGTGGCCGCGGACAGCACCGGGAGGCCCAGCTCGCGCTCGGCGTCGGCGACCAGGTCCAGCGAGGGCATCTGCACGCACGCCGAGATCACCAGGGCGTCGACGCCGGTCAGGTCCAGGTCGCGGGCCGCGGCCCTGACCTGCTCGCCGGGGATGCAGCCGACCGCGGCGTTGTCGGCCACCTCCAGCGCGGTCCACGCCACCACGTCCAGGCCCTCGGCGCCCAGGTAGTCCACGACCAGCCGGGCGATCGGGACGACGTAGGGCATGACCAGGCCGACCCGCCGCGCGTCCAGCGCGCGCAGGGCGGTGACCAGCGCACCGGCGCTGGAGGTGACCAGCGGGTCCAGGCCGCGTCCGGCGAGCTGGTCGCGCACGGCCCGCTCGGTGCGGTCGTGCTCGCCGGGGCCCTGCGCCATCAGCGCGACCAGGCAGGCGTAGAGCAGCGCGTCCACCCCGGCGTCGCCGACCTCGTCGACGCAGCGGCCGCGCTGGGCGTTCATCGCCCGCAGCTCCTCGGCCGAGACGGTGTGCATGCGCATCCGGCTGGCGTGGAAGGAGAACCCGGCCGACGGGTGCCGGCCCAGCAGCCGCGGCATCTCGGTCTCCACGGTGGTGTTCGAGCTGGGCACGACCAGCCCGATCCGGTGCTGTGTCGTCTGCTGCGGCGTCATCGGCTGCCCTCCAGGGCGATCAGGTCGGTGCGGGCGGCGGCCAGCCCGGCGGCCAGGTCGGGCAGCAGCTCGGCGGGCCCCTCGACGACGACCCGGGCGCCGGCCAGCCGCAGGCGTTCGGCCAGGTCGAGCCGGGTGAGCAGGCCGGGCCGGTCGCCGGCGCCGCCGACCCACACCGGGCGGCCGTCCCGGACGGCGGCCGCGACGAGCCCGTCGGCCGCCGGGTCCCACGGATCGGCCGGGCAGTCGCCCAGGTCGAGCACGTCGCCGACGGCGGCGCGGGTGACGACCCGGCCGGCGAACCCGTCCAGGGGTCGGGTGGCGACCCAGTCCACCGGCCGGTCCAGGTCGACCGCGGCCGCCGCGGTACCGGCGTACTGGGCCAGGCCGGCCCGCACTACGTCCGGTGTGCTGGCCGCGAACCGCTCCAGGGACACGTTCCCGGCCCGGCTCATGTAGGCCACCGTCAGCTGCTCGACCGGCAGGTGGGTGCGCGCCGGGAACGAGTCCCACCAGCGCTGGCTGCGCCGGGCGAGGTCCTGCATCCGGGCCACGGTCGGCCGGCGCTCGGCCTGGTAGCGGACCAGCGCGGCGTCCCGGTCGGGTTCGGCGGCGAGCGCGCCGCACAGCGCGATGGCGTCCTCCATGGCCAGCTTGGTGCCCGACCCCACCGAGTAGTGCGCGGTGTGCGCGGCGTCGCCGAGCAGCACCTGGTTGCCACGCCACCAGCGCTCGCAGGTCACGGTGCGGAACCGCAGCCAGCGGGTCCGGTTGCCGATCAACCGGTGCCCGGCCAGCCGGTCGGCGAAGGCGTCGGACAGGTACTCCAGGGCGGCCTCGTCGGAGGCGTCCGCGGCGGTCGCGGCGGTGGTCGCGGCGAACCCGGCGCGCCGCCAGGTCGCCTCGTCCACCTCGACCAGGAAGGTGCTGCGGTCCGGGGCGTAGGGGTAGGCGTGCGCGACGAACGTGCCGTGCTCGGTGGTGGCCGGCGCGAACAGCGCCTCGTCCAGCGCGACGTCGGTGCCGGCCCACAGGTAGAGCCCGCGCCCGACGTCCACCCGGGCGCCGAACGCCGCCGCACCCGCGGTGCGGGTCGCGCTGCTCACCCCGTCGGCCACCACGACCAGGTCGGCGTCGAGCTCGGCGGGGTCCACCCGCTCCCCGAAGCGCAGCTCGGCACCGGCCTTCTCGGCGTGCCGGCCGAGCACGGCCAGCAGCTCGGTGCGGGCGATGGCCACCAGCGCGCCGCCGGGCACCCGGGCCACCCGGTCGCCGACCCGCATGCTCATGTCGTGCGGGCGGGCCGCGGCCAGGATGTCCTGCAGCGAGTCCGGGTCGGCGGCCTCCAGGTTGCGCTGGGTGCGCGCGCCGAGCGCGACGCCGAAGCCGAAGGTGGTCTCGGGCAGGCCCTGCTCGTGCACGACGACCTCGACGTCCGGGTCGGCCAGCCGCAGCAGCCGGGCCGCGTACAGCCCGCCCGGCCCGCCCCCGACGACGGCGACCCTGCGCGCGCTCACGACGCCGCCACCGGGGCCAGCCCGGTGGTGAGCCGCTCGCGCAGCTCCTTCTTCGACACCTTGCCCACGGTGGTCAGCGGCAGCTCGTCGACCACCTCGACCCGCTCGGGCCACTTGTACCGGGCCAGCCCCTGCTCGCGCAGGAACTCCCCGAGCCCGGCCACGGTGGCCGGGGCGGCGCCCGGCTCCATGATCACGAACGCGCAGCCGCGCTCGCCGAGCACCGGGTCGGGCATTGCCACCAGCGCCGCGGTGTGGACGTCGGGGTGGCGCACGAGGACCTCCTCCACCTCCTCGGCGTGGATCTTCTCCGCGCCGCGGTTGATCACGTCCTTGATCCGGCCCTCGATCGCGTAGGACGTCCGGCCGCCCTCGACGCGGCGCACCGCGAGGTCGCCGGTGCGGTAGAAGCCGTCGGCGGTGAACGTGGCCGCGTTGTGCGCGGGCGCGCGGTAGTAGCCCGGGATCGTGTACGGGCCGCGGCAGGCCAGCTCGCCGAGCTCGCCGTCGGGCACCTCGGCCGTCCCGCCGATCTCCAGCACCCGCACCTCGTCGCCGGGGGAGATCGGCGCGCCCACCGAGTGCAGCCGGACCCGCGACGGGGCGTCCGGCGGGGTGGCCAGGAACATCCCCTCGGCCATCCCGAACATCTGCAGGCAGGGCACGCCCAGCTCGGGCTCGATCCGGACCGCGACCTCGGCGGGCAGCTTCTGCCCGCCGACGTACATCCGCCGCACCCCGTGCAGGCCGGCCCCGGTCGCGGTGGCGTGGTCGAGCAGCCGGATCACCACCGCAGGCGGCAGCAGCGGCAGGCAGCTGACGCCCTCGCGGCGCACGGTGTCCACGATCGTCGCCGGGTCCGCCGCGGGCGCCAGCACGAACGCCGCGCCGACCAGGTGCGCGGGCTGCAGCGCGGCGGCGATGCCGGCGTTGTGCATGATCGGCAGGGCGTGCAGCACCACCGAGGTCTCGTCGATGCCCAGCGCCGCGGCCCAGGCCAGGGAGTTGTGCACGTACTCGGCGTGCCGCCGGGGCGCGACCTTCGGCAGCCCGGTCGTGCCGCCGGAGAGCTGGAACGCGACCAGGCCCTCCGGGTCGGGGGCGGCCGCGGCCAGCGCCGCCCGGGCCCGGGCGTCCTCCCCGGCGGTGATCAGGTCGTCGTACCCGACGGCGCCGGGCGCGGTTCCGCGCAGTGCGACCACCTCGGGCAACCCGATCCGGGCGGCCAGCTCGACCAGGTCCTGACCGGCGAAGTCGGTCTGCACCAGGTGGCCGCGGGCGCCGACGTGCGCGGCGAGCAGCCCGATCTCGCGCCGCCCGTGCGCGGGCAGCGTGCACACCGGCAGCACCCCGGCCTTGACCGCGCCGTAGTAGGCGATGACCGTCTCGGGGACGTTGCCGGCGGAGAACATCATCCGGTCGCCGGGGCGCAGCCCGGTCGCGGCCAGCAGGCCGGCGGCGAAGGCGTCGGTGAGCCGGTCCAGCTCGCGGTAGCTCCACCGCGCCGAGGGGCCGATCAGGGCGGGGCGGTCGGCGAAGCGGGCGGCGGCGCGGCGCAGCTCGTCGCCGACGGTGCGCCCGCCCCACAGGCCGGCCGCCCGGTAGCCGGCGGCCCGGTCGGGGTCGAAGCCGGGCAGGTCGGTGGGGGAGTCGGGGGTCATCGCGGGGGTCATGGCGGGG
>JASLAP010000148.1 GCA_030147065.1 Pseudonocardia sp. | reverse complement strand
GGCTCCGCGCGGGCGAGCGGGCCCGGGCCGAGGAGCTGCGGGCCGCGGGCGTGCTGAAGCGGCTGTGGCGGGTGCCCGGCCGCAACGGCTGGATCGGCCTCTGGGAGTGCCCGGACGCCACCGAGCTGCACGACGTGCTGGTCTCGCTGCCGTTGTTCCCCTGGCTGGACGTGACCGTCGAGCCGCTGGCCACCCACCCCCAGGAGCGCTGACCGGGGTCGTGCGTGGAAACCGTGCTGGAGCACGCTTTTCCACTCACGACCGGAGGTGGAGGCGCCGTGCCGGACGCGGTCGAGGCGGCGGTCGACGCCGCTACCTGTCCGCCGAGGGTCGGTTGGCCTTCCTCCGGCAGTGATCGGGCAGTGGGAGCGCTACGACCGACCCGACCCGACCGGGGCGATGGGCAGCTGGCCGACCTCGTACGGGTCGGTTTCCTCACCCGAGCAGCGCCCGGCCGTCAGTCCGCCGCGGGTTCGTCGCTCCGGCGGGGTGCGACCAGCAGGGCGAGGACGAGCACGACCGCGGCGACGGCCAGCACGGCGGTGAGGGCGGCCGTCCGGTCCGGGACAGCGAGCAGCAGCCAGCCCAACCCGGCCGCACCCAGGGCGCCGCCGAGTTGGCGGGCGAACGTCATGGTGGCCATCGCCGCGCCGAACGCCCCGGGCGGCGCGCAGGACTGCCCGAGCAGTGTGTAGGCCTGCAGGACCAGCCCGAGGGCGGCCCCGACCAGCAGCATCCCGACCACGGCGACCGCGACCGCCACCACGCCCGGCGCCAGCTGCGGGAGCACGGCCAGCGCGGCGAGCCCGAGCACCCCCAGCACCAGGCCGAGGCGTCCCCACGGCACCATCCGCGACCACCGCCGCGCCAGCACGGCGAACACCAGGCCGATCACCAGCTGCCCACCGGTGAACGCGACCAGCAGCGCCCCGACCGCCGCGGTGTCCGCGCCGGTCCCGGCGGTCACGGCCAGCGGCACGAACGCCCAGCAGCCGAACAGCGCGACCCCGCTCAGCCCGGTGACCGCGATCGTCCGGCCGGTGCCCGCGGCGGCGAGCAGGCCGGGCGGGATCAACGGCGCCGGGGCCCGCCGCTCGACCCGCACCAGCGCCACCGCGGCCAGCACGGCGCCGACCAGCAGCGCCACCGCGACCGGACCGGTGGCCAGCCGCTCCGACGAGCCCAGCAGGACCACGCAGCTCCCGCCGAGCACGACGAGCAGCGCGCCGGGCACGTCGAACCCGCCGGTGCGTTCCGCCGCCCGCCCGGGCAGCCCGCGCAGGCCCAGCACCAGGGCGACCGCGCACAGCGGCAGGTTGACCGCGAACGCCCAGCGCCAGCCCGGCCCGACCGCGAGCAGCGCCCCGACCGGCGGGCCGGCCAGCGCGGACACCCCGAACACCCCGGTCACCCACAGCTGGCGGCGCACCCGCTCGGCGTGGTCGAACATCTCCCCCAGCGCGGTCACCGCGGAGACGACCAGCCCGCCGCCGCCGATCCCCTGCAGCGCGCGGGCGGCGACCAGCGCGGGCATCGACGGCGCGAGGGCGCAGAGGACCGAGCCGAGCGCGAAGACCACCAGCGAGCCGACGAACACCGCCCGCCGGCCGAGCAGGTCGCCGAGGCGGCCGTGCACCGGCGTGCTGACCGTCACCGCGAGCAGGTAGGCCGCGGTCACGCCGGCCACCTCGGTCGGCGCGCCGAGCTCGGCGCCGATCACGGGCAGCGCGGCGACCACGACGTTCCCGTCGAGCTGGGCCATCAACATGCCGAGCAGTAGGGCCGCGAAGGCCGCCTCGACGGTGCGCGGGGACACCACCCCGGTAGATGCGTGCATATCGCACACGTTATTGTGTGCATATCGCACGTGGCAAGGAGGGGTCGTGGCCGAGGAGCCGACCGGCGGTGGGCCGGCCCTGTTCCGGCTGGTCCGGTTCTGGTCGCGGCGGTGGGCCGTGCGCGCCGCCGGGGACCTGACCGGCGAACAGCGGCGGGTGCAGGACATCCAGGTGCTCGAGGCCGTGCACGCGGCCGGGACCGAGGTGTCCGTGGCCGACGTCGCCCACCAGCTGGGCATCGACCGGTCCGGCGCGAGCCGGTTCGTCGCCGACGCCGTCGAGCACGGCTACCTGCGCCGCACGGCCGCCCCCTCGGACGCCCGGCGCGCGCTGCTGTCGATCACGCCGGCCGGCCGCGAGCTGCTCGACGCCGCGCACGCCTGGCAGGACCGGGTGTTCGGCGAGCTGACCGCGGACTGGCCGGCCGCCGAGGCCGAGGCGTTCGCCCGGCACCTGCGTCGGCTGGCGGGGGAGCTGACCGACCCCGGTCAGTAGCCGTGGCGCAGCTCCGGCCAGACCTGCGACCACCGGCCCGGCGCCGGGCAGCGGGAGATCACGGTGCCGTTCTCGTCGTTGTCCAGCCCGTCGGCGCGGCGGTGCACGGCCAGCGGGTAGCACCCGTCGAAGCGGGCGACGGCCGCCCCGACGACCAGCACCGATCCGGTCGCAGTGTCCGGCGGCGGGCCCCAGTCGGCGTAGGACATGTGGCCGGAGTACGCCGGCGGCAGGCCGCGCTCGGGGCCGTACCGGTCGATCGCGCCGGCCTGGCCGTAGTTGCTGGTGAACAGGACGGTGCCGGCCCGCTCGGCGGGCGGGACCACCCGCCAGGCGACGGCGACGGTGTCCACGAACTCCGGCCAGCCCACCTGCTCACCGGCCTCCTTGTTCATCGCCAGCACCGGGCCGAGCCGATCGGGCGGCAGCACCGGCAGCCCGATGAGCACCGACATCGTGACGCCGACGGCGGCGGCCACCGCGGCCGACCGCCGTCGACCGGGTGTGCCGCGGGCCAGCCACTCCACCGCCGGCTGCGCGCCCGCGGCCAGCAGCACCAGCAGCGGCGGGATCGCGTAGTAGGCCTTGCCGCCCAGCACCAGCACGGCCACCGCGACGACCGGGTACACCAGCACCGCGGCCCGCGCCCAGCGCAGCCCGGGGTCGCGCCACACCCGCAGCGCCCCCGCCACCAGCACCGGGACCAGCACCGGGGACAGGTAGACCAGCTGCAGCGGCACGAACAGCAGCCGGTTCTCCGCACCGTCGGAGCCGCTGATGTCCGAGGCCACGGTGAGCAGCGGCCAGCCGTGCGCGGCCTGCCAGACCACCGCGGGCGCGGCCAGCACCGCGGCCACGCCGACGCCGGCGACCAGCCAGCCGCTGCGCAGCACCGCCCGCGGGCCGACGGCGAGCAGTGCGACGGCCCACCCCCCGCACAGCAGCGGCAGCAGCCACTTGTTCTGCAGCCCCACGCCGGCCACCGCCCCGGCGGCGAGCCACCAGCGCGGGTCGCCGGTGCGGGTGAGGCGCAGCATCACCACCGCGAACGCCGTCCAGACCAGCAGGTCGACGGTCGTGGTGGAGAGCATGTGCGTGACGACCAGGACGACCGTCGACAGTGCGGTGGCAGCCGCGGTGAGAACCTGCGCGGCCCGGCCGCCGCCGAGTTCGCGGGCGGCCAGCGCGGCCAGCGCGACGGTGCCGAGGCCGCAGAGCGTCGCCACCACCCGCAGCCCGGCCGGGCTGTCGCCGAGCACGTCGGTGGCCAGCCGGGCCAGCGCCGGGGTGAGCGCGGGCTGGTCGACGTAGCCCCAGGCCAGATGCCGGCCCGCGGCCAGGAAGTAGAGCTCGTCGCGGTGGAACCCGTAGCGCCCGGACAGCGCGGTCAGCACCACCGCCTGCACCACCAGCACCACCCCGACGGGCGCCCACGCCGTCCGGGGCAGCCCGCCCACCGCCCGGTCGGGCGTCGCCCTCGCTGGCATCCGCTCCCCCGTCGCCGCCCCCTGCCCAGCCATCCACAGGGGACCGGGGCACCGCAAGCACCGGCGGCTGCCGTTCGGCGAACGTCACCCCCGTGTTGTTCGACACCCGGTAGAAGTTCGGTCCGGACGATCCGGCAGAGTGGGTCCGAACCACCCGCCCGACCCGTGGAGCCCGCCGATGACCACCCGGACCGCACCCATCCCGACCCGCGCCGGACAGCTGTACCGCGCGGTCGCGATCGCCGAGGCCTGCTCGTGGGTCGGGCTGCTGATCGGGATGTTCTTCAAGTACGTGGTGGTCGGCAACGAGATCGGCGTGCAGATCTTCGGCCCGATCCACGGCGCCCTGTTCGTCGCGTACCTGGTGGTGACCGTGATCGCCGCGCGGACGCTGCGCTGGCGCCCCGGAACCCTGGTGCTCGCCCTGCTGTGCAGCATCCCCCCGCTGGCCACCCTGTGGTTCGAGCGCCGGGCGCGGCGCGCCGGCCAGCTGCACGCCTGATCGCCGGTTGCGGCGGTTCCGCCGCGTGGAAGCGGCTGATCCGCCGCAACTGACGATCACCTCGCCCGTTTCTCCCAACCGGGCCCGGAGCCGGGGGCGGCGGGCCATGCTCGTCGGCTGTGCGGCTGGAACGGGTGCTGGAGCGGCAGGCCGGGGTCGAGCTGATCGTGCCCCGGTCGCGCCACCGCCCCTCCCGCCCCGGTGTCCGGGTCCGCCGCCGTGACCTGCCGGCCGAGGACGTCACCCGGCTCGGCGGGCTCGCGGTGACCGCGCTGCCGCTGACCGCGCTGGAGGCGGCCCTCCGGCTTCCCGACGGCACCGCTTTCCTCGATCGCGCGCTGCAGCAGCACGTCGGGTTCGAGCAGGCGCGGCTGCGTGATCGTCGATTCCGGCGGTCCGACCGCACCAGCGCGGCCCATCCGCCGCACCTGACGATCATGGCGGGGACGGGGCGCGAGGTCCGAGCCCGCCGATCGCGGACGCCGGGGGTCAGGCCGGGCGGGCGTCGTAGCGCAGCAGGACGTTCTCCGACCCGGCCCGGGTGCGCGACTCCAGCAGCCGCAGCGGGGCGGCGGGCCCGGGCAGCGCCGGGGTGCCGCCGCCGAGCAACACCGGGCCGACCATCAGGTGCAGTTCGTCGACCAGCCCGCCGGCCAGCAGGTCGTGCCAGAGCGTCGCGCTGCCGAACACCACGATGTCCCCCCCGGGCCCGGACTTGAGCTCGGCGATCTCCTTCCGGGCCCGGGCCCGGGCGACGATCCGGGTGGTGCTGGCCCACGCCCCGGTGCGGTCCGCGGTCAGGCTGTCGGACACCACGATCTTCGACACCGCGTTGTTGATCCGCGAGATCTCCCGCTCGACCGGGCGCTGCGCGGGGTCGTCGGCCACCGGCGGCCAGTACGACACGAACCCCTCGAAGGTCCGCCGGCCCAGCAGCAGGGTGTCCGCGCCGCGCAGCACCTCCAGGTTGTGCTCGTCGAAGGTGTGGTCCATCGGCATCGCCATGACGTCCGCGCCCGGGCCCTCGAAGTAGCCGTCCAGCGACATGATCTCGGAGACGATCAGCTTGCGCATCGGGTCCTCCCCCGTCCGGCGTGCGCCTTCCGCACGCGTCAGAAGGGCAGAGACAAGTGGCCCCGCGGATTCATCGCGGACCCGCGAACTCGCCTCCCACCAGCTCCGACGGCATCCCGAAGCGGGCGGTCACCGCCGGGTCGACGAACCCGGCGATCTCGGCGATCCGCCCGTCGCGCAGGCCCAGCAGGTTGACCGCGCCCAGCCGGAACACGTGGTCGGCGGGGTCGCGCTGGTAGCAGGCGAACGCCGGCTGGCCGTTGGCCCGGACCGGCACCAGCCGCCACGGGGTGGCGAAGACCCGCTCCGCCAGGAACCGGGCGACGTCGGTGCGGCCGGCGAACCAGGCCGGCAGCGGCGGCATGGTGAACCGGGCGTCCTCGGCGAGCAGCGCGACGATGCCGTCCACGTCGGACCGCTCCCAGGCCGACACGAACGCCGCGATCAGGGCGCGCTGCCGCTCGTCACCGAGGTCGTCGAGCTCGGCCCGCTGGGTGCGCGCCGGCACCCGCTCCCCGACGACCCTGCGGGCCCGTTGCAGCGCGCTGTTCACCGCGGCGGGGGTGGTGTCCAGGATCCGGGCCACCTCGGCGGCCGGGAACTCCAGCACCTCGCGCAGGATCAGCACCGCGCGCTGGACGCCCGGCAGGTGCTGCAGGGCCGCCACGAACGCCAGCTCCACCCCCTCCCGACGCAGGTAGCGCGCGTCCGGGCCGGGCTCGTCGGAGACCAGCTCGTCCGGCCAGGGCTCCAGCCAGACCGGGCCGGGGACGGGCTCGCCGAGCTCGGTGACGTCGCGCCGCGGCGGGTGCCGGTCCGGGGTCAGCAGCCGGGGCCGGCGGCGGTCGGCCACCCGCAGGCAGGCGTTCGTGGTGATCCGGTAGAGCCAGGTGCGCAGCGAGCTGCGCCCGGCGAACCCGGCCAGCCCGCGCCACGCGCCGAGCATCGCCTCCTGCACCGCGTCCTCGGCGTCCTGGCGGGAGCCCAGCATCCGGTAGGCGAGCGCGAGCAGTTCGCCGCGGTGACCGGCGACCAGCCGGTCGAACGCCCCGGCGTCGCCGGCGCGGGCGCGGTCGAGCAGGTCGGCCCCGGCCGATGCGGTCCCCCGGTCGGTCACCACGGCACGGTAGCGCCGGGCGTGGCCGGCTTCCGCCCCGCGGTGCTTCGAGTGTCGCGGGGCGGGTAGCCCGCTTAGGGTTCGCTCGATCGGACCCGGTACGGAGCGGGGTGGTGGCGTGGGCGTGCGGCGGTGGCTGCGGAGTTGGCCGGTCTACCGGCAGGCGACCGGGTCGGACCCGCTGGGCCGGGGCGCGGCCGCGGAGTCGCCCCGGTACGCGGCGATGCGCCCGCGCACCGAGTCGGCCGACCGGGTCGCCGACTCGGTGTGCCCGTACTGCGCGGTCGGCTGCGGGCAGAAGATCTACGTGCGCGACGAGAAGGTCGTGCAGATCGAGGGCGACCCGGACTCCCCCATCTCCCGCGGCCGGCTGTGCCCCAAGGGTTCGGCCAGCCTGCAGCTGGTCACCGGCCCGCAGCGCCAGGACAAGGTCCGCTACCGGGCGCCCTACGCCACCGAGTGGACCGACCTCGACCTCGACACCGCCATGGACATGGTCGTCGACCGGGTCCTGGACGCCCGCGAGCGCGGCTGGCAGGAGACCGACGAGCACGGCAACCGGCTGCGCCGCACGATGGGCCTGGCCAGCCTGGGCGGCGCGACGCTGGACAACGAGGAGAACTACCTCATCAAGAAGTTGTTCACCGCGCTGGGCGCGATCCAGATCGAGAACCAGGCCCGTATTTGACACTCCGCCACCGTCCCCGGTCTGGGGACCTCGTTCGGTCGCGGCGGTGCCACCGACTACCAGCAGGACCTGGTCAACGCCGACTGCATCATCATCATGGGCTCGAACATGGCCGAGGCCCATCCGGTCGGGTTCCAGTGGGTCGTCGAGGCCAAGGCGCGCGGCGCCCGGGTCTTCCACATCGACCCGCGGTTCACCCGGACCAGCGCGCTGGCCGACACCTACGTCCCGCTGCGCGCCGGTACCGACATCGCCTTCCTCGGCGGCGTCATCAACCACGTGCTGTCCAACGACCTGGACTTCCGCGAGTACGTCGCCGCGTACACCAACGCGTCGTTCCTGGTGGGTGAGGGCTTCGAGGACACCGAGGACCTCGACGGGCTGTTCGGCGGCTACGACGCCGAGACCGCCACCTACGAGCGCGACAGCTGGCAGTACGAGGGCGCCGACCAGGAGCGCGAGGAGCCCGAGGGCGCCAGCCCCGACTCCCCGG
>JASLAP010000143.1 GCA_030147065.1 Pseudonocardia sp. | reverse complement strand
ACGCGGTGCGGACGGCCGCCGGGGGCGGACTCGTCGTGGTACTTGCCCACCAGGGCGGTGACCGCGTCGGCCAGTTCCTCGGCGAACGCGGCCCGGTCGGCGGCCGAGGCGAAGCGCACCTCGCCGTCGGCGGCGAAGGTGGCCACCCGCTTGCCGGCCGCCGTCGCGCCGGCCAGCAGCGCCCCGACCTCGCGGACGGTCCGCGCGGCCAGGGCGACCAGCCAGCGGGCCGAGAGCCGGTCGGGCGACCGGCCCGGGTCGGGGGCTAGCGCCCCGAGCGCGGACGGGGAGATGACGTAGCTGGCCGCGGTCGCCCGCATGACCCGCTCGGTCATGTTGCCCCGGCGGCGCTCCTCGACCAGTTCGACCAGGCCGTGCCGCTCCAGCGTGCGCAGGTGGTAGTTGATCTTCTGCCGCGGGATGCCGACCCGGGCGGCGAGCCCGCTGGCCGATGCCGGCTCCACCAGTTCGGCCAGCAGCCTGGCCCGCATCGGGTCCAGTGAGGCCTCCGCCGCCGCGGCTTCGTCGATGACTCCCAGTTCCTGCACGAGAGGAACGGTCTCACCGACAAGAAAATTTGTCAACAGCTCGCGGACACTGTCGGCCGGGCGCGGCATGCTGGCCACATGACCGGGCGGCAGGTGGCCACGACCAGCGAGTACGGCGTGCTGGGCGTGCGCGACGTCGACTTCACGCTGGACCGCTTCCCGCCGGCCGACGACCTCGCCGACCTGGTCGAGCGGCACTGGCTGGTGAGCTGGGACCTGCCGCCGGGCCGCGAGGCGTCGGTGACCCTGCTGCCGCACCCGTGCGTGAACGTCGTGCTCGACGGCGGCCGGCTGGCGGTGTCCGGGGTGGGACGCAGCCGGTTCACCTACGCCTACCGCGGCACCGGACGGGTGTTCGGGATCAAGTTCCGCCCCGGCGGCTTCCTGCCGTTCCTGGGCCGCCCGCTGGCCGACATCACCGATGCGGTGCTGCCCGCCGAGCAGCTCTGGGGCCCACCCGCCACCGACCTGGCCACCCGGATGTCCGCCGCCCGCGGCGTCGACGAGCTGGTCGCCCTGGCCGAGGCGTTCCTCCGCGAGCGGTGGCCCCCGCCGGATCCGCAGGTCGAGTACGTCGGCCGGATCGTCGCCGCCCTGCTCCACGACCGCACCATCCGCCGCGTCGACGACGTCACCGAGCGCTTCGCCGTCGCCCCGCGCACCCTGCAACGGTTGTTCGCCCGGTACGTCGGGGTGAGCCCGAAGTGGGTGCTGCGCCGCTACCGCCTGCACGAGGCCGCCGCCGTCCTCGACCGCGAGCAGGACCGGCCGTGGGCCGAGGTCGCCGCCGAACTGGGCTACTTCGACCAGTCCCACTTCATCCGCGACTTCACCGCCGCGATCGGCATGACCCCGGTCGCCTACGCCCAGGCCTGCCACCGCAAGCAGGTCCCCGTCAGCGCCTGACCCCGGCCCCGCCCTCCGCGTTGGACGAGAGCCGCTCTCGCTCGGCTGGGTTGGACGAGAGCCGCTTTCGCTCGGCTGGGTTGGGCGAGAGCCGCTTTCGCTCGCCCCGGCTGGACGAGAGCCGCTCTCGTTCAGCTCGTCGGCGTGACGGTGGCGGGGAGCGGGGGCGGTTGGATGGGAGCCGCGCTCGCCCCGGCCCGGTTCGAGGCGAACCGCTCTCGTCCGGCTCCCGGTGGTGGGGCCGTGTCGGCCGACAGCGGCCTCCGGCCAGCCGGGTTGGACGAGAGCCGCTTTCGCTCGGGCGGGTTGGACGAGAGTCGCTGTCGCTCGCCCCGGCTGGACGAGAGCCGCTGTCGTTCAGCTCGTCGGCGTGCCGGTGGCGGGGGGTGGAGGGGAGGCGTCTTCGCCCCGCTCGGTTCGGGGCGAGCCGCGCTCGTCCGGCGCCTCGCGGCGGCGGGGGGACGGGTCGGCGGAGAGCAGCTTCGGCAGCCGGGTTGGACGAGAGCCGCTCTCGCTCGGCCGGGTTGGACGAGGCCGCTCTCGTTCAGCTCGTCGGCGTGACGGAGGTGGGGGAGTGGGTTGGACGGGAGCCGCTCTTGTCGGGCTGATCGGTCGGGGCGTCCCGAGGGTGTGGGGTGTGGGTGTGCGGGATGCTGGCGGGGTGACGGATCTGCGGGTGCGACGGGGTGGTCGCGGTGGGCCGACGGTGCTGTTGCTGCACGGGCTGGGGGCGACCGGGGAGGTGTGGGACGGGCTGGTCGAGCTGCTGCCCGGGGCGTGGGTGGTGCCCGACCTGCCCGGGCACGGCGGTTCGCCGCCGCTGCCCCGCTACACGTTCGCGGCGGTGGCCGAGGCCGTCGCCGACCTGGTCGACCCGGACGGCACGGTGGTCCTCGGCCACTCGTTCGGCGGGGTGGTGGCGCTCGAACTGGCCGGACGTCCCGGTGTCCGGAAGGTGATCGGGTTGGGGATCAAGGTGGCCTGGACCCCGGACGAGCTGTCCCGGGCCGCCGCCCTCGCCGACCGCGAGCCGGCCCGCTTCGCCACCCGGGACGACGCCGTCGCCCGCCACCTGCGGGTCTCCGGCCTGACCGGCCTGGCCGCGCCCGACTCGGCCGTGGCCGCGGCCGGTGTCGTCGAGGAGGGCGGGCAGTACCGCCTAGCCCTCGACCAGCGGGCCTTCGGGATCGGGGAGCCGGGCGTCGCGGCGCTGGTCGAGGCGGCCCGCGTCCCGGTGGTGCTGGCCCGCGGCGAGCACGACACGCTGGTCGGCGCGGCCCAGCTCGCCGAGCTGGTCCCCGACCCCGTCGACCTGCCCGGCCTGGGCCACAACGCCCACGTCGAACGCCCTGCCGCCCTGCTCCCGCTGCTGCGGTAGCGCGCGGTAGCCTGCGGGGCTACTCCGCCCGCTCCGCCCGCTCCAGCTGCGCCAGCGTCCGCTGCAGCAGGATCGCCAGGTCGACGCGGCCCTCCCGGAGCCCCGCCACCACGTCCAGGCCGACCTCGAGCTCCTCGGCGCGCTGGACGAACCGGTCGTGCGCGGCGAGGGTGGCGGTCTGCAGCTCGACCATCCGGGCCAGCGCGGCCCGGTACTGGTCGGGTTGGTCGCGGGCGAGCTTGGCGTCGAGCGCGGCGTCCAGCGACGCCTCGGACAGGGCGAGGTAGGCGTCCTGCTCGGCCTGCAGGGAGTCGGGCTCACTGTCCATCCGAGCCACCGTAGCGACGGGAGCGCTGATCGTCACGGGTGTCCGTCGTGACGACCGGTCAGGCCCGGGCGTAGCGCCGGGCGAGCCGCGCCGCGGCGTCGCGCAGCTCCGGCGGCCCGACGATCTCCAGGTCGACGTCGAACAGCCCGACGGTCGCGGCCAGCCCGGCCCACGACCACGACCCCAGCACGACCCGGCACCGGTCCGCGCCGAGCTCCTCGACCAGGGCGCCGGGCAGCCGGTGGGCGACCTCGGCCGCCGGCGCGTGCAGCAGCACCTCGCCCCGGCACGGCCAGCCGTCGGGGGTGTCGTAGCGGCCGAACCGACCGGCCACGAACGTCGTGACGTCGGCGCCGGGCAGCGGGCGCGGGGTGAACCGGGGTCCGGTGGGGGTGCGCGGGGTGATCCGGTCGACCCGGAAGGTCCGCCAGTCGGCGCGGTCGAGGTCCCAGGCGACCAGGTACCAGCGGTCGCGCCAGGTCACCAGGTGGTGGGGCTCGGCGCGGCGCGGCCCGTCGCCCGACTCGGCGGCGTAGTCGAAGCGCAGCACCTCGCCGGCCCGCACGGTTTCCCCGACGGCCACCAGCACGCCCGCGTCGACCTGCGGCCGGCGGCGGGCCGGTTCGACCGCCGTCACCCGCACCGCGTCCACCCGGCGGCGGAGCCGGTCGGGCATCACCTGCCGTACGGTCGCCAGCGCCCGCAGCGCGGCCTCCTCGACGCCGGTCACCGTGGTCGTCGCGGTCTGCAGGGCGACGGCGACGGCCACGGCCTGCTCGTCGTCGAACAGCAGCGGCGGCATCCGGGCCCCCGGCCCGAACCGGTACCCGCCGTCCGGGCCCTTGATCGCGCGCACCGGGTAGCCCAGCTCGCGCAGCCGGTCGACGTCGCGGCGGACGGTGCGCGGGCTGACCCGCAGCCGCTCGGCCAGCAGCGCACCCGGCCAATCCCGCCGGGCCTGCAGCAGCGACAGCAGGGCGAGCAGCCGGGCCGAAGTCTCGAGCACCCCGTCAGCCTCGCAGGAGTAGCGGAACGGCATTGACCGCTACTCCGGCGCTCACCCTCGCTGCGGATGCCCGCCACCGATCGGAGCGGGTGGCAGCCGAGCCGGTGAGAGCTGGGGCTCGCTGGACCCCTGCACGGATTCCGGCCCGGTGCGGCTCAGCCGCTCGCTCCCGCTCCGGGTGCCCGGCCGCCGCGGCGAGTGACCGCGCGGCAGAGGCGTCGATGGGGCTGCCGAGGACGGCCCCGCCAGGTTGCAGGAGTCGCCCGAGCGCCAGGGCGTCCAGCTCGATCGTGTCGAAGCGGTGGACGAGCTGCTGGGGCACGCCGGACACCCCGCGAGCGGCGACAGCGGCGCCCGTCCGCTCAGTGCCATCTCCTAGGCCATCTCCTGGCCCCCGACCGGCCCGGCCCGCTCCGCCATCCCGTCGGCGGCCCGGGCCGGGCGGCGTCCGCTGATCGGATCAGCCCGTCGTCGCGCGAGCGGCCTCGACGATCAGGTCGGCCACCACGTCGGGCCGCGAGACGGCGACGGCGTGCGAGGCGTCGACCTCCACGGCGCGGGACCCCGCGCGCTCGGCCATGAAGT
>JASLAP010000017.1 GCA_030147065.1 Pseudonocardia sp. | reverse complement strand
GGGCCCGCTGCCCGGCCCGGCCCGGCCGATGGGTCCGGGTGGTCTCGGTGCCGGTCCCCGGCCCGGTCCGGACGAGGCGGCCACCATGCCGGTCGGTGGCGGCGTCGCGGTGGCCGAGCGGCCGGCCCCGCCGACGGTGGTCACCCCCGGCGCCCGCTCGCCGATGGCCCGCATCTCGGCCCTGCGGCCCGGGTCCGGCCGGCCGAGACCGCCCGGTGGCGGTGGCGGCCTGCGGGACTTCTTCTCCTGGAGGAAGATGACCGCCAAGCGCGCCCGCCGGATCCTGTACGCCCTGCTCGGAACGATGATCCTCGGCCCGTTCCTGGCGTTCGTGATCGGCTGGATGCTGTTCCCGGTGCCGACGGCCGACGAGGCGGCGGGCACCCAGGTGGCGACCTTCACCTTCGCCGACGGCACCGTCCCGCTGGCCACTGTGCGGCCGGAGAACATCAACCGGGTCAAGGTCACCCTGGACCAGGTGCCCGAGCACGTCCGCAACGCGGTGCTGGCCGCCGAGGACCGCTCGTTCTACTCCAACCCCGGTTTCGACCTGTCCGGCATCGGCCGGGCCGTCTACAACCAGTTGACCGGTGGCGTCGGCGGTGGGTCGACGATCACCCAGCAGTACGTCAAGGTGTCCACCGGGCAGGACGACTTCAGCCTCTGGCGCAAGTACAAGGAGGTCGTGCTGGCGGTGAAGATCTCCCGCGAGCGGACCAAGGACCAGATCCTCGAGGACTACCTCAACACGATCTACATGGGCCGCGGGGCCTACGGCATCCAGGCCGCCGCGAAGGCGTACTTCGACAAGGACGTGGCCGACCTCACCGTGTCCGAGGGCGCGATGCTGGCCGGGGTCATCCAGGCCCCGTCGAACTGGGACCCGGCCAAGAACCCGGACAAGGCCCAGGACCGCTGGAACTTCGTGCTCAACGGCATGGTCGAGAGCCAGTGGATCACCCCGGCGGAGCGCGCCCAGCAGGCCTTCCCCGACAACTGGCTGGCCGAGGCGCCGGCCGGCGGGGGTGTCCCGGCCGACGACCGCTACCACATCTACGAGCGCGCGCTGGCCGAGCTGAACGCCAACGGCATCACCCAGGAGCAGGTGGACACCCTGGGCCTGACCATCACCACCACGATCGACCAGCAGCGCCAGATCGCGGCGGTCGATGCCATCAAGGAGGTGATGGAGGGCCAGCCGGAGAACCTGCGCACGTCGCTGGTCTCGGTCGACCCCCGCAGCGGCGCGATCCTGGCCTACTACGGCGGCTCCAACGGCCTGGGTCTGGACTACGCCGGCGAGGCGCTGCGCCAGCCCGGCTCGACGTTCAAGCCGTTCGTGCTGACCGCGGCCCTGCAGGGCGACGACGGCGTGGGCCTGGGCACGGTGTACGACGGGGCCTCCGGGCAGGAGTTCGCCGGCGGGGTGACCGTCGACAACTCCGAGGGCGTCGACTGCGACGAGTGCACCGTCAAGTTCGCCATGACCAAGTCGATCAACACGGTGTTCTACCGGATGGCGCTGGACACCGGGCTGCAGAACGTGATCGACGCCGCGCACCAGGCCGGCATCCCGGGGGACCTGCTGCCCGAGGCGCGCGGCGGCATCGCGCTGGGCGACCAGGAGGTGCACCCGATCGACATGGCCTCGGCCTTCGGCACGTTCGCCGCCGACGGCGTGCGCCACCAGCCCTACCTGGTGAGCCGGGTGGTCACCGCCGACGGCCAGGTGCTGTTCGAGAAGGCGCAGCCGCCGGGCGAGCAGACCATCGACCCCAGGGTCGCCCGCAACGTCACCGAGTCGATGCTCGACGTCGCGCAGAGCTCCCGCATCCAGCTCGACGGCCGCCCGGTCGCGGTCAAGACCGGCACCGTGCAGCTGCCCGGCAGCCGCTCCGGTGAGAACAAGGACGCCTGGACCGTCGGCTACGTGCCGCAGATGTCCACCGCGGTGTGGGTGGGCACCGACGCGAGCGACGCGATCAAGGACGCGCAGGGCCGCAACGTGTTCGGTCGGCTGCTGCCCGGCGCGATCTGGCAGGCCTACATGACCGAGGCGCTCGAGGACGTCGACGAGGAGGAGTTCTCCGAGTTCGAGCCGATCGGCGACGCGCCACGCGGGGAGCCCGGCCAGGGCGGAAACAACGACGACAACGGCGATGGCGACGGCGACGGCGACAACGACGGCGACAACGGCGACGGCGACAACGACGGCGACAACGGCGACGGCGATGGCGACGGTGACAACGGCGGTGGCGACAACGGCAACGGCAACGGCAACGGCAACGGCAACGGCGACGGCGACGGCGGCGGCGACGGCGGCGGCGGCGGCGGCGGCGGCGACGAGGATGACGACGACGACGGGAACTCGGGCCGGCAGGACATCGGCGACGTGATCGAGAACGCCCGGGCGAACGTCGGCCAGGACGACGGCGCGTGACCGGGGCCGGCCGGGGGGCCGGCCCGCCCCGCGTCGTCCCGACGTGGACCGAACCGCTGGCCGCCGCGGCCAGCCGCCCGATCGGCGGCCCGCTGGGCCGCCACGCCATCGTCGGCCGCAGCGCGTTCTGGACCCCGCTGCGGGTGGTGCTGCTGCTCGCCGTGGTCGTGCTGGCACTGGGCTGGCTGACCAAGGCGCCGTGCCTGCAGCAGTACCGCACCGAGGGGGGCCAGCTCGCGCTGGACTGGCGGGACAGCCGCCAGTACGTGGCGATGTGCTACTCCGACACGGTCCCGCTCTACGGGATCGAGGGCGTCGACCGGGGCGCGGTGCCCTACCGCGACCCGTGGATCGAGGGCGCCGGCACCGACCAGGAGAAGCAGCGCTACATGGAGTACCCGGTGCTGACCGGGTTCTTCCAGTACACCAACGCCCGCCTCGCCGACGCCTGGCTGTGGCTGGCCGACAGCGTCCCGCTGCTGCCCACCGCCCTGCCGGTGGTCGTCTACTTCGACCTCTCCGCGTTCTGGCTCGCGCTGGCCTGGCTGGTGGTCGTGTGGGCGGTGCGGCTGGTGCGCCCGTCCCGGCCGTGGGACGCCGCGCTCGTCGCGGTGTCCCCGCTGGTCGTGGTGCACGCCTTCACCAACTTCGACAACCTGGCCGTGGCCTGCGCGACCGCGGGCATGCTGGCCCTGGCCCGGCGCCGCCCGGTACTGGCCGGGGCGTTGCTCGGCCTCGGCGGGGCGGTCAAGTTCTACCCGCTGTTGCTGCTCCTCCCGGTGGTGCTGGTCGCCCTGCGCCGCCGCGAACCCGGGACGGCGGTCCGCACCGCCGGGGTCGCCGCGCTGGTCTGGGCGGCGATCAACGCCCCGGTCGCGCTGGCCTGGCCGACCGGCTGGTGGGAGTTCTTCCGGCTCAACCAGACCCGGCCGGCCGACCCGGACTCGCTCTACTTCGTGATCAGCTACTTCACCGGGTGGCCGGGGTTCGACGGGCCGCTGGCCGCCGGCCAGCCCCCGGCCGTGCTGAACGCGGTCAGCGCCGCGCTGTTCGCGGTGGCCTGCGCGGCGATCGCGGTGCTGGTCTGGAAGGCGCCGGTGCCGCCCCGGCTGGCCTCGGTCGCGTTCCTCGTGGTGGCGTCGTTCCTGCTGGTCAACAAGGTGTGGAGCCCGCAGTACTCGCTGTGGCTGGTGCCCCTCGCGGTGCTGGCGCTGCCCCGCTGGCGGCTGCTGCTGGCCTGGATGACGATCGACGCGCTGGTCTGGGCGCCGCGGATGTACTACTACCTGACCCCGGAGAACCGCGGCCTGCCGCCGGACTGGTTCCTCGGTGCGGTGGTGCTCCGCGACGCCGTCGTCGTCCTGCTGTGCGTGCTGGTCGTCCGGTCGGTGCTGCGGCCGGACACCGAGGACCCGGTGCGCGCTCCGGTGCCCGGCCTCGAGGGCGGGGCCGAGGACGATCCGGACTGGGGCACGCCGCCGGCGGCCCGCCCGGCCACGGTGGCCGACCGCGCCGGCGCGGGTGCCTGACCGTCCCCGATCGCAGGCGGCGCGCCGGGCAGCCCCGTTTGGCAGGATCGAGCGCATGCGGGTGAGCAGGCGGGACGCGGCCGGGGCGTTCGCGGGCTTCGAGCGGGTACCGGCGCACCGGCCCGAGCTCAAGTCGTCGGCGGTGGCGATCACCCTGGTCGACGGGCCCGACGGCACCGCGTTCCTGCTCACCCGGCGGGCGGCCTCGCTGCGCGGGCACGCCGGCCAGTGGGCGCTGCCGGGCGGCCGGGCCGACCCCGGCGAGACCCCCGGCGAGACGGCCCGCCGCGAGCTGGCCGAGGAGCTGGGCCTGGACCTGGGCGCCGACGCCGAGCTCGGGCTGCTCGACGACTACTCCACCCGCTCCGGCTACGTCATCACCCCGGTGGTGCTGTGGGCCGGTGCGGACGTGACCGTGGTGCCGAACCCGGCCGAGGTCGCCGAGCTGCACCGGGTGTCGCTGGACCTGCTCGACGTCGAGCCGCGGTTCCTGACCATCCCGGAGTCGGAGTTCCCGGTCATCCAGCTGCCGCTCTACGGCCGCTTCGTGCACGCCCCCACCGGCGCGGTGCTCTACCAGTTCCGCGAGCTGGTGCTGCGCGGCCGGGTCACCCGGGTGGCGCACCTCGAACAGCCGGTGTTCGCCTGGCGGTGACCGCCCCGGGGTCCGCCCCGGTGCCGGTGCCGGTGTCCGTGCCCGTGCCCGTGCCGGTGTCCGTGTCGGTCGAGGTGTCGGTCGAGGTGTCGGTCGTGGTGTCGGGGCCCGGCGGTCGGTCGGTCGTCAGGGCGTCGGGCACCCGCAGGAACACCACGAACAGCACCACCAGCAGCGCGGCCCGGCCCCACACCCCGATCATCACCGCCTGCGCG
>JASLAP010000727.1 GCA_030147065.1 Pseudonocardia sp. | reverse complement strand
CCGGGGATGCCTACGCCGGTCCGGGGGAGGCGGCACGGTTGAGGGCGGAGGACCTCCTGGTCATCGATGAGGCCGGAATGCTCGACCAGGACACCGCCCGCGCGCTGTTGACCGTCGTCGACGAGGCCGGGGCCCGGCTGGTGCTGCTCGGCGACCGGCACCAGCTCGCCGCCGTCGGCCGCGGTGGGGTCCTCGACTTGGCCGCCCGCCAGGTCGATCCGACGGGCCACCTGACCCTGGACGCGGTGCACCGGTTCACACGCACCGGCGAGGCCGGGCAGACGGTGCTGGATGCCGACTACGCCGAGTTGACCCTGGCCATGCGCACCGGCGTCGACCCCGCCGCGGTCTTCGACGCGCTCTCCGCCCGCGGTAAAGTACGCATCCACGCCGACCCTGCGGCGGAGCAGGAGTCGCTCGCCGCGAGCGCCGCTACCCACTATGTCGAAGAGGCGGCTGGGGCCGGGATGGCGGTGGTGGTCGACACCTGCGAGCAGGCCGCAGAGCTGGGCGCCGCCATCCGGGAACGGCTGGTCGCCGGCGGCCGGGTCGAAGACACCGGGGCCGTGACCACCGAAAGCGGGCAGCGCATCGGGGTCGGCGACCGGATCGCCACCCGCCGTAACGACCGCCGCCTCGGCGTTGCCAACCGTGACACCTGGACCGTCACCGCTGTCGACCATGACGGCCGACTAACCGTCACCCCCACCTGCGCGAACGTCACTCCTGACGTCACCCCGTCCACGCCTCGGCAGCAGTGGCTACCCGCCGACTACGTCACCGCCCACGTGGAACTGGTCTACGTCAGCACCGCGCACGGGGTGCAGGGCGACACCGTCGCGACGGCGCACGTGGTGATCGGAGAGCACACCGGCGCCGCCTCGGCCTACGTCGGGATGACCCGCGGCCGCGCGGTCAACATCGCGCACTTCATTGATGCGGACCTGGCCGGGGCGCGTGAGCAGTGGATCGCCGTGTTCGGCCGCGACCGCGTCGACCTCGGCCCCACCCACGCCGCCGCGCAGGCCGCCGCCGAAGCGGCCGGCTACGCCGCACCCCGCCCGCTGGAGCAGGTGCTGGCCGACCTGCACGCGGCCTGGACCGCTGAGCAGCGCTGCCGGGACCGGCTGGCCGTCTGGGAGCCATGGCGCGACATCCTGCGCCGGGTCGTGGCGCTCGAGGCCGCCCACGTCGGCGAACTCACCCGGCTGGACGCCGACTCCCGGCAGGCGGCCCTCGCCGCCGAGCGAGCGATACAGCGAGCCGAGGCCAGCGGTGCCGTCCTCGCCGAGGTGGCCGACCGCATCCGCGAGTACCTGCTCGCCGCCTGGGACGGCGAGCGCGGCGCCGCCCGAGCCGCCGCCAGGGTGGTGCTCGACGGGCCTGGCTGGTGGGGGCTCAAGCGCGCCGCCGTTGCCCTCGCCGGCCAGCAGTTGGCCGACTGGGCCGACCGATGGCGCCCGCACCTGCCCGACCTGCCCGCCGACCCGCACCAGATCGCGCGTGTGGCCGACCGGTTCGACGACCGGCCCGCGCTTTGGACGGCGTTCGACACCACCGCCCACCGTGCCGCCGAACGAGAACACCCCAACCACGCCCAGCTGCACGCTGCCGCCGAAGCGGCCCAGCGGACCGTCAAGCAGGCCCGGCGCGCCCTTGCCGATGCACATCGCCGACACGACGAACGGCTCGCCCCGCTCGGACCGATCGCCTGGACACCCGATCCCCAAGGGCGGCTGGCAGACCTCGAACGCGACGTCGCCGCCTCCCAGCACGAGCTGGCCGCCGCACAGGTGCGCGCCGCAGAACTCGCTGCTGAGCCGGCCCTTCTCACCCGGCCGGCCGGCTGGCTGGACGACGAGCGCGAACGGTCGCGCGCCCGCCACAACACCGAGCGCACTGCCCGCCTGGCGGCAGGGTCACCGGCATCCTCCCCGCGACCGGCCCACAGCGTTCGGCCGCCGGAGCCGGTCATCCGCTTGGCGCCCCGCGGCGCCGGTCCCGGCATCGGGCGCTGACCTGCGGCTTTGACTCCGACCGGCCGCGGACTGGAGCAAGACTGAAGGGAAACAGGAGCCGTTGGCTGTGGGCTGTCACCAAGGGCCGCGATCTGCCGCCTCCTACAGGTGCACCCGCTCTCCCCGCCCGCCCAGCCCCGGAGGCAGCCATGCCCGAGCACACCGCCGGCCACCAGCCAGACCTGCTCACCATCACTGAGGCCGCCGAGCTCCTGCGCGCCCCAGTCGCCACGCTGCGGTACTGGCGCCACCTGGGCACCGGCCCACGCAGCTGCCGCCTCGGCCGGCGCGTCCTGTACCGCCGCGACGACCTTCAGGCGTGGGTCGAGGAGCAACTGGGTCGAAGCGCCACCGGATAGCGACCCGGCGAAGGGCCGCAGTCCCGTGGGTTGCCGCCCTCACCTCGTCGGATCTCTTCGGCATGCTGCGTGACGATCAGTTCAGTCCACCAGTAGCGAGACTCAGACCGCTTGCCAGGGCGCGTGTTTAACGTCGAGTAGTCTTCCATTGGGTGCGTCGAGAATCGGTTCAGATTCGGGCGTACGTCCTACG
>JASLAP010000730.1 GCA_030147065.1 Pseudonocardia sp. | reverse complement strand
GCCGCGCGCACCCCGGACAGCCAGCCCCAGAACTCGGCGAACGAGCGGGCCTCGTCCTCGGCGGGCACCGGCTCCCAGGTGGCGAACGCCCGGTAGCCGGCCGGCTCGTCGCCCGGCCGGGCGCCACCCGGGTACTGCAGGCGGACCCCCCACAGGTAGGCCCCGGCCTCGCCGAAGCTCTCCATGTCGATGTCGACCTCGACGTCGGCGCGCAGCACCGGCACCTCCGGCACCCGGCGGACCACCGCCAGCCCGCGCTGCCAGGCCCGGGCCAGCGCGACGACGTCCGGGAACGGGGGGCCGGCCAGCGGCACCGGCGGCTCGCCCGCCGGGTCGCAGGCGGCCAGCTCGGCGACCGTGCGCACACCGACCTCGCGCAGGGCCACCGCGGCCTCGCCGCGAACCACCAGGCTGACGTCGCCGGCCTGCTCCAGCTCGGCCGAACAGGTGGGCCACCACGGGCAGCGCCGGCACTCCATGATCCGGGACGGGCGGGCCAGCGCCGGACCGCCGGTGGCGGCCGCGAGGGCCACCGCCGTGCGGTCGGCGAAGCGCAGGTCGTACTCCAGCAGCGTGGACCGCCCACCCGGCCAGTGGCCTGCGCGCAGGTCGTGCCAGACCACGACGTCGGCGTCCAGGCCGACGACCCCGCCCAGGTCGGCGTGCGCGGCGCCGTCGGCGGGGGCCCAGCCGGCGGCCCGCAGCATCCGGTCGAGGTGGGCCAGCCGCAGCAGGTCGCGGGGCTGGGAGCGGACCTTGCGGCGCTGGTCGGGGGCGGCCGCGGACGGCCGCGGGTCGGTGAGCGGGGAGGTGAGCGCGCCCTCGCCGGGGTCGGTGATGCGGTGGCGCACCACGAGCACCGGCAGGTAGCCGCCCGCGGGCAGCCGGACCAACAGCTCGGCGCCGCCGCGGCGGCGACCGTCGTCGGGGAGCACCGCGTCCCAGATCAGCGGAGCGTCGGCGGCGACCGCGGCGGCGGTGGCGGCGGCCCGCTCGGCCACCGTGCCGGTGGGCACCCGGTGCCAGGCCGGACCGGCCGCGTCGGCCAGCACCGCGCCGATCCGCACCCGGTGCTCGACCGCGTCGGCCCGGCGCTGCTCCAGGGCCGGGTCGGGCAGCGCGCGCGACGCCGAGGCGGCCGTCGGGTCGTGGTCGAGGTGGACCCGGCGCCGGCAGCGGGTGGTGGCCACGGCGTCGAGCACGATGCCCCGGCCCGGGGGCAGGCCCGCACCGGGCCGGTTCTCGAGTGCCGTCACGGGCCCGAGGGTAGTGACCGGCGCCGACACTCCCGCCGCCCCGCACCCGCGCACCCCTCCCGCTCCGGGACGGCCACCTCCCCGCACCCGCCGCCGGTCCCCCACCCCGGCCGCCCGAACGCGCCGGCAGGGTGGCTTTCCAGGCGCGGGGGCGGGGTGAGGCGCGGCGGGCGGGTGGGGTGGGCGTGGCCGCACTAGGCTGGGCCGGCCCGGAGCCGAGGGTCCGGTGCCGGGACGAGGGGGTGCGCGGGATGGGTCTGCGGCGACGAGCCGGTGCGGCGGACGGGGAGTCGGTGGCCGAGACGGTCACCGACGCGGCGCGCGCCGCCCGCAAGCCGCTGACCGCGGCCCGGGCCAAGCGGTTGATCGGGGTGAGCAAGGCCGTCGCGCCGCTGCTCGCGCCGTACGCGCTGGCCGTGGCCGGGGTGGCCCGGTACCGCTGGGACGCCTACCGCGCCGCTCGGCTGGGCGTGGAGCCCGGCCAGCTGTCGGCCTACGCCGGCCCGGGCGGGGCGCTGCACGCCCGGCTGTCCCGGCTCGCCGAGGCCCTCGACGAGCTCGACCCGGGAACCGAGCCGCGCAGCACCGACGCCGCGCGCCGGTTCGCGCTGGACACCCGGCCGCGGCTGGCGGACCTTGCCGTGGCGGTGCGCGCGGCCGAGCAGATGCCCACCCCGCGCCGACGCACCGCCTACCGGGCGATCAGCGGCGAGCTGGACCGCATCGAGGTCGCGCTGCTCACCCACCTGGGCGTCCTGCACTGATCCCACCGCGGCAGCCGCCCGCCGCACGACCTGGGGGCGCGGGGGCCGGATCGGTGTGCTCGAACTACCGTCGGTGCCCATGGACCGGCCGGTGGATCGCGGCGCGCCGTGGGCGCGCGGCTTCCGCGCGGGTGCGCTGGTCTCGCTGACCGCCCTGCTCACCGCGGTCGGCCACCTGGCGGGCGGCGGACCGGTGCCCGACCTGGCCCTGCTCGTCGTGCTGCTGCCGCTGCTGGCCCTGCCGGTAGTCGCGGCGGCCGAGCGCTGCCGGGGGCCGGTCGGGACGACCGCGGTGCTGGGTGCCGGGCAGTTCGGGCTGCACCAGGTGATGGCGGCGGTGCACGACCAGCACCACGCGCTGCACGGGCCGGCGGCCCTGGCCGGTCCGACGATGGTCGCCATGCACGCCGCGGTGACCGCGGTGTCGGTGCTCGCCCTGCGGCACGCCGACCGGGGCCTGGCCGCGCTCGGCGACGCGCTGCGGCGCGTGGTCCCCCGGCGGGTCCTGCCGCCGGCCGTGGACCGGCCGCTCGCCGTCCTGGTGGTGCCGGGCCCGGCCGTCCCGGCCCGGATCGCCCGGGCGCTGGCCGTCACGCACGTGCGGCGGGGTCCTCCGGTGGGGTGCTGACCCGCCCCTTCGCCGCACCACCCACCGGAGACACCCCATGTCCGCATCCCCAGGTCGCCGCACGCTGCGCGCGACCACCGTCCTCGGGCCCCCCGGGCCCCCGTTGCCGACCGCCACCCCGCCGCGCGCACGCGGCGGGCGGCCGGGAACGACCAGCACGACCCGGTTCACCGTGCGGGGGCTGGCGCTGGCCCTGCTGTGCGGGCTGGCCCTGCTGCTCGGGGCGGGTCCCGCCCTGGCCCACACCCAGCTGCTCAGCAGCGACCCGGCCGACGGTGCCAGCCTGGCCACCGGCCCGTCCCGGGTGACGCTGACCTTCAACGAGTCCGTGCCCGCCGAGTTCGCCACGATCACCGTGGTCGGCCCGGACGGCACCGAGTACCAGAGCGGGGAGCTCACCGCGGCCGACGGCACCCTCAGCACCGCCGTGGACCCGCTCGGGCCGGCCGGCCGGTACCAGATCGGCTACCGGGTCGTCTCCGACGACGGCCACCCGATCACCGGCGCTCTGACGTTCACCCTCACCGCGGACGGACCGGCCGCAGCGGTCACGCCGGCACCGGCCGCGCCGACCGACGATCCACGGCCAGACCGGTGCGCCGCCGCCGTCGTCGGGTTCCGCCGCCGCCTGCGGGGCGGTCGGCGCCGCGGTGGCCGGGGCGCCGTCGGTCGGCGCGGCCGGTGCCGGCGTGACCGCTGCGGCCGGTCCGTCCGCGGTGAGGGTGAACGTCAGAGCGCCGGTGATCGGGTGGCCGTCGTCGGAGACGACCCGGTAG
>JASLAP010000724.1 GCA_030147065.1 Pseudonocardia sp. | reverse complement strand
GAGGTTCTCCAGCAGCACGTTCAGGGCGGTCACTCCTCGGGAAGGGCACGGCGGGTGGGCCCACCGGGGTGCGGCGGGCCCACCCGGTGGGCTCAGTAGCGCTCGAGCTGCGGCGGGCTGGCCGGGGTGCCGGACAGGCCCAGGGTGGCGTCGTAGACCTTCTGCCAGGTGCCGTCGGACTCGGCGGCCTGCAGAATGTCGTTGATCTTGTTGCGGAGCGCGGAGTCGTCCTTGTTGAGGCCGATGCCGTAGGGCTCCTGGGAGAAGGGCTCGCCGACCAGCTTCAGCTCGTCGGGCTGCTGGGAGGCGTAGCCGGCGAGGATCGCGTCGTCGGTGGTGACGGCGTCGACCTGGTCGGTGAGCAGCTGGTCGACGCACTGGGTGTAGGTCTGGAACTCGATGATGTTCTCCGGCTCGGTGAGCCCCTGGTCGCGCACCCGCTGGATGGGGGTGGAGCCGGAGGCGGAGCAGACCTTCTTGCCCTTGAGGGTCTGCGGGCCGGTGATTCCGTTCTCGTCCGCGCGCACCAGGATGCTCTGACCGGCCTGGAAGTAGGGGCCGGCGAAGGAGATCAGCTCCTTGCGGCGGTCGTTGATCGTGTAGGTGCCGACGTAGTAGTCGACGTCGCCGCGGGAGATGGAGTCCTCGCGGGCGGCCGACGGGATCGGCTTGTAGTCGATCTGGTCGGGCCCGAAGCCGAGGCCCGCGGCGACCATGCGGGCGATCTCGATGTCGAAGCCGGAGTACTCACCGGTGGTGGCGTCCTTGAAGCCCAGTCCGGGCTGGTCCTCCTTGACGCCGACCACCACGCGCCCGCGCTGGGACATCGCCTGGAACACCGGCGATCCCTCGACCTGGACGTTCTCCGCGACGGGGTAGCTGAGCTCGGGCGCAGGCTGGCCGCCGGGAGCGGTGGGCGCGGTCGGGCTGCCTTCCCGCCCGCAGGCGGTGAGGGCGAGGGCGGTGACCGCCAGGCCCACCGCCAGGGTCCGCAACTTCATGGAGCACTCCAAATCGTCGAACGGGGAACGGCTAGTGGGTGAGGATCTTGCCGAGGAAGTCCTTGGCACGATCGGAGGTGGGGTTCGAGAAGAACGTGTCGGGCGTGGCGTCCTCGACGATCTCGCCGTCGGACATGAACACGACCCGGTGGGCGGCGCGGCGGGCGAAGCCCATCTCGTGGGTGACCACGAGCATGGTCATGCCCTCCTTGGCCAGCGTCGTCATCACGTCGAGGACCTCCTGGACCATCTCCGGGTCCAGCGCGGAGGTCGGCTCGTCGAACAGCATGACCTTGGGCTTCATGGCCAACGCCCGGGCGATCGCGGCCCGCTGCTGCTGGCCGACGGACAGCTGGGCCGGGTACTTGTCGCGCTGGTTGGCGATCCCGACCCGTTCCAGCAGGGCCAGCCCGTTCTTCTCGGCCTCGGACTTGCTGAGCTTGCGCACCTTGATCGGCGCCAGCGTGACGTTCTCCAGGATCGTCTTGTGCGCGAACAGGTTGAAGCTCTGGAACACCATGCCGACGTCGGCACGCAGCCCGGCCAGGTCCTTGCCCTCGGCGGGCAGCGGACGGCCGTCCACCTCGATGTCGCCGCGGTCGACCGGTTCGAGCCGGTTGATGGTCCGGCACAGGGTCGACTTGCCCGAGCCCGAGGGGCCCAGCACCACCACGACCTGGCCGGGGGCCACCTCGAGGTTGATGTCGCGCAGGACGTGCAGTTCGCCGAAGTGCTTGTCGACGGACGCCATCCGGATCATCGGGGTCTCGGTCATACAGGGCCTCCGGGCATGGCGGGACGCTAGGGCGAATCGGACACCACAGTCCAGCACCTTGAGCTACCCATAGGGTTTCCTTCGTATAACGCTGGACCGCGACCCGCCGACGAGCGCGGTCGGGTCCGGCCGGAAGGGGAGGTGCAGTGCACATCCTGCTGGTCGAGGACGACGACCGGATCGCCGCCGCGCTGCGCCCGGCCCTGCACCGGCACGGGATGACCACCACCCGGCTGGCCCGCGGTCGCGGCGCGGTCGACCACCTGTCCGGGGTGGACGTGGTGCTGCTCGACCTCGGCCTGCCCGACATCGACGGGGTCGACGTCTGCCGGGCGATCCGCGAGGTCAGCGAGGTGCCGGTGATCGTGGTGTCGGCCCGCGGGGAGGTCGACGACCGGATCCTGGGCCTGCACTCCGGGGCCGACGACTACCTGGTCAAGCCCTACGACGTCGGCGAGCTGGTGGCCCGGGTGCACGCGGTCTACCGGCGGCGCCGGGTCGCTGCCAGCGACGGCCCGGCCGACGTGGTGCAGGTCGACGCGGTCAGCATCGACCTGCACCGGCACACCGTCACCGTGGCCGGGCAGCCGGTCAACCTGACCCGCAAGGAGTTCCAGGTGCTGGCCCTGCTGGCCAGCTCGGGTGGCGCGGTGTGCACCCGCAACCGGATCGTGGCCGAGGTGTGGGGCCGCACCTGGGCCGGGGCCAACCGCACGCTCGACGTGCACGTGGCAACGCTGCGCACCAAGCTCGGCCGGGCCGACCTGGTGCAGACCGTGCGCGGGGTGGGCTACCGGCTCGGCCTGCCGGACGCGCCCGCGGAGCGCTAGACCGTGCGGACCCGGCTGCTGGTGATCCTGCTGGTGCTGGTCGGCCTGCTGGCCGCCGGGCTCGGCGTGCCGCTGGCGCTGTCGACCGCGCAGGCCGCGCAGCTGCAGCTGTTCACCGACCGGCTGACCGACACGATCTTCTACGCCTCGCTGGCCGAGCGGCCGATCACGGTGGGCGACCCGACCGGGCTGGAGGCCGAGCTGGCCCGCTACGACGCGGTGTACGGCGTGGCGGTGGTGGTGCTCGACCGGGACGGTCGGCTGGTGGCCACCTCGCGGCGCCCGCCGCCGGAGCTGGACGAGGCCGCCCTGGAGCGGGTGGAGCTGGCGCTGGCGAACCGGCGCTCGGAGGTCTACCCGCTGCTGGCGCCGTGGAACGACGAGCCGATGGTGCTGGCCGAGCCGGTGCTGGTGGACACCGAGGTGCGCGGGGTGACCGTCACCGTCTCCCCGACCGGCGACCTGCGGGCCTGGGAGCTGCGGGTGTGGCTGCTGGTGGCCGCGGCCGGGGTGGCCGCACTGGCGCTGGGCGTGCTGGTCGCGCTGCCGATCGTGCGCTGGATCCTGCGCCCGGTGCGCCGGCTCGACGAGGGCACCGGCCGGGTCGCGGCCGCGGTGCTGTCCGGGGCCGAGGCCGACCCGGTCGCCGACGGCTCCGGGCCGCCCGAGCTGCGCCGGCTCTCGGCGTCGTTCGACCGGATGGCGGCCACGGTGACCCAGGCCTACGCCGCGCAGCGCGCGTTCGTCGCCGACGCCAGCCACCAGCTGCGCAACCCGCTCACCGCCCTGCGCCTGCGGCTGTCGAACCTGGAGGGGCACGTGGACGCGGTCGCGGTCGAGGACCACGCGGCCGCGCTGGAGGAGGCCCAGCGGCTGTCCACGCTGCTCGACGGGCTGCTGGCGCTGGCCCGGGCGGAGCGCACGGTCCCGGTGACCGCGATCGACGTCGACGCCGCGGTGGACGACCGGGTCGAGATGTGGCGCCCGCTGGCCGAGCACACCGGGCTGGACCTGGAGCGCAGCGGGGTGCGGCGACTGACCGCGGTGGCCCCGGAGGGAGCGGTGGAGACGGTGCTGGACGCGGTGCTGGACAACGCGATCAAGTTCTCCCCGCCCGGCGGGACGGTCACCGTGCACACCTCGGCCGGCGCCGAATGGGTGGAGGTCGCGGTCCGCGACACCGGGCCCGGCCTGGCGCCCGACGAGCTGGCCCGGGCCACCGACCGGTTCTGGCGGAGCCCGGAGCAGATCAACGTCGAGGGGTCGGGGCTGGGCCTGGCCATCGCCGCCCGCACCCTCGACCTCGGCGGCGGTGAGTTGCGCCTGGAGCTGCCCCCCGGTGGCGGCCTGCGGGTCGTGGCGCTGCTGCGCCGGGTCCCGGCGCCGGCGGTGGCGGATCAGCCGTCCTTCTCGGCCCGGTAGAACTGCTCCGCGCCCGGGTGCAGCGGCACCGGCTGGGTGCCGATCGCCGAACGCGGGTCGATGGTCAGCGCGGCCGGGCTGGTCTCCGCGAGGGTCTCCTGCGCCTCGAACAGCGACCCGACCAGCGCGCGGGCCAGGTCGTCGGGCATGTCCGCGGTCACCAGCAGCACGTTGCGCACCAGCAGGGTGGTGATCGGCTCCGGGATGTCGTAGCTGCGCGCCGGCACCGTCCCGGCGGCGTAGACGGGGTGGGCGGCCCGGACCGGATCGATCAGCGTCTCCAGGTCGACCAGCCGGATCGGCAGCGTCCCGGCGAGCGCGGTGATGCCCTGGGTGGGCAGCCCGCCGACCCAGAAGAACGCGTCCACCGCGCCGGCGACCAGCGCCGCCGCCGACTCGGTGATGCCCAGCTGCTCGGCGCGCAGGTCGGTGCCCGGCACCAGCCCGGCGACCTCCAGCAGCCGCAGCGCGACGAGCGACACCCCCGAGTCCGGCGCCCCCACCGACACCCGCCTCCCGCGCAGGTCCGCCGGGGTGACCACCGGGGAGTCCGCCGGCACCACCAGGTGCACGACGTCGTCGTAGATGCGGGCGAGCGCGCGCAGCGACCGCGGGTCCGCCGGCCCGGTGGTCGACAGCCACCCGGCCGCCGCGTCGATCTGGCTGAACGCGACGTCCACCCTCCGCCCGGTCAGCCGGGCGAGGTTGTCCACCGACCCCGCGGTGGACCGCACCTCCGGGCGGACGTCGAGGTCCAGGGCGTCCTGCCAGACCCCGGCCAGGGCGGTGCCCAGGGCGTAGTAGACGCCCTCGGTCGAGCCGGTGGCCACGGCCAGCCGCCGCCCGGCGAACGGCGACGAGCAGGCCGCGAGCGCGGCCAGCAGGCCCAGCGCCGCCCCCGTCCACAGCGCGGCCCGGCGGGTGACGGGCGCACCGCTGCGCGAGGGGGGAGCGCGGCCGACCATGGCGAGATCCTGCCGTGCGCGGCCGATGCGGTCGACCCACCCGGCACGGCCTACCCTCGTGTGGTGAGCCGCAGCTACACCATCCGCACCTACGGGTGCCAGATGAACGTGCACGACTCCGAGCGGATGGCCGGTCTGCTGGAGGCCGCGGGCTACGCGAAGGCCGACCCGGAGCGGGCCGACGAGGCCGACGTGGTGGTGTTCAACACCTGCGCGGTGCGCGAGAACGCCGACAACCGGCTCTACGGCAACCTCGGCCACCTGCGGCCGGCCAAGACCGCCCGGCCGGGCATGCAGATCGCGGTCGGCGGCTGCCTGGCCCAGAAGGACCGCGCCGAGATCGTCCGCCGGGCGCCGTGGGTGGACGTGGTGTTCGGCACGCACAACGTGCACGCGCTGCCGGTGCTGCTGGAGCGGGCGCGGCACAACGAGACCGCCCAGGTGGAGATCGCCGAGGCGCTGGAGGTGTTCCCGTCCACCCTGCCGGCGCGCCGCGAGTCGGCCTACGCCGGCTGGGTGTCGATCTCGGTCGGCTGCAACAACACCTGCACCTTCTGCATCGTCCCGTCGCTGCGCGGCACCGAGCGTGACCGCCGCCCCGGTGACGTGCTGGCCGAGGTGGAGGCGCTGGCCGCCGAGGGCGTGCTGGAGGTGACCCTGCTCGGCCAGAACGTGAACTCCTACGGCGTGGAGTTCGGCGACCGGGGCGCCTTCGCGAAGCTGCTGCGCGCCTGCGGGGCGGTGCCCGGGCTGGAGCGGGTCCGGTTCACCTCGCCGCACCCGCGGGACTTCACCTCCGACGTCATCGCGGCGATGGCCGAGACCCCGAACGTCTGCCCGCAGCTGCACATGCCGCTGCAGTCCGGCTCCGACGACGTGCTGCGCCGGATGCGCCGCTCCTACCGGTCGACCCGGTACCTGGCCATCCTGGACGAGGTGCGCGCGGCCGTCCCGGACGCCGCGATCACCACCGACATCATCGTCGGCTTCCCGGGCGAGACCGAGCAGGACTTCGCCGCCACCCTGGACGTGGTGCGCGCCGCCCGGTTCGCCAGCGCGTTCACCTTCCAGTACTCGCCGCGGCCCGGCACCCCGGCCGCGTCGCTGCCCGACCAGCTGCCCAAGGCCGTGGTCCAGGAGCGGTACGAGCGGCTGGTCGCGGTGCAGGAGGAAATCTCCTGGGCGGCGAACCGGGCGCTGGAGGGCCGGGTGGTCGAGGTGCTCGTCGCCGCGGGGGAGGGGCGCAAGGACGCCGCGACCCGGCGGCTGAGCGGCCGGGCCCGGGACGGCCGGCTGGTGCACTTCGCCCCCGGTGACGCCGCCGTGCGGCCGGGCGACGTGGTCGAGGTGACCGTGGGCTACGGCGCGCCGCACCACCTGGTGGCCGACGGGCCGTTGCTGTCGCACCGCCGGACCCGCGCGGGTGACCTGCACGAAACGGGTACCCGTCCGGGGGGCATCCCGACCGGCCTGGGCCTGCCGAGCTTCAGCACGCCGCCCCCGGCGGCCGCCGTCGGCGGGTGCTCGACGAGGGAGGCCGGATGAACGACCGCAGGAACCACCGCAACGGAGCCGGACACGATCACGACGACCGCGGGGTCCCCGACGAGCTGGCCGAGCTGGACGCGGAGCTGGCCGGCGTGACCCGCGCGGTGGAGCGGCGCGTCGACCCCGGCCGGACCGCGGTCGCCGTCGCGGTCGGGGTGCTGCTCGCGATGGTGGCCCTGGCGCTGCCCTGGAGCGGCGGCGTGGCGGGCTGGGCGGTACTGGCCGGTGCCGAGTGGATCGGTCCGCTGCCCCGGCTGTTCGCCTTCGTGCTGGTCGGCATCGGGGTGCTCGGCTCGTCGCTGGCCCTGGCCGCGCGGCTGTTCGCGCTGGCCTGGGTGTGCGCGGTGGGCTCCGGGATCAGCGTCGTGACCGGGGTGTGGGCGATCTGGTCGCGGCAGACCGGCGTGCCCGACGGCCTCCCCGGCCCGGGCCTGGGGCTGGTCCTCGCGCTGCTGGCCGCGATCGTGCTGACCACCAGCTGGGTGCGGATCGCCGGCCGCCGCTAGGGGTCGTGCGCGAGTTTCATGCCCAGAGGCATGAAACTCGCGCACGAGGGCTCAGCGGTGCTGGACGGCCTGCTCGGCGGTGGTCAGCCACTCCCGCCAGGTCGCGGCCTGGGCCTCGGCCTGCTCGGCGCGGCGGGCGTCGCCCGCGGCCCGCGCCTTCTGCGCCTGCGCCTCGAACTGGGCGACCCGCTCGCGGAACTGGGCCACCCGGGCCTCGGCCTCCGGGTCGGTGCGCCGCCACTGCCGGTCGGTGGCCTCGCGCACCTTCTCCTCGACCGCCCGCAGCCGGGCCTCCAGCGGCCGGATGTCGTCGCGCGGGACCTTGCCGATCTCCTCCCAGCGCTCCTGCACGCCGCGCAGCGCGGCCCGGGCGGCGGTCGGGTCCGACACGTCGATCTTCTCGGCCTCGTTCAGCAGCGCCCGCTTGGCCTCGGCGTTGGCCGCGAACTCCGCGTCACGCTCGGCGAAGGTCGCCGAGCGGCGGGCGAAGAAGGCGTCCTGGGCGGTGCGGAACCGCTGCCACAGCGCGTCGTCGGCGTCCTTCTGGGCCCGGCCGGTGGACTTCCACTCGGCCATCAGGTCGCGGTAGCGGGCGGCGGTGGGGCCCCAGTCCTGCGAGTCGGCCAGCTTCTCGGCCTCCTCGACCAGCTCCTGCTTGTGCGCCTTGGCCCCGGCGCGCTGGCGGTCCAGGTCGGCGAAGTGCGACCCGCGGCGCCGGTTGAACGCCTCCCGGGCCCGGGAGAACCGCTTCCAGAGCTGCTCGTCGACCTTGCGGTCGATGCCGCGGATGGTGCGCCAGTCGTCCAGGATCGCCTTGAACCGGTCGCCGGCCTGCTTCCACTGGGTCGCCTCGCCGGCCAGCTGCTCGGCCTCGGCCAGCAACTCCTCCTTGCGCGCCACCGCGGCGGCGCGCTGCGCCTCGCGGGCCGAGCGCGCGGCGCCCACGGCGTGCTCGGCGGCGGTGACGATGTCGTCCAGCCGGCTCCGCAGCCCGACCACGTCGCCGACCACCGACGCCTCGTCCAGCCCGTCGCGCAGGGCCTTGGCGCTGGTCAGCGAGTGCTTGGCGTCGCCGCCCGAGGCCACCCGGGCGGCCAGCAGCTCGGCCTCGGCGCGCAGGTCGTCGAACCGGCGGGCGAAGTGCGCCAGTCCCTCCACCGGCTCACCGGCCTGCCACGACCCCACGGCCCGCTCGCCGTCGGGGGTGGTCAGGTACACGGTGCCGGCGTCGTCGACGCGGCCCCAGCGGCCCGGGTCGGCGCTCGCCTCCGGGACCGGGGACGGCTGCGGGTCGACGGGCGCGGCGGTGGGGCGCGGGGCCCCGGCCGGACGGCCCGGTCGCGG
>JASLAP010000678.1 GCA_030147065.1 Pseudonocardia sp. | reverse complement strand
GGGTGGCCGGTGAGTTCGTCGCGGATGCGGGCGCTGTCGCCGGTCAGCGCGGTGGCCCGGCACCGGGTGAGCACCCGGGCCCCGAGCCCGGCCGCGGTGCGCGCCAGGGCGACGACCAGCCGCGCGTCGTCGATCAGCTGCCCGTCCCAGGACACCCAGCCCCCGCGCAGGTCCGCGCGGCGCAGCGCCGGGGCGAGGCGGACCGCTTCAGCCGCACCGACCCGCCGGGGGCGGGGCAGGGTCGCCCGCCGGGTGCCCGCGGACCGGGACATCAGGTCGGCCGCGACCAGGCCGGCGCCGGTGAGCGCGGCGCGACGGCCGGCCGGCGGCAACGTCGGCAGCAGCATCGGCAGGGGCCGGACCAGGTGCGGGGCCACCCGCTCCAGCAGCACCCGCCGCTCGGTCATGCTCGCCCAGGCCACCCCGACCTGCCCGGCGGCCAGGTAGCGCAGCCCGCCGTGCACCAGCTTCGAGCTCCACCGCGAGGTGCCGAAGGCCAGGTCGTGCGCGTCCACGGCGACCACGGACAGGCCGCGGGAGGCGGCGTCGAGCGCGACCCCCGCCCCGGTCACCCCGAGCCCGACGACCAGCAGGTCGACGACGTCACTGCGGTCACTGCCGTCGAGCGCGGCCAGCTCGCGGGCGCGGCGGGCGGCGTTCAGCGAGGTGCTCACGGCCGCAGGTACCGGTCGATCAGCTCGCGCAGCTCGGCGGTGAGGTGCTCGGGCGCCGCGTCCCCGGCGACCGCGGTCGCCGACAGCACGTAGGCCTGCCCGGTGAGCAGCAGGAACCGGCCGAGCACCGCGGGGTCGCCGGCCCGCACGGTCCCCCCGGCCTGGGCGGTGGCCACGGCCTCGACCAGGTGGCGCAGGAAGGCGTCGGTGCTGCGGCCGCGGCGGTGCAGGACGTAGGGCAGCAGCAGTTCGGGGTCGACGTCGACGATCTTGCGGATCAGCGGGTGCACGCGCAGCCGGTCCAGGACGTCGACCACCCGGTCGACCAGGGTCGCCCGGTCCGGGGCCGCGGCGACCAGGCCGTCGCCCGCGACCGCGAGCAGCTCGCGCGTCATCAGGTCGGCCACCAGCGCGTCCAGGTCGGGCCAGCGGCGGTAGAGCGTCATCCGGGAGACGCCGGCCCGCCGCGCGACGTCGGTGAGGGTCGTGCGGCGCACCCCGACCGCGAGCACGCACTGCAGGGCCGCGTCGAGGACGGCTGCGTCATCCGGCCGAACCGGCTTGTTACGCATCGACGTCACCTGTCACAGTGTAACGGCATCGGGGTCCGAGACGGCCCTCCAAGCCGGCGAACCGAGACGAGGTGGACGTGGCGACGACCCGGTCCCGCGACGTGCTCTGGTACGGCTGGGGCGACCCGGCCCGGGCCCGGGCGCTGCCCGCCGGGGTCGTCGCGCTGCTCGAACAGGCGCTCGGGGTGGCGCCCGGGCAGCGGGCGCCGGTGGAGCTGGCCGACGTCCGGGTCCCGCCGGCCGACCTGCCCGCGGCGGCGCGGACCGCGCTCGCCGGTGTCATCGGCGCCGAGCACCTGCGCGCGGACCACGAGACCCGGGTGCGGCACACCCGCGGCCGGTCCACCGCCGACCTGCTCCGGCTGCGCGCCGGCGACGCCGTCGACGCGCCGGACGCCGTGCTGCTGCCGGCCGACCACGACGAGGTGCTGGCCGTGCTGCGGGTGTGCGCCGCGCACCGGGTCGCCGTCGTGCCGTTCGGCGGCGGCACCTCGGTGGTCGGCGGGCTCACCCCGCGCCGGGCGGGGTTCGCCGGGATGGTCGCGCTCGACCTGCGCCGCCTCGACGGGCTGGTCGCGGTGGACACCGAGTCGCTCACCGCGACCCTGCGGGCGGGCACCCTCGCCCCGGTCGCCGAGGAGCTGCTCGGCGACCGCGGGCTGACCCTGGGCCACTTCCCGCAGTCGTTCCGGCACGCCTCTCTGGGCGGGTTCGCCGCCACCCGGTCCGCGGGCCAGTCCTCGGCCGGCTACGGGCGGTTCGACCAGCTGGTGCTCGGCCTGCGCGCGGCCGCCCCGGAGGGCGAGCTCGTACTGGGCCGCGCGCCGGCGTCGGCGGCCGGGCCCGACCTGCGCCAGCTGCTGCTCGGCTCGGAGGGCGCCTTCGCCGTCATCACCGAGCTGACCCTGCGGGTGCGCCCCGCGCCCGAGCGGTCGGTGCACCAGGCGTGGCGGTTCGACTCCTTCGACGCGGGCGTCGCCGCGCTGCGCCGGCTCGCCCAGCACGGCCCGCTGCCGACCCTGCTGCGGCTGTCCGACGAGGCCGAGACCGCGGTGAACGGCGCCCTGCCGGGCAGCACCGGGGGCGACCCACCCGGCGGCTGCCTCGCCGTGACCGGCTACGACGGCACCGCCGACGAGGTGGCCGCAGCCGCCGCGGCCGGCGCCGACGCGCTCACCGCGCTCGGCGGCTCCCGGCTGCCCGACGCGCTCGGCGAGGCCTGGGCCGCGGGCCGGTTCGAGGCCCCGCACCTGCGCGACGCGCTGCTCGGCGCGGGTGCGATCGCCGAGACCCTGGAGACCGCGACCAGCTGGTCGAACCTCACCCGCCTGCGCGCCGCCGTCGGCGCGGCCCTGACCGGCGCCCTGGCCGGGCTCGGCACCCCGCCGCTGGTGCTGTGCCACGTCTCGCACGTCTACCCGGCGGGGGCGTCGCTCTACTTCACGGTGGTCGCGGCGGCCGCGGCCGACCCGGTCGCCCAGTGGGACGCGGCGAAGCGGGCGGCCTCGGCGGCGATCGTCGAGGGCGGGGGCACGATCAGCCACCACCACGGCGTCGGGGTCGACCACCGGCCGTGGCTGGAGGCCGAGATCGGGCCGCTGGGGGTGGGCGTGCTGCGCGCGGTGAAGGACCGGCTCGACCCGGCGGGCGTGCTCAACCCGGGGGTGCTGGTGCCGTGAGACCGTCCGGTGGGGCCCCCGGAACCGGGCGGCACGCGGTGGCGGACCGGCCCGGTCCGGCCCGTCGGGGCGTCCCCGGTGCGCGGGTCCGGTGAGGCCGTTCACCGCGGTCGTGAACCCGACCGCAGGCCGGGGCGCCGGGGCGCAGATCGCCCGGCAGCTGGCGGCCGCGCTGCCCGCCGGGCTGATCGAGGTCGAGCACAGCCGCGACCACGCGCACGCCCGGGAGGTGGCCCGCCGGGCGTGCGCCCGGGAGCGCACGGTGCTCGCCGTCGGGGGCGACGGCCTGGCCGGGTGCGTGGCCGGCGCCGTGGTCGAGGCGGGCGGCGTTCTCGGGCTCGTCCCGGCCGGCCGCGGCAACGACTTCGCCCGCCAGCTCGGCCTGCCCACCGACCCCGTCGCGGCGGCGCGGATCGCCCTCGCCGGGCGGACCCGCACGGTGGACGTGCTCGACTGCGCCGGGCACGTGGTGCTCGGCAGCGTCTACGCCGGGGTGGACTCGGCCGCCAACGCCATCGTCAACGCCCGCCCGCGGGTGCCCGCCCCGCTGGTCTACCAGTACGGCGCCGTCCGCGCGCTGCTCACGTTCCGGCCGGTCGGCTTCCGGCTCACCGTCGACGGGGTGGAGTGGGCCGCGCGCGGCTACTCGGTGGTGATCGCCAACTCCGGCTTCTACGGCGCCGGCATGCACATCGTGCCGACGGCCGAGGTCGACGACGGCCGGCTCGACGTCCTGGTCATCGGCAGTTCGACCGGCCGCGTCCCGTCCCGGTGGACCCTCGTCGCGTCGATGCGCGAGGTCTACACCGGGACGCACCTGCAGCGGCCGGACGTCGAGGTGCGCCGCGGGAAGGTCGTCGACCTGGCCATGGACCGGCCGGTGCCGGTCTACGCCGACGGCGAGCCGTTCGTCGCGGCACCGCTGCGGGTGTCGGTGCGGCCGGCCGCGCTGCGGGTGCTGGTCTGAGCCGGGCTCAGGGGTCGAGCCCGGGCATCCGGACCAGCGCCGCGCCCCCGGCGACCAGGGCCACCGCGGCGACCACCGCCATCGCCGCCCCGAAGCCCAGCCCCTCCACCGCCACCCCCGCGAGCACCGGACCGGCCGCGATCCCGCCGGCGTAGGCCAGGTTGAACAGCGCGTAGGCCCCGCCCAGCGTCGGCGGCCGGGCCCTGGCCCCCTGCTGCCCGATCACCAGCGTGGTCGGGACCAGGACCAGCGCCACCGCGACGCCCAGCAGCGCCATCCCGGCCGCGACCGTCCACACCGTCGCGCCCGCGCCGACCAGGACCAGCGCCACCGCACCGAGCACCGCGCCGAGCCCGACCAGCAGCCGCGGGCTCGCGGTGGCCGACCACCGGCCGACGACCAGGTTGCCCACGACGCTGGTCAGCACGGCGACCGCGAACACCACCCCGACCCCCACCGCGCCCAGGCCGAATTCCCGGGTCAGCTCCAGCGGCAGGACCGGCTCGGGGGCGGCCAGCAGCCCCGCCCCGACCACGACCGCCACCACCACCGACAGCGTCCCCGGCACCCGCAACAGCGCCGTCGGGCCGCCGACGTCGTCCTGGACCGGCGGCGAGGAGCGCACCAGCACGACCCGCAGCACCGCGTCCACCACGGCGAGCCCGGCCGCCACCACGAACGGCGCGGCCGTGCCGTAGCTCTCCACCAGCAGGCCGGCGACCGGCGGGCCGATCAGCAGGCCCAGCGACACCGCCGACATGGCGATCCCGAACGCCTGCCCGCGCCGCTCCAGCGGGGTGACCGCGGCGATCAGCGCCATGCCGGCCACCCAGGCCATCCCGCCGGCCACCCCCTGCGCCAGCCGGGCCACCACCAGCAGCCAGAACGGCCCGCCCGCGGTGAACAGCAGCACGGCCACGGCCAGCCCGACCATGCCGACCAGCAGCGGGGTGCGCGGACCGAACCGGTCGACGACCCGCCCGGCCAGCGGGGTCACCGCCACCATCGCCACCGCGTAGCAGGCGAACAGCAGGCCGGTGGCCGACGGACCCGTCTCCACGACGGCCGGCAGCAGCGGCAGCACCGGGACGGCGATCCCGTAGACGAACAGGTCGGTGAACAGCGCCGTGCCGGCCACCAGCAGCGCAGCCCGCGGCGAGGTCGTCGAGGCTGGCACCCCGGGCGGGGACGTCATCGGCTCACGGCTTCCGGGCCACCCCGCCGCACCCGTCGACCCGCCGGATCCGGGCCCCGCGCGGCCGGTCGGCCTCCGGATCCATGATCCCGCCTGCGCTCACAGCCGCGACCCTAGGGCAGCGCGCCGACCCGCCGTCGGCTAGATCTGACGGCGGATGCGGTCCAGGATCGCCGCCGTCCGGCTGGGCGGCTCCAACCGGGTGACCAGCCGGTCCATCACCATCGCGTAGTGGTCGGTATCGGACGGCTTGTCCAGGTACAGGGCGCTGGTCAGCTGCTCCAGGTACACGACGTCGGGCAGGTCGTGCTGGGCGAACCGGAGGATGGTGAACGTGCCGCCCGCGGTGGCGTGGCCGCCCCGGCTGAGCGGGACGACCTGCAGCGACACGTTGGGCCGCTCGTCGAGCTCCAGCAGGCGGGTCAGCTGGGCCCGCAGCACGCCCGGGTCGTCGGCGACCGACCGGCGCAGCGCCGACTCGTCGATCACCGCCCAGAGCCGCGGCGGGCTGGGCTGGGTGAGCACGGCCTGGCGGCGCATCCGCAGTTCGACCCGGCGCTCGACCCGCTCCGGGCGGGTGTGGGTGAGCCGGGTGACCGCGCGGGCGTACTCGGGGGTCTGCAGCAGCCCGGGGACGAACTGCAGGTCGAAGCTGCGGATGACCGATGCGGCCTGCTCCAGCCCCAGGTAGGTCTCGTACCAGCTGGGCAGCAGGTCGGTGTAGCGGTGCCACCAGCCCGGCTCGTTGGCCCGCCGGGCCAGGTCGAGCAACTCGGCCCGCACCGCCGGGTCGGTCACCCCGTACCGGGTGAGCAGGTCGGCCACGTCCCGGATCTTGAAGCCGACCCGGCCCAGCTCCATCCGGCTGATCTTGGCCACGGACGCCCGGATGGCCTCGCCCGCGGTCTCCCGGTCGATCCCGGCCTGCTCGCGCAGCCGGCGCAGGGTGCCGCCGAGGCCGATGCGCAGGACGGTGGGGCCGGTGTCCGGGCTGCTCGGCGCGCCCCGGGGGCGTCGCGGCGCCGGGTCGGGGTCCCTCAGCAGGTCCAATGGAGCGTCCCCTCGTCGGTACCGCACGACCCGTGCCCAGATGCCGGACTGAGCTGCTCACCGTACCGGTCCCGAGGGGCCGCCCGGGCCTCGCGACCCCGGCCGACGACGAGCACCCCGGCCGGGCGCCGGTCGGTGCGCTCGGATCGGAGCTGCCGTCCGCCGGAAGCGGATCAGTCCGATCCCGGGGACCGGCCCCCCATCGCCCGGGCGGCGCGGATGCCGAACACCGCGGCCGGGCCGATGGTCGAGCCCGGCCCGGGGTAGGTGCGGCCCATCACCGACGCGGAGTTGTTGCCCGCCGAGTACAGGCCCTCGATGACCGAGCCGTCCTCGCGCAGGGCGCGCGCGTCGGCGTCGGTCACCACCCCGCCCTTGGTCCCCAGGTCGCCGACGACGACCTCGAACGCGGTGAACGGCCCCTTCTCCAGCGGGCCCAGGCACGGGTTGGGGTGGACGGTGGGGTCGCCGTAGTAGCGGTCGTAGGCG
>JASLAP010000655.1 GCA_030147065.1 Pseudonocardia sp. | reverse complement strand
TCGCTGGCCCCGTACATGGACCACGACCGGCTGTTCACCGAGACCCGCCAGGGCTTCGACTTCTACCACCGCAACTTCGGCGTCCGGTACCCGTTCGGCAAGTACGACCAGCTGTTCGTGCCGGAGTTCAACGCCGGGGCGATGGAGAACGCCGGCGCGGTGACGTTCCTGGAGGACTACGTCTTCCGGTCCCGGGTCACCCGGTTCGTCTACGAGCGGCGCGCGGAGACCGTGCTGCACGAGATGGCCCACATGTGGTTCGGCGACCTGGTCACCATGGCATGGTGGGACGACCTGTGGCTGAACGAGTCGTTCGCCACCTTCGCCAGCGTGCTCTGCCAGGCCGAGGCGACCGAGTACACCGAGGCCTGGACGACGTTCGCGAACGTGGAGAAGTCCTGGGCCTACCGGCAGGACCAGCTGCCCTCCACGCACCCGATCGCCGCGGACATCCCGGACCTGCAGGCCGTCGAGGTCAACTTCGACGGGATCACCTACGCCAAGGGCGCGTCGGTGCTCAAGCAGCTGGTCGCCTACGTCGGGCTGGACGCGTTCCTGGCCGGGCTGCGCGAGTACTTCACCGCGCACGCCTGGGGCAACGCCACCTTCGACGACCTGCTGGGCGCGCTGGAGCGCTCCTCGGGCCGCGACCTGTCCGGGTGGGGCGCGCAGTGGCTGCGCACCACCGGGCTGAACATGCTGCGCCCGTCGTTCGACGTGGACTCGGCGGGCAGGTTCACCCGGTTCGAGGTGGTGCAGGGCGGGGCCCGGCCGGGCGCCGGGGAGCTGCGCACGCACCGGCTCGCGGTCGGCGTCTACGACGACGACGGCAGCGGCAAGCTGGTCCGCACCAACCGGGTCGAGGTCGACGTGGCCGGCGAGCGGACGCCGGTCCCGGAGCTGGTCGGGGTGCCGCGGGGCCGGCTGGTGCTGGTCAACGACGACGACCTGACCTACTGCGCGCTGCGGCTGGACCCGGACTCGCTGGCCACCCTGGTCGACCGGATCGGCGACATCGCCGAGCCGCTGCCGCGCACGCTGTGCTGGTCGGCGGCCTGGGAGATGACCCGCGAGGCCGAGCTGAAGGCCCGCGACTTCGCCATGCTGGTGGCCGGCGGGTTCGGCGCGGAGTCCGAGGTCGGCGTGGTCCAGCGGCTGCTCATGCAGGCCCAGACCGCGATCGCGTCCTACGCCGACGAGCAGTGGGCCGCCGAGCGCGGCTGGCCGCTGCTGGTCGAAGCGCTGCTGTTCCGGCTGAGCACCGCACCGCCCTCCTCGGACGCGCAGCTGACCGTGGTCAACTCGCTCACCGGGAGCGTGCTCTACACCCCGGTGCTGGAGAGCATGCGCGGCTGGCTGGACGGCGTGGACGTGCCCGACGGGCTGACCGTGGACACCGACCTGCGCTGGCGGCTGCTGCACGCGCTGGTCGCGCACGGGCACGCCCGCGAGGCCGAGATCGACGCCGAGCTGGAGCGCGACCCGACCTCGACCGGGCAGCGGCAGGCCGAGCGGGCCCGCGCGCTGATCCCGACCGCCGAGGCCAAGGAGCGGGCCTGGGACCGCGCGGTGCACGACGACGACATCCCGAACGCCGTCCAGGAGGCGATCATCAGCGGGTTCGCCCACCCGACCCAGCGCGGGCTGCTGGGCGGGTACGTGGAGCGGTACTTCGGCCAGGTCGCCGAGGTCTGGTCGCGGCGGACCAGCGAGCGGGCGCAGTCGGTGGTGGTGGGGCTGTTCCCGTCCTGGGCGGTGGACAAGTCCACCGTCGAGGCGGCCGACGCCTGGTTGGCCGACGAGTCGCACCCGCCGGCCCTGCGCCGGCTGGTCTCCGAGGGCCGCGCCGGGATCGTCCGGGCCCTGGGCGCCCGCGAGTTCGACCGCAGCTGACGGCTCGTGCGTGGATAACAGTGTTCCGCCACTGTTGTCCACGCACGACCGCCGGTCACCTGGGGTGACCGCACCGCTGTGGGTGTCACCCGATGCGGTTGTCCGGCGACGCATAGTTAACGATCGGGTGGCACCGGACCGAGACTCCCCCACGACGGCCGAACGGCCGGGATGGGGGCGATGCCGGTGGCACCGGGTTCGGCGACGGCAGCGACGGCGCTGGCCGAGCGGGCGTACGACGGTCCGCCGGGCGGCGCGGGACTGGCCGCCCGGATCGCGGCCGACCCGCTGGCCCCGCTCGCGGCCGCGATCATCGGCCCCGGCGGCACCGGCAAGACGATGCTGCTCGACGTCCTGGCCGAGGCCTACCGGGCGGCCGGGGTGGACGTCGTCCGGCTCGGTCCGGACAGCGGGCCGCCACCGCCCGACCACGCGGTCGCGGTGCTGGTCGACGACGCGCACCGGCTCACCGCGGACCAGCTGGACCGGCTGTGCCGGCAGGCCGCCGACCCGGGCGCCCGGCTGGTCCTGGCGCACCGGCCGTGGCCGCGCCCGCGCGCGCTCGCCGCGCTGACCGCCACCCTGGGGACCCGCCGGGCGGTGGTCATGGTCGGGCACCTGGACCGGGCCACGGTGGCGGCCCGGATCGCGGAGCGGCTGGGCTGCCGGCCGCCGGAGCCGATGGTGGCCCTGGTGCACGAGCAGTCCGGCGGGCTGCCCGGCCTGGTCGACCTGGTCACCCACGCGCTGCGCGAGTCCGGCCGATTCGACCCGCGCCGGCCCGAGCAGTTCGACCGCCCGGACCGGATCACCGTGTCCGCGGCGTTCGCCGAGCGGCTGCGGCACCGGGTGGACGCGCTCGAACCGGCAGTGCACGACGTGCTGGAGGCGATGGCCCTGGGCGCCGCGCTGGACGGCGACGTGCTGGGCACGCTGCTCGGCGGAGCCCCGGGCGCGGTGCCGGTCGAGGACGCGGTGGAGGCGGCCCGGGCGACCGGGTTGCTGCGCGAGTCCGGCGAGCTGATCCCGATCATCCAGGAGCTGTTCCTGCGGCTGACCCCGGTGCTGCGCCGCCGCGAGCTGCAGTGCCGGCTGGCCACCATCGAGCTGGACCGCGGCGGGTCGGTGCTGACCGCCGGACGTCGGCTGCTCGGCACCGGGGCCGGCGGCGAGCGGGTCGCCGCCGTGCTGGAGGCCGCGGCGGCGGAGGCGCTCGACGCGTCGCCGCAGCTGGCCGCCGAGCTGCTGGCGGGCGCGGTGGCCGCCGGCCCCGGTGCCGAGCAGTCGACGTCCGGCGGTCAGCACCGACCCGCCGCGGTCCAGCTCGATGGTGG
>JASLAP010000624.1 GCA_030147065.1 Pseudonocardia sp. | reverse complement strand
GGTCCATGCCGGCCGTTGCGGGGGTACTCGCGGTGAGCGGTCTGGGCGTGCTGGTGCTGGTGCTGAGCCGGGCGGGCAGCGAGGCGCTGTCGGAGTAGGGCTCAGTCCTCGGCGGTGAGACCGTCGCGCAAGGTGGCCAGGGAGCGGGCCAGCAGGCGCGACACGTGCATCTGGGACATGCCCATGTCGGCGGCGATCTGGGTCTGCGTCATCTGACGGAAGAACCGCAGCATGACGATGCGACGCTCGCGCGGCGCCAGCATCGCCAGCAGGGGCCGCAGCGACTCCCGGAACTCGACCGTGGCCAGGGCCTGGTCGTCGCCGCCCAGCAGGTCGCCCGTGCTGGGCCCGTCCCAGGTCCCCTGGTCGCGGGCGTCCAGGGACAGCGTGCTGTACGCGTTCGCCGACTCCAGCCCCTCGAGGACCTCGTCCGCGTCGACGGACAGCCGCTGCGCGAGCTCGGCGACGGTGGGGGCCCGGCCCAGCTCCTGGCTCAAGTCGCCGGTTGCCGCCACGAGCGCCAGGCGCAGCTCCTGAAGCCGCCGCGGCACCCGGATCGACCAGCCCTTGTCCCGGAACCAGCGCTTGATCTCGCCGAGAATGGTGGGCGTCGCGAAGGTCGAGAACTCGACACCCCGTTCGAGGTCGAAGCGGTCGACCGCCTTGATCAGACCGATCGTGCCGACCTGGACGAGGTCGTCCAAGGGTTCACCGCGGTTGCGGAACCGGCGGGCCAGGTGCTCCACGAGGGGCAGGTGCAGGGCGACCAGCTCGGTGCGCACCTCGGACCGCTCCGGGCCGTCAGGCAGGTTGTGCAGGCGGGCGAACGCCGCGTGCGTGCGGGTCGTGACGTCGTCCGGCAGCGTCGACGGCGCGGAGGGGTACGCATCGGTCGCCGTCACGGTCCTACCCCTGCTCGTCTCCGCCGCGGGTGCGAGTGAGGTCGATCACGAGCTCGTGGTCGCGCACGTTCATGTCCACGCTGGAGGTCAACGCGCTGAGGACCGTCCACGAGAAGCCTTCCCGCGACGGGACAAAAGGGCGGTCGCACACGGCGCTGGCGCGCACACCGAGCTCGTGGTCGACGACCCAGAACTCGCAACGCACGTCACTGTCGCCGCGAGCCTGCTTGAGCAGCAGCGCGCAGGCCTCGTCGACGGCGATGCGCAGGTCCTCGATGTCGTCGAGGGTGAAGTCGAGCCGGGCCGCGAGCCCGGCGGCGGCGGTGCGCACCACCGAGAGGTACCGGCTCTGGGCTGGAACCGTCAACGTCACCTCGGCGGGTTTCGTGGACCGCGACGCCTCCGTGTCCATCACCGGCGCAGGTCCTCCCCTGTCCCAACGATGCCGACGGGCGTCGGTCGGTCGCCTCACCCTAGCGTCGCCGCTGTCCGCGAAGCGGGATCGTCCCGCCGCGTACCACGGCCGGGGCGAGCGGACACGCGGGTGCTGCGGCATAGTGCGACCCATGTTCGCCGTCTACGCAGAGTCGACAAGCGCCGACGACCCGCTGTCCGGCCTGGTGGTCGGCGAGCGCCCGGAACCCGAGGCTCCCGACGACTGGGTGACCGTCCGGGTCCGGGCGGCCGCGCTGAACCACCACGACTACTGGTCGCTTCAGGGCGTCGGCCTGGCCGACGACCGGCTGCCGATGATCCTCGGCTGCGACGCGGCCGGAACCACCGAGGACGGCACCGAGGTGCTGGTCCACTCGGTGATCAGCGACCCGTCGTGGACGGGTGACGAGACCCTCGACCCCAAGCGCTCGCTGCTGTCGGAGCGCTGGCCCGGCACCTTCGCCGCCGTGGTCCGGGCGCCGGCCCGCAACGTCATCGCCAAGCCCGCCAACCTGTCGTTCGAGCAGGCCGCCTGCCTGCCCACGGCGTGGCTGACGGCGTACCGGATGCTGTTCACGCAGTCCGGCCTGCGGCCCGGTGACAGCGTCCTCGTACAGGGCGCGGGCGGCGGAGTGGCCACGGCCGCGATCGTGCTGGCGCGCGCCGCCGGGCTGCGGGTGTTCGCCACCAGCCGCGACGAGGCGAAACGGGCCCGGGCGGTCGAGATCGGCGCCCACGAGGCGTTCGAGACCGGGGCCCGGCTGCCGCAGCGGGTCGACGCGGTGATGGAGTCGGTGGGAGCCGCCACCTGGTCGCACTCGGTCAAGTCCCTGCGGCCGGGCGGCACGATGGTGATCTGCGGCGCGACGTCGGGGTTCACCCCGCGGTCCGGCGAGCTGAACCGGATCTTCTTCCTGCAGCTGCGGGTCCAGGGCTCGACCATGGGCACCCGCGACGAGCTGCGCCAGCTGGCCGACTTCCTGGCGCTGACCGGCTCGGCGCCCGTGATCGACCGCACCCTGCCGATGGAGCAGGCCCGCGACGGGATCGAGGCGATCGCCTCCGGCGACGTCTTCGGCAAGATCGTCCTCACCCGCTGACCTGCCGCGCCGCCTCCCCCCGCGATCCGCGGCTTGTGGTTGCGAGATCCGCGGCTTGTGGTTGCGCGATCCGCGGCTTGTGGTTGCGTGATCCGCGGCTTGTGGTTGCGTGATCCGCGGCTTGTGGTTGCGTGATCCGCGGGTTGTGGTTGCGCAACTCGGGGTGTTCTTGGTCACGCGTCCGTGCTCGTGCTGCGCGGATCGAGCTAGGGTCACAGGCGGTCGCGGAGGACGGCCACGCCGTCGCCGGTGAGGTCGTCGACAGCGACGGAGCGCCCCGCCAGCGCCATCACCAGGGCCTCGGTGGGCCCGGCCAGGCGAGGCCCGTTGCCCCACGACTCGCCCAGGTCGGTGGCGTGAACCGCCAGGCCCTGGCACCGCTGTCTCGGGATGGTGCCGCTGCGCGCTTGAGCCGAGAAAAGACTGGCGAGGATCGCTCGCCACGCCGCCGGCGGGGCACAGATGTCGAGGTCGAGCGGTCGCGCGACATCGCGCACATGTACGCAGAGGTCGGTCAGTGGCGCGAGTGCGCCCTTCCCGGGCGGCGTCCACCGGCTCTGGGCGTTGTCCCTCAGAATGCGGACCAGTTCGCTGACGGGTCGCGAGCCGACCTCACGTGACGCTTCGGCGGAGTAACTGTCGAAGTTGCCACGGTGTCGAAGCATGCCCACCATCACCGTGG
>JASLAP010000620.1 GCA_030147065.1 Pseudonocardia sp. | reverse complement strand
CGCCGAGTTCGACGTGTCCGTGGTCCAGCTGGCCGTCCTGCGGGGGGTCTTCTCCGACGTCGTGGAGGAGCAGGTCACGTACGTGAACGCTCCGCTGCTGGCCGACCAGCGCGGCCTCGAGGTCGCCCTGTCCAGCGACGTGGAGAGTCCCGACTACCGCAACCTCGTCACGGTGCGCGGCGCCATGGCCGACGGCACCCAGGTCACCGTGTCGGGCACCCTGTTCGGCAAGAACCAGGTGCCCAAGCTGACCGAGGTCGACGGCTTCGACATGGATCTCGACCTCTCGGGCTACCTGCTCTTCTTCACCTACACCGACCGTCCGGGCGTCGTCGGGATCGTGGGCGCCAGGCTCGGGGAGGCGGGCATCAACATCGCCGGCGCGCAGGTCAGCCGGACCAACCGCGGGGGCGAGGCACTGATGGCGGTCACCGTCGACAGCCCGGTGCCGGCCGAACTGCTCGAGGACATCGCGGGCCGGATCGGTGCGCGCGAGGCCCGCTCGGCCGACCTCAACCCGCTCTGACCTAGGGTCGTTCCCCATGCGCGTGGCAGTGATCGGTGGAGACGGAATCGGGCCCGAGGTCGTGGCCGAGGGGCTCAAGGTCCTCCGCGAGGTGGCACCGGACCTGGAGAGCACCCCGTACGACCTGGGTGCCGCACGCTGGCAGCGCACCGGGGAGCTGCTCCCCGACCGGGTGCTCGAGGAACTGCGTCAGCACGACGCGATCCTGCTCGGCTCGATCGGGGATCCCAGCGTGCCCAGCGGGATCCTGGAGCGGGGCCTGCTGCTGCGGCTGCGCTTCGAGCTCGACCACCACGTCAACCTCCGCCCGGCGAAGCTCTACGACGGTGCGATCAGCCCGCTGGCCGCCCCGGGCGCGATCGACATGCTGTGCGTCCGGGAGGGCACCGAGGGGCTCTATGCCGGCAACGGAGGGGTCATCCGCCGCGATACCCCCCAGGAGATCGCCACCGAGGTCAGCCTCAACACCGCCTTCGGCGTCGAGCGGGTCGTGCGATACGCCTTCGAGCGGGCGGTCACCCGTCCACGCAAGCACCTGACGCTCATCCACAAGACGAACGTGCTCACCCATGCCGGCGGCCTGTGGTCACGCACGACGGAGGAGGTGGCCGCCGAGTTCCCGGAGGTGACCGTGGCCTACCAGCACGTGGACGCCGCCTCGATGTTCTTCGTCACCGATCCCGGCCGTTACGACGTGATTGTCACGGACAACCTCTTCGGCGACATCATCACCGACGTCGCGGCCGCGGTGACCGGCGGAATCGGCCTGGCCGCCAGCGGCAACCTGGACACCTCCGGTACCCATCCCAGCATGTTCGAGCCCGTTCACGGCTCTGCCCCCGACATCGCCGGCCAGGGGACCGCCGACCCCACCGCCACGGTCCTCTCCGTCGGGCTGCTACTGGATCACCTGGGCCGCGGGGAACAGGCCAGAAAGGTCAACGCGGCGGTAGCGTTCGACCTCTCCACGCGCGGAGGTCAGCGGTCGCTGCGCACGTCGGAGGTGGGCGACCGCCTGGCCGCCCTGGTCAGCGGCTGAGGTCCGGTCGGGTCATGAGCGTCTACGACGACAGACCGTGGCGGTCGCTCTACGACGAGGGGCAGCCAGCCGAGCTGACGCGAGAGTTCGACGACGCCCTGGCCATGTTCGAGGCCGCGGTGGCCCGCAACCCCGAGGGCGACGCCATCCGCTACTTCGACGGCCGCGTCACGCTGCGGGAGCTCCACGAGCTCAGCGACGCGTTCGCCACCGGACTGCTCGAATCCGGCTTCCGCCGTGGGGACCGGGTCGCCCTCTACCTGCAGAACGTCCCCCAGTTCGTGATCTGCTTGGTCGGGACCTGGAAGGCCGGCGGGATTGCGGTCAACATCAACCCGATGAACCGGGACCGCGAGCTCCTTCTGCTGCTGGAGGACTCGGGCGCGCGGGTGCTGGTCTGTCTCGAGAGCCTCTACCGCGACGTCGCCGCCACCGTGGTGGGCCGCACGGGCGTGCAGCTCGTGCTCACCACGTCGGAACTGGAGTACCAGACTCGCAACGACCCCCGGGCGTTTCCCGGTGCGGACCGGATCCTGTCGCAGGGCACCGTCGACCTCGCCGGCCTGCTCGCGCGGTTCCGGGGGACGCCGCCGCCGCCGGTTCGCTTCCAGCCGGGTGACACCGCCGTCCTCACGTACACGTCGGGCACGACCGGACCGCCGAAGGGCGCGATGAACACCCACGGGAACGTGGTGTTCAACAGCCAGACGTACCGGGAGTGGTGCGGCCTGGGGCCGGACGACGTGGTGCTCGGGGTCGCCCCGCTGTTCCACATCACCGGCCTGATCGGCCACGTCACCCTGAGCCTGCTGCTGGGCGCGCCGCTCGTGCTGTTCCACCGTTTCGAGCCATCGCTCGCGCTGGACACGATCCGCCGCGAGCGCCCTACGTTCACGGTCGGCGCCATCACGGTGTTCATCGCGCTGATGAACGTGCCGGACCTCGAGAGGGACGCCCTGGCGTCGCTGACCAAGATCTGGTCGGGCGGGGCGCCGATCCCGCCGAGCACCGTGACGGCGTTCGCCCAGACCTTCGGCACCTACATCCACAACATCTACGGGCTGACCGAGACCACGTCGCCCACACACGCCGTGCCCTTCTCCGCCGAGGCGCCCGTGGACGAGGCGTCAGGGGCGCTGTCGGTGGGAGTGCCGCCCTACAACACCCTGGTGCGCATCGTCGGCGACGACGGTCAGGACCTCCCGGCGGGCGAGGTGGGGGAACTGGTCACGAGCGGACCGCAGGTGGTGCCCGGCTACTGGGGGAAGCCGGAGGAGACCGCGCGGGCGATCCCCGGTGGCGCCCTGCACACCGGGGACGTCGGCTACATGGACGAGCGCGGCTGGTTCTACATCGTCGACCGGAAGAAGGACCTGATCAACGCCGGCGGCTACAAGGTCTGGCCGCGGGAGGTCGAGGACGTGCTGTACGAGCACGAGGCAGTCCGGGAGGCCGCCGTGATCGGCGTTCCCGACCAGTACCGCGGCGAGACCGTCAAGGCGTTCGTCAGCCTGCGCCCGGGCACCAGTAGCACCGCGGACGAGCTCATCGCCTTCTGCCGGGAGCGCATGGCGGCCTACAAGTACCCCCGGCAGGTCGAGATCCTCGACGAGATCCCCAAGACCGTCACCGGCAAGCTGCTGCGCCGGGAACTGCGCGACCGCGAG
>JASLAP010000535.1 GCA_030147065.1 Pseudonocardia sp. | reverse complement strand
TGGCCGGCGTCGAGGACGATCCGGTCGCCGTCCTGCTCCAGCAGCTCGCGGCCGTCGAGCACGCACAGCACACCGACGTGCTCGCCGTCGGTGCGCCGGATCTCGGTGCGACCGCGGCGCCCGGAACAGGGGCCGGCGGTGCAGTCGACGAGGGCGAGGCCGTCGAGGGTGCGCTCGATGATGGTCGCGTCGATGCCCGGGCCGGCGTCGGGGTGGACGTCGACCTGCCAGGGCAGGTGGGTGCGGCTGATCTCGTGCCGCAGGGCCTCCGGGCGCTCGGCCGCCGGCCACTGCTGCAGCGTCCAGGTGCTGGTCATCGCGCTCCCGCCGTTGGGCCGTGCCGAGTATCCGGCGCCGCCGCCGGGGTGTCCACCAGCCGCTCTCGCAGCCCGCGTGGTGCTCGCGCAGCCCGTCGGCGTGCTGCGAGGACACTCGACGGGCTGCGCGGCCCGCGACGGGCTGCGACGTTGTTCGGCTTCGGGCGGGCCGGTCGGGGTCGGTCGTGGTCGCAGCGCCGCCTGGTGTCGCGCAGCGTGTGTGGTGCCGTCGCAGCGTGTCGGCGTGCTGCGAGGGCACTCGGCGGGCTGCGCGGCCGGCGATGGGCTGCGAGGTGACCGGCTTCGGGCGGCTGAGAGGTGGCCGGGGGCTGTGGTCGCAGCGCCAGTGGCGTCGCGCAGCGTGTGTGGTGCCCTCGCAGCCCGCCGGCGCGCTGCGAGGGCACTCCGCGAGCTGCGCGACGCTCCACGGGCTGCGAGAACGCGATTTCGGGTGGGCCCTGCCGGTGGTGGTACACGTCTGGCCGTCTCGCAGCGCGTTGTGGCTGGCGCAGCGCGCGTGGTGCCGTCGCAGCGTGCCGGCGGGCTGCGAGGGCCCGCGACGGGCTGCGCGACCCGCGCCGGGCAGCACGACTCCCCAGCGGGCGGCGAGCAGCGTGGGCCAGTCCCGCGGTGGGTGGCCCCGGCGCGGTGGGGGGAGGCCAGGACGGAGGCCGGGTGCAGGGGTGGCTCGGTGACGTGCAGGGAAGGCCAAGACGTCGGGGGGTGCGGGCGGGAGGGTGGGGGGACACGACGAGGAGGTCTGGCATGCGCGAGGACGTCGAGTTCGCGACCGAGGACGGGGTCACGCTGCGGGGGTGGCTGTACCGGCCGGAGGCGGGCGGTGGGCCGTTCCCGGTGATCGTGATGGCGCACGGGTTCTCCGCCACCAAGGAGATGTACCTCGACGACTTCGCCGACGTCTTCGCCGCGGCCGGGTTCGCCGTGCTCGCCTACGACAACCGCAACCTCGGGGCCAGCGGCGGCGAGCCGCGCGGCGAGATCGACCCGTGGCAGCAGGTCCGCGACTACCGCGACGCGATCACCTGGGTGTCCGCCCGGCCGGAGATCGACGCCGAGCGGGTCGGGGTGTGGGGGTCGAGCTACAGCGGCGGGCACGTGCTGGTCGTCGCCGCGCAGGACCGGCGGGTCAAGTGCGTGGTCTCGCAGGTGCCGCTGATCAGCGGCTACGACAACGCCCGCCGGCTGGTCCGGGCCGACCACCTGGCGGGGCTGCGCGCCGCGTTCGACGCCGACCGGGCCGCCCGGTACGCCGGGGAGGCGCCGGCGATGATCCCGGTCTGCTACACCGACGACCCGGCCGGCCCGTGCGCGCTGCCCACCGAGGACACCCACGACTTCTTCCTCGGCCCGATCCAGGAGCGGGCCACGACCTGGCGCAACGAGGTCACGCTGCGGTCGGTGGAGATGTTCACCGAGTACGAGCCGGGCGACTACCTGCCGCGGATCAGCCCGACGCCGCTGATGATGGTCGTCGCGGCCGGCGACCACCTGACCGTCAGCGACCTGAGCCTGGCCGCGTACGGGCGGGCGAACGAGCCCAAGCAGCTGCTGGTGTTGCCCGGCGGGCACTTCGAGGCCTACGTCGGGGAGGCGTTCCGGACCTCGGCGCCGGCGCAGCGGGACTGGTTCCTCCAGCACCTCGGCAAGCGGTAGCCCGGCCGCCGGAGCAACGGAACGCGACCCTGCGCGTCTCAACCAGAGCACGATCAGGTGAACAGTTCCGCGCTCCCCGCGCCGTCGCCAGGAGGTCCGACACCGTGGTCGCACTCTTCGTCATGGGTTGTGCCCTGCTGCTGTTCTGCGCGGCGGTGGTCGCCGGGCAGCGCAGCGACTCGACGTCCCAGGTCGTCACGGCGATGGGCGCGGACGTCGAGCCGGCGTCGCTGGCGCTGCTCGCGGTGATCGGGGCGTTGATGGTCGTGCTGGGGTCCTACCCGGCGACGACGCCGCGGCGGCTGCCGGCGCCGACGGCGGTGTCCTCGACGTCCGGGCCGGTGGGGACCGGCGGGCCGACGTTCTCGGTCCGCGTCGACTTCGGCCGCGAGCCCGTCACCACCGGCCTGTCCCGTTCACCGGTGGGGACGCCGGGGCGGTGACCCGCCGCGGGATCGCCGTCCGCGATCACCGGGCCGGCTCGACCGCGATCACCTCGACCAGCCGCTCCAGACCGGTGAAGTCGGCGGGGTTGGTGGTGAGCAGTGGGACCCGGGCGGCGGCGGCGGTTGCTGCGATCTGCAGGTCCATCCGCCGCGGGCGCGGGTTGCGGCCCGCCGACCGGACCAGCGAGGCCAGTGCGCCGAACAGCTTCGCTTCCTCCACCCCGAACGGGATGATCTCGAAGCCGTCCAGCACGGCGCGGAAGCGGACCGTGCGGGCCGCGCGCTGCGTCGCGTCGTCGACGTCGAGCCCGAACGCGAGCTCGCCCACCGTCACCGCGCTGACGGCGACGTCGTCCGAGCCGTGCTCGCCGAGGTCGAGGTGCTCCAGCGCGATCACGACGCCGGTGTCGATCAGTGCCGGCACGCCGCTCAGTCGATGATCTCGTCGGAGCCGAAGAGGGCGTCGTCGGCGTCGCGGTCGCGGTACCAGCGGTCGACGTCGACGGGGGGCAGCGCCCGCATCCGCTCCTGGGCTTCGGCGAGGGTGAGGCGCGGGCGCCGGGCTCCGCTCGCGCCGTGCGGGACGAGATCGGCGATCGGCCGGCCGTTGCGCGTCACCACGAAGCTCTCCCCGGCCTCGACCCGCCTCATCACCTCGGCGCTGTCGTTGCGCAGCTGCCGCTGGCCGATCGTCTCCATGCCACAAATGTAGCGCCTCTGTCGCACATCCGTGCTACACCGCGGTCACGGCGGCGCCAGCCGGGCGACGAGGAAGTCCATGACCTCTTCGACGGCGGCCGGGGCAGCCTCGTCGGTGGTCAGCGTGGAGTGGTTGGTGGGGCTGGGTTCGGTGAGCTCGCGGGTCTGGATGCGGTCGCCGAGCAGGTCGTGGGCGGTCCGCAGGCGCTCGGGCGGGGAGACCGCGTCGTCGCGGAAACGGAACGCCCGGACCCGCAGGTCCGCCCGGTCGCGCAGGCGCTCGAGGTCGGCCCGGTCCAGGCCGAGGTCGGCGACCCGGTGCCCGTCGCCGGGGATCCAGCGCAGGTGGCGGGTGCTGACCGGCAGCGCCGGCTGCGCCACCACGGCCGCGCTCACCCGCTCGTCGACGGCCACGGCGAGGGCGAACCCGCCGGTCATGCACATGCCGATCACGCCGTAGCGCCCGGGTACGTCGTGCGCGACCAGGCGGCGCAGCCAGTCGACGATCGGGCTGGTCCGGCCGGCGGCGAAGAAGTGGATCTCGCGGGAGATGCAGATCGCGCGCAGGGTGGCGAGCGCGCCGGCGTCGCCGTCCGGGTCGAGGAGCGCGGGGACGACGACGCGGAACCGGGTGCCCAGCCGGCGCGCCCAGCTCAGCAGGTGCTCGTCGATGCCGGCCAGCTCGTGCAGCAGCAGCACCGACGGCGCGTCGGCGCGACCGAGCACCAGGTAGAGCCGTCCCTCGAAGCGCTTCTGGACGACGTCGCGGCCGAACGCCGGCGGGGCCATGGGGAAAGGATGCGGCCGAACGTCCGATCCGGACACCGTTGCCGGCCGGGCACCTGTCCCTTTCGTGGGTTCAGCCGCGGCCCCCGAGGTAGCGCAGGATCGCCAGCACGCGCCGGTTGTAGCCGGCCTCCTCGGCGATGCCGAGCTTGCCCAGGATCGAGGCCACGTGCTTCTCCACCGCGCTCACCGACATCCGGAACCGCTCGCCCACCGCGGCGTTCGTCAGCCCCTCGGCCATCGCGTCCAGCACGTCGCGCTCGCGCGGGGTGAGCCGCTCCAGCGGGCCGGCCGCCAGCAGCCGGCGGACCACCTCCGGGTCGAAGGCCGCGCCGCCCCGGCCCACCCGGTCCAGCGCGTCGAGGAACTCCCCGACCTGGGCCACCCGGTCCTTGAGCAGGTAGCCGACCCGGCCGCCGTCGTCGGCCAGCAGCCGGGCGGCGTGCCGGCGTTCGACGTACTGCGACAGCACCAGCACCCCGACCCGCGGCCACCGCCTGCGGATCTCCAGCGCCGCGACCACGCCCTCGTCGGTGTGGGTGGGCGGCATCCGCACGTCGGCGACGACGACGTCGGGCTGCTCGCGCCCGACCGCCCCGAGCAGTGCCCGCCCGTCGCCGACCGCGGCCAGCACCACGTGCCCCTCGTCCTCCAGCAACCGGACCAGGCCCTCGCGCAGCAGCGCGGAGTCCTCGGCGATCGTCACCCGCACGGCAGCTCGGCCCGCACCGTGGTCGGCCCGCCCAGCGGGCTGCGCACCGACAGCGCCCCGTCCGCCGCGGCGACCCGCCGGGCCAGGCCGGCCAGGCCGCCACCGGCGGGGTCGGCGCCACCCCGCCCGTCGTCGGTGACGGTGGCGAGCAGGGTCGGGCCGTCGATCCGCACCTCGACCAGGACGGCCCGGGCGCCGGAGTGCTTGGCCGCGTTCGTCACCGCCTCGCAGACCACGAACCAGGCCACCGCCCGCACCCGCGCCGGCGGTTCGACGGGCAGCTCGCAGTCGATCCGCACCGGCAACGGCGCCCGCTCGGCCACCACCTCCAGCGCCGCGGCCAGCCCGCCGGTGTCCAGCGCGGCCGGGTAGACCCGCCACGACACCTCCCGCAGCTCGACCAGCGCCTGCTGCGCCTCCTCGTGCGCCTGCCCGACCAGCTCCGCGCGCTCGGGGTGGCGCCGCGCCCGGCCGAGGAGCATGCCGAGCGCGACCAGCCGCTGCTGGACGCCGTCGTGCAGGTCGCGCTCGATGCGGCGGCGCTCGTCGTCCACGGCGGCGACGACGGCGTCGCGCGACTCGGCCAGCGCGGCCACCCGGCGGGTCAGCTGCTCCTCGCGGGTCGGGGCGAGCAGCCGGCGCACCAGGGCGCGCTCCCAGTAGGTCACCCCGGTCAACCCGGCCAGCGCGAGGTAGAGCAGCAGCAGCCCGGGCAGCGCCCAGTAGGCGAGGATCGTGCCGGTGATGACGTAGGTCGGCTCGATCGCGAACGGGGTGGCCGTCACCCACGACCACAGCACCGCCGCGCCGACCACCGCACCCTCGACCAGCAGCCCCAGGATCGCGCCGCTGATCAGCCCGGCCGGCAGCCGGGTGAGCAGGTAGCCGACGGCCCGGCGGCTGTCCACGTCGGACCGTTCCGGGCCGTCGAGCAGGGCGCCGACCCGGGCGACCTCGGTGCGGGCGAGCGCGGTCGCGCCGGACGCCACCGGCCCGCGCAGGGCCGGGACGAGCAGGGCGGCGGCGGCCGGGAGCAGCAGGACCAGGTGGACGACCGCGGAGACCGCGCCCAGTGCCAGGCCGAGGCCGGAGCGGACGACGCGTGCGGTGTGGCCGGCCGGGCGCGGCCGTGGTCGGGGCGGCGAACAGCGGCAGCGGCATCCGTTCGACCCCCGCCGGCACCGAGATCAGGCTGCGCACCAGCGGCACCATCCGGCCGAGGAACACGGCCTTGGCGCCGTGCCGGGCGAACCAGGCCTCGGCGCGGTGCACGTCGC
>JASLAP010000522.1 GCA_030147065.1 Pseudonocardia sp. | reverse complement strand
CACCGAGGTCGCGGCGCCTTGTTCGGGCGTCTTCCACACGGGCTCCGCGCTGCCGCCGGACGCCACGCGCAGCCGCCGCATGTCCTCGTCGGTGGTGTGGCGCTGGAGGTTGGTGCGGATCGCGCCCGGCATGAGCGCGTTCGACATGATCCCCTCCTCACCCCAGCGCCGGGTCGCCTCGACCGCGAACAGCACGTTGGCCGTCTTCGACTGGCCGTAGGCGATCCACGGGTCGTACTCGCGGCGCTCGAAGTGGATGTCGTCGAAGTCGACGTCCGCCCGCAGGTGGGCGGCGGAGCTGACGGAGACGATCCGGGCGTCACCGGCCGCGACCAGGTTGCGGTGCAGTCCGGTGGCCAGCGCGAAGTGGCCGAGGTGGTTGGTGGCGAACTGCATCTCCCAGCCGTTCGCCGTGCGCCCCAGCGGCGAGGCCATCACCCCGGCGTTGTCCACCAGGACGTGCAGCGGGCCGGTCCAGGCCGCCACGAACGCCGCGATCGACGCCCGGTCGGCCAGGTCGAGCGGCGCGACCAGCACCTTCTCCCCGGTCGTCGCCAGGATGTCGGACGCGGTGCGCCGGCCGGCCTCCCGGTCGCGGACGGCGATGGTCACCTCGGCCCCGGCGCCGGCCAGCGCGCGGGCCGTCTCGACGCCGATCCCGGACGCGCCGCCGGTGACGATCACCCGTCGTCCGGCCAGGTCGATCCCGTCGACCACCTCGGCGGCCGTGGAGGTGGCGGTGAACGGGGTGCTGAGCAGAGTGGAGTCGGTCATGCCTGCCATCCCTCTCGGAGTCAAACGGAGGTTCCTCCGCTACGTCCGCTGCAACCGGAGCCTCATCCGGTTCATTCCCCGTAGGCTGGACGTTTTCCGGACGTGGCGGGAGGTGCGATGGCGACCAGCGAGCGCCCGCTGCGCGCCGACGCCCGCCGCAACCGCGAACGGCTGCTGGCGGCAGCGGTGCGCGCCTTCGCCACGCCGGGGGGCGCCGAGGTGACCCTCGACAGCATCGCCAAGGCGGCCGGTGTCGGCATCGGCACCCTCTACCGGCACTTCCCCACCCGCGAGGCACTGGTCGAGGCGGCCTACCGCAGCGAGCTCGCCCGGCTCTGCGACGCGGTGCCCGACCTGCTGGCCACCCTCCCGACCGACGAGGCCGTGCGGGCCTGGATGGACCGGTTCGTCGACTACATGACGACCAAGCGCGGCATGGCCGATGCGCTGCACGCCGTCATCGCCTCGGGCGGCAACCCGTTCGCGCAGAGCCGGGAGCGGATGGTCGGCGCCATCGCCACCCTGCTCGCCACCGCCGCGGCGGCCGGCACCGTGCGCGCCGACGTCGACCCGGCCGACGTGCTCACCTCGCTCAGCGGGATCTCCCTGGCGGCCGGCGCACCGGAACAGCGCGCCCAGGCCGGCCGCATCCTCGACCTCCTGATGGACGGCCTCCGCCACCGCCCACCAACCCCCTGACTCCCCCACCGACCTCGCTCAACCCTCCGGGGGTGCCAGCGAGCTGGACGAAAGCCACTCTCGTCCGGCCTGGGTGAACGAGAGCCACTGTCGTCCAGCCCGGGGCCTGGACTTCCGCTGAGCGAGGAAGGGCGGCCGATCAGGACGCCGTCGGTGGCTCCAGCCGACGCGTCCGGTCCCCGGCGCCGGACGTGCACGGCCCCTGCTGGTCGGCGACGGCGGCGCGGACCAGGGCGAGGATCGCGTCGCGCGTGCGTTCGGACAGCTGATCGCTCCCCGACGGCAGCAGAGCGGCCAGATCGCTGGTGCGCGGACGCACGTCCAGACCGACGGCCTGCGCCGCGGCGAGGACGACGGTCGTGATGTCCACTTCGAGTACTCGGGCGATCACGGTGAGCGACGCCGGGTCCGGGAACTTCCGCTGCGGGACACCCGACCCCAGCTGCTGCCACCGGCCCCGGCTGAGCGCCCGGTCGGACCGGCGCTCCAGGTCGGAGTAGGACCAGCCGCGGGCGTCCATCCGCGAGCGGATGAGCTGGTGGAGGGACGGCTGAGAGCCCGCCGGCCCAGCCGGATCGATCACGTTATCGCCCCGCTCGTCGTCGCATCCCGGCCGCCCCACTGCACGCTCGAGGGCATCAGCGTGGTCGCTGCAGCCCGTCCTGGGCGTCAGCGCCGCTTGCAACTCTGCGTAGCCCGGCTTGACACTCCTAGCTACAAGGCGGACTGTGTGAGTTGTCGAGCCACGCTTGACACATCGTGAACGTCGGAAGAGCAGCGCCGAAAGCCTACTTGCGACCTGCGGTCATGACTGACCGCCGGATGGAGTAGCGCACGCTGCCCGTACGGCTCGCTTCTTTGCCCCGTCGCCGGTCCAGACCCCGCCGCCGTCGGACCTCGACATTCGCAGCATCCGCTCACGGCGACACCGTCGCCGACGATCCCACCGTGCGCCGCACTGGTGATCACCGGCCGCCGAAGGCGACCGGGAGTCCGGAGAACGAGAGGCACCCGGGCCCGATCCGCGCCACCGGGCGCCCACCGTCGGGCGTGAGACCGCCCTTCCCTCCGGCCACCCCGAACGGCCGCGAGGTCGCCCGCGCCGGCATCGCCGGCGGTCGGGTCCGGCCCGGCACATCCGGATCGTCCGGTCCCCCTGCACAGCCAACGGAAGAACAGGTCATGCAACATTCCACGCGCGTGCCACACGGCACCCGCACCCGTTCGGCCGCGGCCTTCGCGACCCTGGTCGCCCTCCTCACGACGACGCTGCTCGTGGTGTTCGCCGGGAGCGCGAACGCCGCCACCGTGGTGCCGCTGGGCACCGCCGCCAGCTACAGCGTGCTGGCCGGCTCCGAGGTGACGAACACCGGTCCGTCGACCCTCGAGGGTGACCTCGGGGTCAGTCCGGGGACCGCCATCACCGGCTTCCCGCCCGGCGTCGTGGCCGGGGAAGTGCACAGCGCGGACGCCGTCGCCCTGCAGGCCCAGTCGGACCTGACCGCGGCCTACAACAACGCCGCCGGCCAGGAGTCCACCGAGCTCGCGGCCGTCGAGCTGGGCGGCCGCACGCTGCTGCCGGGCGCCTACACCAACCCCACGCTGGGACTGACCGGCACCCTGACCCTGGACGGGCAGGGCGCCACCGACGGGGTGTTCATCTTCCAGGCCGACTCCACCCTGATCACCGCGTCGAACAGCAACGTATTGATGATCAACGGGGCCAACCCGTGCAACGTGTTCTGGCAGATCGGCAGCTCGGCAACGCTGGGCACCGGCACCGACTTCGTCGGCACCATCATGGCCCTGACCTCGATCACCCTGAACACCGGAGCGACGCTGGAGGGACGGGCGCTGGCGCGCAACGGCGCGGTCACGCTCGACACCAACACGATCACGTCGCCGGACTGCTCGGTCGTCACCCCGCCGACCACGACACCGCCGACGCCGACCACGGTCCCGCCGACGACGATCCCGCCGACCACGGTCCCGCCCACGACAATTCCGCCGACCACGGTCCCGCCCACCACCGTTCCGCCCACCACCACCCCGCCGATCACGACGGTCCCGCCGACCACCGTTCCGCCCACCACCATCCCGCCGATCACGACGGTCCCGCCGACCACCATCCCGCCCATCACGACGCTCCCCCCGACCACGACGGCAACGCCTGGTAACCCCGGTGCCCCCGGCAGCCCTGGCGCCCCTGGTGCTCCCGGTGCCCCCGGCAGCCCCGGTGCTCCCGGTGCCCCCGGCAACCCCGGCGCACCTGGCGCCCCCGGCAACCCCGGCGCACCTGGCAACCCCGGTGCACCTGGTGTCCCCGGCAACCCCGGCGCCCCCGGCAACCCCGGCGCCCCTGGTGCCCCCGGTAACCCCGGCGCTCCTGGCGCCCCCGGCAACCCCGGTGCCCCTGGTGCCCCCGGTAACCCCGGCGCTCCTGGTGCTCCCGGCAACCCCGGTGCACCTGGCGCCCCCGGTAACCCGGGCAACCCCGGCAATCCTGGGAACCCCGGCCCGAGCGCCAGCACCACGACAGCGCCGAGCAGCACCACGGTGACCACCGCCCCCAGCACCACGACAACCAAACCCGGGAGCAGCGCCACCACCACGACCGCGCCCGGTAGCAGCAGCGCCACCACGACCGCTCCGGCCGGAACCAGCGAAGCCGGCAAGGGCGGCACCAGCGCCACCACCACCTCCAAGGCCCCGGCACCGAGCGCCGGTGGCACGGGCGGCAACGGTCGCGGCGGTGCCGTGCTCATCCCGCTCGGCTACCCGAAGACCGGTGCCGGTGGCACGGCCCCGAACTCGGACGATCCCGCGCTGACGCTCGGGGGGATCGCCCTCGCCGGCTCGCTGCTCGCCGCCGGACTGGCCGTCCGCTCACGCAGGTCCACCCGGCCGACCGCGCCGGATCAGGACCGATGATCGAGCCCGACCTGCCGGAGTCGAGGAGTCCCCGGTGGCGGATCTGGGCGGCTGCGGCGCTCGCCCTGCTGATCGTCGCCGTGCTCCTCGCAGGGGGCGCGGCGGGGCAGGACCAGGGCCCGACCTCGGTGGCTCTGCCCGAGCCGTCCGCCGTCGGCGCGCCGTCGGCGGTGGCTCCGGCCACCGCCGACGGCGGGTCGGCCGGAGCCGACGGCGGGGCGGACGTCGCCGCGCCGGACGCGGCG
>JASLAP010000511.1 GCA_030147065.1 Pseudonocardia sp. | reverse complement strand
GCGATGCCCATGTCGCCGGTGAGCAGGCAGCGGTGCCCGGCCGCGACGAGGTCCTCGGCGGTGTCGATCCCGGCTTCGACGGCGGCCAGCACCTGCGCGGTGCTCAGCGCCGGGCCGGTGGTCATGTCGGCGGTCCCGTCGGCGACCCGGCGGGAGACCAGCCCGTCGGCGCGGTCCAGCGGTACCGCCACCCCGACGTCGACGACGTGCACGGTCGCCCCGGCCCGGCGGGCGAACGCGTTCACCACCGCCCCACCGGCCAGGAAGTTCGCCACCATCTGCGCGGTGACCTCCTGCGGCCACGGCGTGACGCCCGGGGCGTGCACGCCGTGGTCGCCGGCGAACACCGCGACCGCGGCCGGTTCGGGCACCGGCGGCGGGCAGGTCCCGGCGATGCCGGCGAGGGTGACCGCGACGGCCTCCACCCGGCCGAGCGCGCCCGGCGGCTTGGTCATCCGGTCCAGCCGGGCGCGCTCGGCCGGGTGGAGGACGTCGCGATCACCCTGGCCGGCATCGCCGGGACCTGCCCACCCCCGGTGCCCGAGCCGGCCGCGGTCGCGGTGTTCGCGGCCGACCACGGCGTGCACGCCCAGGGGGTCACGCCGTGGCCCCAGGAGGTCACCGCGCAGATGGTGGCGAACTTCCTGGCCGGCGGTGCGGTGGTGAACGCGTTCGCCCGCCGGGCCGGGGTCACCGTGCACGTCGTCGACGTCGGCGTGGCGACGCCGCTGGAGCGCGCCGAGGGACTGATGTCCCGCCGGGTCGCCGACGGGACCGCGGACATGACCGCCGGCCCGGCGCTGAGCACCGCGCAGGTGCTGGCCGCCGTGCAGGCCGGGATCGACACCGCCGAGGACCTGGTCGCGGCCGGGCACCGCTGCCTGCTCACCGGCGACATGGGCATCGCCAACACCACCGCCGCGGCCGCCCTGATCTGCGCGTTCACCGGCGCTGACCCGGCGGTCGCGACCGGGCGGGGCACCGGCATCGACGACGCCACGCTGGCCCGCAAGACCGCCGTCGTCGCCCGCGCGCTGGCCCGGCACCGCCCCGACCCGGCCGATCCGGTGGCGGTGCTCTCGGCGTTCGGCGGCCTGGAGCACGCCGCGCTCGCCGGGCTGGTGCTCGGTGCGGCCGCACACCGGGTCCCGGTCCTGCTGGACGGGATCAGCGCGGGCGCGGCGGCGCTGGCCGCGGTGGCCGTCGCCCCGGACGCCGCGGGCTACTGCCTGGCCGGGCACCGCTCCGCCGAGCCCGGCCACACCCTGGCGCTGGCCGGGCTGGGCCTGGAACCGCTGCTGGACCTGGGCATGCGGCTCGGCGAGGGCACCGGCGCGCTGCTCGCGCTACCGGTGCTGCAGGCCGCCGCCCAGGCGCTGCACGACGTGGCGACCTTCGACGCCGCCGGGGTGACCGAGAAGGGCTGATCAGGTCGAGGCCGCCGGCGGCCCGCCGGAGCTGCGCAGGGACGGCCAGGTCACCCGGATCAGGTGCGCGGCCAGCGCGACGATCACCGCCGCGTCCAGCGTCAGCGCCAGCCGCTGCAGAATGCCGCCGGGGTCGAAGCCCAGGGTCACGTCGACGAGTTCGGGGAACCAGTCGTTGAGCCGGCTGATCACGTAGGCGACGGCGATCGCGGCGGTCCACCAGGAGAGCGCGCGGACCACCCGCACCGTCGGTTCCCAGCCGGGGGCCTCGGCCAGCCGGGGGAGCAGCGCGAACCCGCCCAGCGCCAGCAGCGCCAGGATGCCGGCCCCGGCGGCCTGGTGCACCCAGCCGGCCAGCGTCTCGATCGACGGCGACTGGTCGGTGGGGAACACGGTGGCCAGCACCAGGCAGCCGGCCCAGCCCGCGAAGTAGCCCGCCGGGCGCCCGCGCAGCCGCACCCCGGCCTGCAGCATGCCCAGCAGCAGCGCCATCATGGCCGCGGCCAGGGTGAGCGCGGCGGAGGAGAACACCTCACCGCCGCCCTCGACGAACACGTACAGGCTCAGCGGGTCGGAGATCGGGTCGACGTCGATCCGGTAGGCGATGGCCATGTAGACCACCAGCGCCAGGGCGCGGGCCGCGGCGATCATGGCCACCACCGCGAGCACCAGCGAGACCAGCCCGAGGCGGAGACCGGCACGTCGCACCCCGTCATTCTGCGACAGCGGTCGGCGGTTCCGGCAGCACCAGCGCGCACTCCGTGCGCGACTGTTACCTGAAGTCCAACTCGGCGGTGACCGCGCGGTGATCGCTGGGACCGGACGGGTGCGCCCGGGTGTCACGCGGTCCGCCGTCGCGCACGACGACGTGGTCGAGCTGCATCCCGGGTCGCCAGGACGGGAAGGTGCCCTCCGCGGTCCGGCCCGGGGTCCAGCCGGTCCCGGTCAGCGCTGGGACGAGCAGCCGGTACGGCAGGTTGAGGTCGCCGAGCAGCACGGTCGCCGGCCCGGCGGTGCCCAGCCAGGTCGTCGTGCGACGCAGTTGCCGGGCGGCCCGGGCGACCACGTAGGACAGGTGCGTGCTCGCGACGACGACCTCCGGGCCACCGGGCGGGGCCACCCGGGCCCGCAGCACGGTGCGTGGCTCGCGGTCGCGCAACGGCGGGAACCGGCCCGTCCGGTCCGCGGTGCGGCGCTGCCGGGCCGCGCCGCCCGGCAGCTCCAGCCGGGCGACGTCGTGCAGGGGGTGCGGGCTGAGCAGCCCGATCCCGTAGGCCGGGCCGCCCGGGTCGGGCCGGTCGGCGACGGCGTCCCAGCTGCGCACCGGCTCGCCGAGCAGCGTCGGGGCGAACTCGCCGTACCAGCCGAGCTTGTCGGCCAGCGCGGCGACCTGGTCCGTGCCGCCGGACCGGTGGAGGCCGCGGTCGACCTCCTGCACCGCGAGCACCTCGACGTCCAGCTCCAGGACGGCGTCGGCGACCGCGCCCAGGTCGACCCGGCCGGTGCGGATGTCCAGTCCGTGCAGCAGGTTCCAGGTGCCGACCCTCACGTCGGGCTCACGACAGCAGCGCGTCCAGCAGCGCTTCGGTGGTCACCGGGCCGCGGTACTTCTCGCCGTTGACGAAGAACGTGGGTGTGCCGCCGACGCCGCTGCGCACCCCGGAGTTGAAGTCGGCCTCCACCCGGTCCTCGACGAACCGGGTGGCCGGCCAGGTCACCTTCTCCGGCGGCACCCCGATCTCCTCGGCGTAGCGGCGCAGGTCGTCCTGGGTGAGCCGGGGCTCGTCGCCGGCGAACAGCTTCTCGTGCATCGGCCAGAACTGGCCCTTGATCGCCGCCCCCTCCGCGGCGACCGCCGCGGACAGGGCGAACGGGTGCAGCTCGGCGAGCGGGAAGTGCCGGAAGACGAACACCAGCCGGTCGCCGAGCTTCTCCCGGATCTCGTTGACGACCGGGACGGCGGCGCGGCAGTACGGGCACTCGAAGTCGCCGTACTCCAGCAGGCTCAGCTCGGCGCCGAGCACCCCCTGGAGGTGGTCGTAGGTCCCGATCCGTGGGTCGAGTGTGATCGCAGTCCTCCTCCGGCAGGATGGTGTCCCGTGGCGATCACGACCCTAACCGAGCGCGGCGAGCTCAGCCGCGCCGCGCGGTCCTTCCTGCGCACCGAATCCGGCTCGGCGGTGCTGCTGCTGTGCGCCGCGGTGATCGCCCTGGCATGGGCCAACCTGCCGCTGGGCTACGAGGAGTTCTGGCACACCGAGCTGCGGTTCTCCGTCGGCGACAGCGCGCTGGCGCTGGACCTGCGGCACTGGGTCAACGACGGGCTCATGGTGCTGTTCTTCTTCAGCGTCGGGCTGGAGATCAGCCGCGAGACTGTGCTGGGCGAGCTGCGCGGGGCCCGCGCGCTCGCCGCCCCGGCGCTGGCCGCGCTGGGCGGGCTGACCGTGCCGGCCGCGTTCTTCCTGCTGTTCAACGCGGGCGGGCCGGCGGCCGGGGCGTGGGGCATCGCGATCTCCACCGACACCGCCGTGGTGATCGGGGTGCTGGCCCTGGTCGGCCCGCGCTGCCCGGACCAGCTGCGGGTGTTCCTGCTGGCCCTGGCGATCGTCGACGACATCGGCGCGGTGGCCGCGATCGCCCTCTTCTACACCGACGACGTCGACGTGACCGCGCTGCTGACCGCGGGCGCGCTGTTCCTGGCCCTGCTCGCGCTGCGCTTCGTCCAGTTCTGGCGCACCCCGATCTACGTGCTGATCGGGCTGCTGATGTGGCTGGCCACGCTCACCTCGGGGGTGCACCCCAGCGTGGTCGGCGTCGCGCTGGGCCTGCTGGTGAACGCCTACGCGCCGCGCCCGCGCGACATGGCCCGCGCCCAGATCGTCGGCACCAGCTTCCTGCTCGACCCGAGCCCGCAGCGGGCGATGGCCGCGCAGTCCGCGGTGAGCGAGGCCGTCTCGCCCAACGAGCGGTTGCAGCTGCGGGTGCAGCCGTGGAGCAGCTACGTGATCGTCCCGCTGTTCGTGCTGGCCAACGCCGGCGTGGTGCTCACCGGCGAGACCCTGCTCGCCGCGGCCATCTCCCCGTTGACCTGGGGCATCGTCGCCGGGCTGACGGTCGGCAAGCTGATCGGCGTGACCGCCGGCACCTGGGTGGCGCTGCGCACCGGGCTGGGCTCGGTGCCCGACACCCTCCGCTGGGGGCAGCTCATCGGTGGCGCCGGGCTGGCCGGCATCGGTTTCACCGTGGCGCTGTTCGTCACCGAACTGGCCCTGGACGACGAGGAGCTGATCAACGACGCCAAGATCGGCATCCTGGCCGGGTCGATCCTGGCCGCGACGATCGGCTGGCTGATCTTCCGGTTGGCCGGCGAGCGCGGGGGCCAGTGCGCCCCCTCCGGCCTCCCCGTCCTCCCCCCACGCCCCTGGCGCCCCCCGGCCTGACGTCCCACCCCGTCCCGCCCGTGGCGCCAGAGCGGCTCTCGCTCGGCCCGGTGGGCGAGAGTGGCTCTCGTTCGGCTCAGTGAAGCGAGAGTGGCCTTCGTTCGGCCTGGTTGGGCGAGTGTGGCTTTCGCTCGTGCGGCTGAGTGATGGCCCCTTCGCTCGCCCGGTTGCGCGAGGGTGGCTTTCGTTCGGCTCGGCTGATGGGTGGCGGTGACGCCACAGTGGACCGGGTCGCGGCCGGCGCATGAGGCGTGGGTGCCCGGAGTGGCGGCCCAGACGGGACCTCAGAGCAGGCTGAGGCGGGGGTCGGCGGGGGTCAGGGCGGGGTCGTCGGCGGGGAGGGTGCGGGCGCGGCCGGGGCCGGTGCTGCGGGTCTCGAACCGGACGGTGACGCGGCCGTGCCCGGCGCCCTGCACCCAGCCGTGGCCGTGCTCGGCGTGGTGGACGTCGTCGCCGGGGCGCCAGCCGCGCCCGGGAACGGCGTCGGGGACGGGACCGGCGGCCGGCAGGGTGCTGACGGCGGATTCCACCGGGTCGGCGGCGCCGTCCAGGCCGGGGAAGGGCGTCGCGGGGAGGCCCGGCGTGGTGAGTGGAGGCAGCGCCGGGCCGGTCCCGGGGTCGCGGTAGGCCTCGAACAGGGTCGGCGGCGGGTCGTCGACGAGACCGGCGAGCGACACCCCGATCAGCCGGACCCCGTCCTCGGGCACGGCGTTGCGGGCCAGTCGCTGGGCGACCGCGGTGAGCGCGCCCAGGTCGGTGCTGCCGGTCGCGGTGGTCTCCGAGCGGGTGACGGTGGTGAAGGCCGCGCTGCGCACCTTGACCGTGACGGTGCGCGCCGCCCGCCCGGAGGCGACCAGCCGCCGGTGCGCGCTCTCGGTGATCCGGGCGACGGCGTCGTGCACGGCGGTCATCGCGGTCAGGTCCGCCTCGAACGTCGTCTCCGCGCTGACCTGCTTGGCCGCGCCGCGCGGGGCGACAGGCCGGTCGTCGATGCCTCGCGCGAGGCGCTGCAGTTCGGTGCCCAGGGCGGTGCCCAGCAGGTCGGTCAGGTCGCGGGTGTCCATCGTGGCGAGCTGGCCGACGGTCCGCACGCCCAGCCGGCCCAGCCCGGCCTCGGCCACCGGTCCGACCCCCCACAGCGCCCGGACCGGGAGCCCGGCCAGCACCGCGTCCTGCTCCTGCGGGGCCACCACCCGCAGCCCGTCCGGTTTGGCCAGCTCGGAGGCGATCTTGGCCAGCTGCTTGCCGGACCCGGCGCCGACCGAGGCGGGCAGCCCGGTCGCGGCCCGGACGTCCGCGCGCAGCCGCGCGGCGAAGCCTTCGACCTCGGCGGCGTCCGCCCCGACCAGCGCGGGCGGCTCCAGGAACGCCTCGTCCACCGACACCGGCTCCAGCACCGGGGCCGCCTCCGCGAGCACGCCCATCACCTGCTCGGACAGCGTCTGGTAGAGGGCGAACCGGGGCGGCAGCACGACCGCGTGCGGGCAGAGCCGCCGGGCCTGGCCCATCGGCATCGCGGACCGGGCGCCGTGCACCCGCGCCTGGTAGCTGGCCCCGGCGACCACTGCCCGCGGCCCCAGCCCGCCGACCAGCACCGGGCGGTCCCGCAGGGTGGGGCGGGTGAGCTGCTCGACGGCGGCGAAGAACGCATCCATGTCCAGATGCAGCACCCACCGCGACCCCACCCGACCATGGTGCCCCACCCCACCGACGCCCCCGGCCCCTCGACGCCGCCCCGCCCTCGTCCGGCCCACGCCCCTCGAGCCCGGATGTCAGCAAAGCCACTTTCAGGACCGATTCCGTCCTGAAAGTGGCTTTCCTGCCGGGCAGGCGGGGCAGGCCGCCGCCCGATGCCGACCTGGCCGCTGGCGGCCGTGCCCGGAAGGTCGTGAGGCGCTCTCCGGGCGCGCGGCGGGGTCAGGAGCCGTGGAGGAGGGCGGAGCCGTCGGCGGTGCGGACGGTGGCGGGGGAC
>JASLAP010000461.1 GCA_030147065.1 Pseudonocardia sp. | reverse complement strand
CCCCCTCCGTCGGGCCCGGGAGCGCCCCCTCCGGTCGGGTGGGTCGGACGGACCGGACGGTGGGGCGGGTCTTGTATCTGGCACCCGGTGCCAATTAGCGTCGGCGGGGTCCGCGCCGCCGACGTGAGGAGTCGCCCATGGCCGCCACCCCGGAAGCCCAGTCCGCGCCCGAGGAGCCCGTCGTCGAGGAGACCCTGGTCGAGGAGGTCTCGATCGACGGCATGTGCGGCGTCTACTGACCCGGCGCGGAACACCGTGAGCGACTCGACCGGCGCCGGCCCCGCCCCCGCGGCGGGGCCGGCGTTCGACCCGGGACGGGCGTTCCGGTGCAGCGCGCAGGTGGCGCTGCGCCCGGAGCCGTTCGGGGCCCTGGTGTACCACTTCGGCACCCGCCGGCTGTCGTTCCTGAAGACCCCGCAGCTGGTCGACGTCGTCTCCGGGCTGGAGCGACACCCCTCGGTGCACGCCGCGATCGAGGCGGCCGGCGTCGAGCCCGCGCAGCGTCCCGCCTACCTGCGCGCCCTGGCCGGTCTGGCCGCGAACGGAACCATCGAGGAGCGCGCGTGAAGCTGGTCGAGCACTTCCAGTACGGCCTCAACTCCCCGATCTGCCTGACCTGGGAGCTCACCTACGCCTGCAACCTGGCCTGCGTGCACTGCCTGTCCTCGTCCGGACGGCGCGACCCGCGCGAGCTGACCACGGCCGAGGCGAAGGGCGTCGTCGACGAGCTGCAGAAGATGCAGGTCTTCTACGTCAACATCGGCGGCGGCGAGCCGACCGTGCGGCCCGATTTCTGGGAGCTGCTCGACTACTCCATCGACCACGACGTCGGGGTCAAGTTCTCCACCAACGGCATCAAGCTGGACCGCAAGCGCGCCGCGCAGCTCGCCCGCACCGACTACGTCGACGTCCAGATCTCGCTGGACGGCGCCACCGCCGAGATCAACGACCACGTCCGCGGCCCCGGCTCGTACGCCACCGCGATGCGGGCGCTGGAGAACCTGGCCGAGGCCGGGTTCGGCCAGCCCAAGATCAGCGTGGTGATGACCCGGCAGAACGTCGACCAGCTCGACGAGTTCGCCGCGATCGCCGCCAAGTTCGACGCCCAGCTGCGGATCACCCGGCTGCGCCCGTCCGGCCGCGGGGCCGACGTGTGGGACGAGCTGCACCCCACCGCCGCTCAGCAGCGCCAGCTCTACGACTGGCTGGTGTGCCACGGCGACCAGGTGCTCACCGGCGACTCGTTCTTCCACCTGTCCGCCTACGGCGAGGCGCTGCCCGGGCTCAACCTGTGCGGCGCGGGCCGGGTGGTGTGCCTGATCGACCCGGTCGGTGACGTCTACGCCTGCCCGTTCGCGATCCACGAGAACTTCCTGGCCGGCAACGTCCGCGACGCGGGTGGGTTCGAGGGCGTCTGGCGGGACTCGGCGCTGTTCGCCGAGCTGCGCCAGCCGCAGACCGGTGGGGCGTGCAGCTCCTGCATGCACTACGACTCGTGCCAGGGCGGGTGCATGGCGGCCAAGTTCTTCACCGGCCTGCCCCTGGACGGGCCCGACCCGGAGTGCGTGCGGGGGTTCGGCGAGCAGGCCCTGGCCGCCCGGGACGGCGCCACCGCCATCCCGAAGTCCGATGTGGACCACTCACGCTCCGCCCCGCGCAACTCCCGCGGCCCGGTCCCGCTCACCCTCACCACCCGTCCCGACCGCGCCTGCGACCCCAGCCCCCTCGCCGTGGCCGCCGACTCGCCGCTGACCCCCGCCGCCGCCCGCGCCTGAATGGGGGTCGTGAGTGAGTTTCATGCCTCTGGGCATGAAACTCACTCACGAGCGCTGACCAGCGGGTTCGGGCTGCGGGGGCGGACGGCGCCGAGCCGGGTGCTGTTCGGGCCGCACGAGACCAACCTCGGGGACGGGCGGCGGTTCTCCGCGCGGCACGCGGCGTACTACGGGCGGCGGGCCGCGGGTGGGGCCGGGGTGATCGTCACCGAGACGGCGTCGGTGCACGACTCGGACTGGCCCTACGAGCGCGCCCCGCTGGTCGCGGAGGGCTGGGGCGACGTGCTGGCGGCCTGCCGTCCGCACGGGGCGCTCGTCCTGGCCGGGCTCGGGCACGCCGGCGGGCAGGGCAGCTCGGCCCACCACCACCAGGCGCTGTGGGCGCCGTCGCGGGTGCCGGACGTGGTCACCCGCGAGGTGCCGATGGCCGTCGAGCAACCCGAGATCGACGCGCTGGTCGCCGGGTTCGGCGCGGCTGCCGCCCAGGCCGCGGCCGCCGATCTGGACGGGGTGGAGGTCGAGGCCGGCCAGCACTCGATCCTGCGGCAGTTCCTGTCCGGGCTGACCAACCACCGCACCGACGTCTACGGCGCCGACCGCGTGCGGTTGCTGCGCGAGGCGCTGGGCGCCGTCCGGGCCGGGCTCGGCGACGACCGGGTTCTCGGCCTGCGCCTGTGCTGCGACGAGCTGGCCCCGTGGGCCGGGATCACCCCCGTGGCCGGCGCGGACGCCGCCGCCGAGCTCGCCGGCGCGGTCGACTACCTGGTGCCGGTCCGCGGCTGCGCGCTCTAGGTCGGTGCGACCCGCCCCGACCTGCACGTCGAGCCGGGTTTCAACGCGGGACTGTGCGCGGCCGTGCGCCGGGCGGCCGGCGTGCCGACCGTCCTGCAGGGCAGTGTCGTCGACCCGGCCGCGGCCCAGGCCGCCCTCGACGACGGCACCGCCGACCTGGTCGAGATGACCCGCGCCCAGATCACCGACCCCGACCTGGTCGCCCACGTGCGCGCGGGCCGTCCGCAGCGGATCCGGCCGTGCACGCTGTCGAACCAGCGCAGCGCCGTCCGCGACCCGCGCAACCCGGTCGTCTCCGACGAGGCCGAGCCCGGCGCCGGCCACGAGCTGGACGACGACTGGCCCCCACCCGTCGACCCGGTCGCGCGGGACGTCCTGGTGGTCGGTGGGGGCCCGGCCGGGCTGGAGGCCGCCCGGACCGCGGCCCTGCGCGGGCACCGGGTCCGGCTCGTCGAGCGGGAGCCGGTGCTGGGCGGCGCCCTGCGGTGGGCCGCCGCCGTCCACGGCCGGGGGCGGATGGGGCTGCTCGCGCCGTGGTGGGAGCGGGAGCTGGCCCGGCTGGGGGTGCGGGTCGACCTCGGCGTCACGGCCACGGTCGACGACCTGGACGCCGCCGACCGGGCCGGGGTGGGGGTCGTGCTGGCCACCGGGTCCCGGCCCCGGCCGCCCGAGTACGGCTGCGACGTTCCGGTGCTGGCGGCGGCCGAGTTCGAGGCGGCCGTGCTGGCGGCCGGGTCGACCGCAGCCGCGCTGGTCCCGGCCGTGCCGGCCACGCCTGCCCCGCCGGGCCCGGTCGCGGCCGCCCCACCGGGCCCCGTCCTCGTCCACGACCCGGTCGGCGACTGGACCGGGGTCGGGATCGCCGAGCAGATCGCCGCGACCGGCCGCCCCACCGTGCTGGTCACCCCGGACCAGGTCCCGGGCACCCAGCTGAGCCGCACCGGCGACCTGGCCGCGGCGAACGCCCGCCTCGCCCGCGCCGGGGTCGTCCGCGAGCTGCGCTCGACGCTGTGCGAGGTCCGGGCCGGCGTCGCCGTGCTGGAGCACGTCTGGACGGGCGAGGTCCGCCGGGTGCCCTGCGCCCTCGTGATCGACTGCGGCCACCGCCTGCCCGCCGACGACCTCTGGCGCGCCCGCCCGCACCTGCCCCGCGCCGGCGACTGCGTGGCCCCGCGCACCGTGTACGAGGCCGTCCTCGAAGGCCGTCGCGCCGCCGGACAGCTGTGCTGATCGGGACGTCGCTGCAGGTGGGACCGCTGCGCCTGCGCAACCGGGTCGTGTTCTCCGCGCACCTGACCAACGCCGCCGTCGACGGGCTGCCGACCGAGCAACACGCGGCGTACTACGCGGCGCGCGCGGCCGGCGGTGCCGGACTGGTGATCACCGAGGAGCACTCGGTGCACCCGCTCGACCGGCCCTACGAGAAGCTGATCCGGGGCTGGGACCCGGCCGTGCTGCCCGGCTACCGCCGGCTCACCGACGCCGTCCACGCGCACGGCGTCCCGGTGCTCGCGCAGCTCAACCACAACGGCGGGCAGTCCAGCGGGATGTACTCCCGGGAGCCGGTCTGGGCGCCGTCGCCGTTGCCCGACCCGCTGTACCGCGAGGTGCCCAAGGAGATCACCGTCGCCGAGATCCACGAGTTGGTGGACGGGTACGCCCGGGTGGCGGCGCACTGCGTCGACGGCGGTTTCGACGGCGTCGAGCTGCAGTGCTCGCACGCCTCGATCCTGCGCCAGTTCCTGTCGCCGCTGACCAACCACCGCACCGACGAGTACGGCGGCCCGTTGGAGAACCGGGTGCGGATCGTGCTGGAGGTGCTCGCCGCCGTCCGGGACGTGCTCGGGCCCGGCCGGGCGGTCGGCGTCCGGATCTGCGGGGACGAGGGCATTCGGGGCGGGACGCCGCTGGCCGAGGCCGTGCGGACCGCGCAGCTCCTCGAACCGCACGTCGACTACGTCAACACCTCCATCGGCGTGGCCACCGCGACCCTGCACCTGATCGAGGCCTCGATGCACACCGCCCCGGGCTACGCGCTGGTCATCCCGTCCGCGATCCGGGCGGCGGTGGCGGTGCCGGTGGTCGGGGTCGGCCGGTTCACCGAACCGGCCCAGGCCGAGCGGGCGCTGGCCGACGGGCACTGCGACCTGGTCGGCGTCGTCCGCGGCCAGATCGCCGACCCCGCCTTCGTCGCCGCCTTCGCCACCACCGTCCCGACCTCCACCCCCGACCTCGCCGTCGTTGCGCCCGGCCCCGCTGTGCCCGGCCCCGCTGTGCCCGGCCCCGGTCCGGGTGCGGCGCCCGACCGCGCTGCCACTCCCGGCCCCGGCCCGGCCGCCAT
>JASLAP010000458.1 GCA_030147065.1 Pseudonocardia sp. | reverse complement strand
CGGTCACCCCGAGGCCCCCCTCGGGGGCCAGCGCGAGCACGCCGACCTTGCCCTGGTGGCTGTTGGTGTGCACGTCCAGCGCCGCCTGCCCGGTCTCGGCCAGCGGGTAGACCTTGGACACCGTCGGGTGGATCAGCCCCTTGTCGATCAGCCGGTTGGCCTCGAAGGACTCCCGGTAGTTGGCGAAGTGCGAGCCGATGATCCGCTTGAGGTTCATCCACAGGTAGCGGTTGTCGTAGCTGTGCTCGAACCCCGAGGTGGACGCGCAGGTGACGATGGTGCCGCCGCGGCGGGCCACGTAGACGCTGGCGCCGAAGGTCTCCCGGCCGGGGTGCTCGAAGACGATGTCGGGGTCCTCGCCGCCGGTCAGCTCGCGGATCCGGCTGCCGAAGCGCTTCCACTCCTTCGGGTCCTGGTTGTGCTCGTCCTTCCAGAACCGGTAGCCCTCGGCACTCCGGTCGATGATCAGCTCGGCCCCCATCTTCCGGCAGATCTCGGCCTTGGCCGGCGACGACACCACGCACACCGGGATGGCGCCGCCGTTGAGCGCGAACTGGGTGGCGTAGGAGCCCAGCCCGCCGGACGCGCCCCAGATCAGCACGACGTCGCCCTGCTTCATGGCGGCGCCGTTGCGGGAGACCAGTTGCCGGTACGCGGTGGAGTTGACCAGGCCGGGGCTGGCGGCCTCCTCCCAGGTCAGGTGGGCCGGCTTGGGCATCAGCTGGTTGGACTTGACCAGCGCCAGCTCGGCCAGCCCGCCGAAGTTGGTCTCGAAGCCCCAGATCCGCTGCTCGGAGTCCATCATCGTGTCGCTGTGCCCGTCCGGGCTCTCCAGCTCGACCGACAGGCAGTGCGCGACCACCCGGTCGCCGGGCTTCCAGGCGTTCACCCCGGACCCGGTGCGCACGACGACGCCGGCCAGGTCGGAGCCGACCACGTGGTAGGGCAGGTCGTGGCGGGCGGTCAGCGGGGAGATCCGGCCGTAGCGGCGCAGGAAGCCGAACGTCGACATCGGCTCGAAGATCGACGTCCAGACGGTGTTGTAGTTGATGGCGCTGGCCATCACCGCGACCAGGGCCTCGCCCGGCCCCAGCTCCGGGGTGGCCACCTCGTCCAGGTGCAGGCTCTTGCGGGGGTCCTTGTCCCGGGACGGGATGCCGGCGAACATCTCGACCTCGTCGGCGTGCACGGTGATGCCGCGGTAGTGGTCCGGGACGGGGAGTCCGCCGACGGCATCGAGCTGGTCGGCGAGGATGGCGTCGAGGATCTCCTGCACGGCTGGCCTCCGGTGGCACTGGTCGTGGTGCTTGGTATCCCGAAATGTGGCGGTTACTGCGCAGTATGGTAACCACTTCCGGGCGTGATCCACTTGCTGAATCGACTCCGGTGACGAGCGCCACTCCCGCGCCGGCGGGCCCGGCCCGTCGATCCGGTGGATCGACGGCCAGGGTCACCCCGGGTGCCCCGTCCGGACCAGGGGACGGCGCGGGTTCTGGGGTCGGACAGGGGTGCCGGAAGGGTCGGGGTCAGTGCCCGGCGGCCGGCTCCACCAGTTCGACGAGCACGCCGCCGGCGTCCTTCGGGTGCAGGAAGTTGATCCGCGAGCCGGCCGTGCCCCGGCGCGGCTCGGCGTAGAGCAGCCGCAGGCCCTGCTCCTGCAGGGCCGCGCAACTGGCCTCGATGTCGGCCACCCGGTAGGCCATCTGCTGGATGCCCGGACCGTTGCGGTCCAGGAACTTCCCGATCGGGGAGTCCGGGCGCAGCGGGGCGAGCAGCTGGATGGCGGTGTCGGTCGCGGCGTCGGGCGCGGACAGCATCGCCTCCCGCACGCCCTGCTCCTCGTTGGTCTCGACGTGCGTGGCGACCAGCCCGAAGGTGGCGCCGTACCAGGCGATCGCCGCATCCAGGTCGGCGACCGCGATCCCGACGTGGTCCACCCCGAGAACGGTGTGCCCGCTGGTCCGCGCGCCGGTGTGCTCAACCATGGGCGGAATGTAGCCCGGGCCGCTGACGTGCGTTTGTGCGACGCATCACCCCGAGGACCGGCTCCCGGGACGGCACGATGTGGCGATGCCGGCGGGTATCGTCGGTCCACCCTGGCCGCCGCAGTCGCAGGAGGAACCGTGTCCGGATCCGTCATCGTCGCAGGAGCCCGCACGCCGATGGGTCGGCTGCTCGGCCAGCTCAAGGACTTCACCGGCGCCCAGCTGGGCGGGTTCGCCATCAAGGGTGCGCTGGAGCGGGCCGGGGTGCGCCCCGACCAGGTCGACTACGTGATCATGGGGCAGGTGCTCACCGCGGGCACCGGCCAGATCCCGGCCCGGCAGGCCGCGGTCGCCGCCGGCATCGGCATGGACGTGCCGGCGCTGACGGTCAACAAGGTCTGCCTGTCCGGGCTGAACGCCATCGCCCTGGCCGACCAGCTGATCCGGGCCGGCGAGTGCGAGATCGTGGTGGCCGGCGGCCAGGAGTCGATGACCCAGGCCCCGCACCTGCTGGCCAAGTCCCGCGCCGGGTTCAAGTACGGCGACGTGACGATGCTCGACCACATGGCCTTCGACGGTCTGCACGACTCGTTCGACCAGGTCTCGATGGGTGCCTCCACCGAGAAGCACAACAGCCGCTACGAGATCACCCGGGCCGACCAGGACGAGTTCGCCGCCGCCTCGCACCAGCGGGCCGGCAAGGCCGTGGCCAGCGGCCTGTTCGGCGACGAGATCGTCCCGGTGCAGGTGCCGCAGCGCAAGGGCGACCCGGTGGTCGTCGACGCCGACGAGGGCATCCGGCCGGAGACCACGGCCGAGGGCCTGGGCAAGCTGCGCCCGGCGTTCGCCGCCGACGGCACCATCACCGCCGGCTCGTCCTCGCCGATCAGCGACGGCGCCGCGGCCGTGGTGGTCATGAGCAGGGCCAAGGCCGAGGAGCTCGGACTCACCTGGCTGGCCGAGATCGGCGCGCAGGGCATGGTGGCCGGTCCGGATGACTCCAGCCTGCACGAGCAGCCGGCCAACGCCATCGCCGCGGCCTGCCGCAAGGAGGGCATCGAGCCCGCCGACCTGGACATCATCGAGATCAACGAGGCGTTCGCCGCGGTCGGCGTGGTGTCCACCCGCAAGCTCGGCGTCGACCCGGCGAAGGTCAACCCGAACGGCGGCGCGATCGCCCTCGGCCACCCGATCGGCGCTTCCGGCGCGCGGCTGGCGCTGCACCTGGCCCTGGAACTGAAGCGCCGCGGCGGCGGCGTCGGCGCGGCGGCACTGTGCGGCGGCGGCGGTCAGGGCGACGCGCTGATCGTCCGTGTCCCGGGCAAGTGATTCCCGTACGTACGCACTGAGCGAGTGAGCGGAGCACC
>JASLAP010000414.1 GCA_030147065.1 Pseudonocardia sp. | reverse complement strand
GAGGTGTCGTACTGCATCTGCACCGACGGGGACGCCGGGGGCTTCGACCCGGACGTGCCGCGCGACCGCATCGCGGGCATCCGGCAGGCCGAGCAGCGCGCCGCGGCGGCCGAGGTGGGCGTCACCGACGTGCGGTTCCTCGGCTACCCGGACGGGCGGCTCACCCCGTCGCTGGAGCTGCGCCGCGACATCAGCCGGGTCATCCGGCAGGTACGCCCGCAGCGGCTGCTGACGCAGAGCCCGCAGCGCAACTTCGAGCGCATCTACGCCTCGCACCCCGACCACCTGGCCACCGGCGAGGCGACGCTGTGCGCGGTCTACCCCGACGCGCGCAACCCGTTCGCGCGTCGGGGTAGACCGCGCACAGCACCGCCTCGCCCGTCGCCAGGTGGTCCGGGTGGCTCGCGTAGATCCGCGCGTAGTTGCGGTCCGGCGACTGCGTCACCACGCGCTGCGGGCGCACCTCCCGGATGACCCGCGAGATGTCCCGGCGCAGCTCGTGCGTGACGTAGAGCCGGCCGTCCGGGTAGCCGAGGAACCGCACGTCGGTGACGCCGACCTCGGCCGCCGCCGCGCGCTGCTCGGCCTGCCTGATGCCGGCGATCTCCGAGCGCGGGACGTCGGGGTCGAAGCCGCCGGCGTCCCCGTCGGTGACGATGCAGTACGTCACCTCGTAACCGGCGTCGGTCCACGTCGCCACGGTGCCCGCGGCGCCGAAGTCGACGTCGTCGGGGTGCGCGGTGACGACGAGGACGCGCTCGACGTCGGCGCGGACGGTGGCCCGGTGGGGCACCGGCGGGACAGCAAGATCGCTCACCGGCGCACTCTACGGCGCCGGGGCGGGCTCAGGCCTGGCCGCGGAAGTTCTTGCGGGTCGACTCCAGCTGCCGCTGGGCGGCCAGTCCGGCTCCGCCGCTGATGAGCAGGCCCAGGACGTCCGGGGCGAGGCCGCCGCTGGTCAGCAGCAGGCCGAACGCCGCCGCCGCCGCGGTGACCCCGGCGACCTTCCAGCGACCGCCGACGTAGTCGACGGCGTACTGGCCCGATGCGCCGCGCTTGCGCGCGGCGCTGTTGAGCATGGCCAGGTACCCGACGTGCCCGAGCGCCGCGATCAGCCCGACCAGCGCGATGACGAAGGCGATGACGCCGACCGCAGCTCCCATGCCTCCAGAGTGCCACGTCATCGGCACGAGGGTGGGGCGCCGACCGGGCGGGAACGGCGGCGGGAACGGCTCAGTGGCCGCCCAGGCGACCGCGGCCCAGCCGCAGCAGCAGCATGCCCAGGGTCCGGCCGTCCGGGCCGAGGTCGCGGAAGCGGGCCAGCACGGCCATCTCCCGGTTGTAGACGATCCGCGGCCCGCCGGCGGCCATCCGGGCGCGCCCGATCCGCTGCGAGACCTCGCTGCGCCGCTTGACCAGGCGCAGGATCTCCCGGTCGAGCCGGTCGATCTCCAGCCGGAGCTCGTCGATGACCTCGGGCGGGTCGATCGGGGGCAGATCGGCGGCGGCGGTGTCGGCGGTGTCGCCGGAGGCGGGGGTCGACGGGGGTGTGTCGGTCACGGTCACGGTCTCCTCCTGGTCGCCGGCTCCTCCGGGCCCGTGACGCGAGAACGCCCCGGGTCCTGAGGACTCCGGGGCGTCGTGGGGGCTGGTCAGCAGGCCACGGGAACCGGTGTCCGGTACCCGTAGAAAAATCGGCTGCTGATCAGTGGCACGCCGGTGAGTGTGCCACAGCGAAGGGGCGTCGGGCAGCGGCGGTATCGTTCGAACACGATGAGCGCGCTGTTCGAACTACCCACCGAGAACACCTCCGCGAACGCCTCCGCGCAGCCGGGCGCCCCCCGCACGGAGCGTGGTGCCGCGCTGCTCGAGGGGCTCAACCCGCGCCAGCGCGAGGCGGTGGTGCACTCCGGCTCGCCGCTGCTCATCGTGGCCGGGGCGGGCTCGGGCAAGACCCGGGTGCTCACCCACCGGATCGCCTGGCTGCTGGCCGAGCGCGGGGTGCACCCCGGCGAGATCATGTCCATCACCTTCACCAACAAGGCCGCGGCCGAGATGAAGGAGCGGGTCGACGCCCTGGTCGGGCGCCGGTCGGCGGCCATGTGGGTGTCCACGTTCCACTCGATGTGCGTGCGGATCCTGCGCCGCGAGGCCAAGCACCTGGGGGTGCGCAGCGCGTTCTCGGTCTACGACGCCGACGACACCCGCCGGCTGGTCGGCCTGGTCGCCCGCGACCTGGAGCTGGACCCGAAGAAGTTCGCCGCGCGCGCGCTGGCCGCGCAGATCTCCAACCTGAAGAACGAGCTGCTCGGCCCGGACGACGCCGCCGAGCGGGCGGCCAACGAGTTCGAGCGCCGGGTGGCCGAGGTCTACGCCGTCTACCAGGCCCGGCTGCGCACCGCCAACGCCTTCGACTTCGACGACCTGATCATGGAGACGGTGACCCTGCTGCAGCGGCTGCCGGCCGTCGCGGAGTACTACCGGCGCCGCTTCCGCCACGTCCTGGTCGACGAGTACCAGGACACCAACCACGCCCAGTACGTGCTGGTCCGCGAGCTCGTCGCGCCGCCGGAGCCGGGGCTGGAGCCCGGCGAGCTGTGCGTGGTCGGCGACTCCGACCAGTCCATCTACGCCTTCCGCGGCGCCAACATCCGCAACATCATCGAGTTCGAGCAGGACTTCCCGGACGCCCGGACGATCCTGCTGGAGCAGAACTACCGCTCCAGCCAGACCATCCTCACCGCGGCCAACACGGTGATCGCGCGCAACCCGAACCGCCGGGACAAGCGGCTGTGGTCCGACCAGGGCGACGGCGAGAAGGTCGTCGGCTACGTCGCCGACAACGAGCACGACGAGGCCGCGTTCGTGGCCGCCGAGATCGACCGGCTGGTCGATGCCGGCGAGGTGCGCAACTCCGACGTGGCGGTCTTCTACCGGACCAACTCCCAGTCCCGGGTGTTCGAGGACGTCTTCCTGCGGGTCGGGCTGCCGTACAAGGTGGTCGGCGGGGTGCGGTTCTACGAGCGCAAGGAGGTCCGCGACGCGCTGGCCTACCTGCGGGTGCTCTCCAACCCGGAGGACACGGTCAGCCTGCGCCGGATCCTCAACGTGCCCAAGCGCGGCATCGGCGAGCGCGCCGAGGAGCTGGTCGCCACCTACGCCGACCGGCAGCGGATCTCCTTCGCCGCGGCGCTGCGGGTCGCCGCGCAGACCCCGGAGCGCATCCCGGGCCTGGTCACCCGCTCGCAGCGGTGCATCACCGCGTTCGTCGACATCCTCGACGGGCTCGACGAGCTGGTGCAGCGCGGGGAGTCCACCGCCGAGCTGCTGGAGGCGGTCTACGCCCGCACCGGCTACACCGCGGAGCTGGAGGCCAGCGAGGACCCGCAGGACGCCTCCCGGCTGGACAACCTGGCCGAGCTGGTCACGGTGGCCCGCGAGTTCGCCGGCGACGCCGCGGTCGCCGACCTGGCCGTGGAACCGGAGTTCGCGCCCGAGCCGGACCCCGGCGTCCCCGAGCCGGGGTCGCTGGCCGCGTTCCTGGAGCGGGTGGCGCTGGTCGCCGACGCCGACTCCATCCCCGACGACGACGCCGGCATGGTCACCCTGATGACCCTGCACACCGCCAAGGGCCTGGAGTTCCCGGTGGTGTTCCTGACCGGCTGGGAGGACGGGGTGTTCCCGCACATGCGGGCCATGGGCGACCCGTCCGAGCTGGCCGAGGAGCGCCGGCTGGCCTACGTCGGGATCACCCGCGCCCAGCACCGGCTCTACCTGTCCCGGGCGATGATCCGCTCCACGTTCGGCCAGCCCAACGCCAACCCGGCGTCCAGGTTCCTCGGCGAGATCCCCGACGAGCTGGTCGACTGGCGCCGGGCGGAGCCGGAGCGCTCGGCGCCGGTGGGCCGGTTCGGCTTCGGCCGCCGGGCCACGGCCACCGACCGCGGCACCTGGAACGTGCCGGCGCGCACGCTGACCCCGACGCTGAGCCTGGACGTCGGCGACCGGGTCAACCACGACAAGTACGGCCTGGGCACGGTGGTCGCCTCGGACGGGGCGGGCGTGCGGGCCACCGTCACGATCGACTTCGGCAGCGCCGGCACGGTGCGGCTGATGCTGATCGGCGGCGTCCCGATGCAGAAGCTGTGACGTGGACCGGGTGACGAGTGCCCGCCGGCCCGCGCCGAGCCCGTCGGGGTCGTCGAGCAGCTGAAACGGTCACGGCTCGTTGCCCTGGGCCCTGCTGAGCTCGGTGTTCGACCCGGCGCAGAGCCCGACGACCTGGTCGGCGGTCAGCGCGGTGCAGAACTCGCCGTGCAGGACCGCGACGCTGAGCCCGTGGACGGTCTCGGGGTCGTGGTCGGTTCCGTCCGGACCCCGGCGGTTCGTCGTGGAGCACGCGTCGTGGGCCAGGTAGGTGTCGTAGGCCAGGTTGCCGGCGGTGCGGACGGTCGTCTCGACGCACATGTTGGTGAAGAACCCGGCCACCACCAGGCGCCGGACCGAGCGCCTCCGGAGCCTCAGTTCGAGGTCGGTGCCGAAGAAGGCGCCGTTGACGGACTTGACGACGACGTCCTCGCCGGGACGCGGCCCCAGGCCCGGCTTGAAGTCGCAGCCGCGGGTGCCGGCACGCAGCGGCGAGGCGGCCTCGACCGACTCGTGGCGGGTGATGACGACCGGCAGGTCGTGGGATCGCCAGGCCGCCAGGATCTCGCCGATCCGTTCCTCTGCGTCGGGGTTGTTCCGGCGCCCGTGCGCGCCTCCCCAATGGGTCAGCCAGTCCGTCCCGACCTGCGGGTCGACGACGATCAACGCGGTGTCCGCCGCGAATCGCGCGATCACTTCGCTCCTTCCGCCCGGAATCGGTTGTGCGGAACGTATAGCCTGAGCTGTCGATCCTCTCCTCGTGTACCGGGCGAATCTCGGGCCTGGACGGTACGGAACGAAAGGACCCGATGACGAATCGATCGCTCGACGACATCGACCGGGCCATCATCGGGCGGCTGTCCGCGAACGCCCGGCTGAGCGCGTCGTCGATCGCGAGGGGCGTGGGGCTGAGCCGCGCGGCCGTCCACCAGCGCCTGGTCCGCCTCGAACGCGACGGCGTCATCGCCGGCTACACCGTCCGCCTGGGCAGGTCGGCGGAGCGGGCCCCGGTCACCGCCATCGTGCTGCTCAACCTCGACGCCCCTCGGTACTCGGAGGTCGCCGCGGAGCTGCAGGGCTGGGCGGAGGTGCGGGCGTGCTGGTCGGTCGCCGGCGAGCGCGACATGGCGTTGCTGGTCGACGTCGAGTCGAACGACGCCCTCATGGACGTCACCCGTCGGCTCAACTCGATGCGGGCCGTGCGCGACACCGCCACCAGCGTGGCGCTGCGCACCCATTTCGACCGGTCCGCGCCACCGCACGCCTGATCACCGCAGGCCCCGCGGCGGGAGCTCTAGAACTGGATGCCGTGGTCGCGCAGCCAGGGCAGCGGGTTGAGCTTGTCGCCGTCGGCGTCCCAGACCTCGAAGTGCAGGTGCGGGCCGGTGGAGATGCCGCGGTTGCCCAGCTCGGCGATCTCCTCGCCGGCCGCGACCGGCTGGCCGACCTCGACGAAGATCCGGTTGACGTGGCCGTACACGGTCTGGGTGCCGTCGTGGTGGCGCACGACCACCCACAGCCCGAACCCGCTGGCCGGGCCGGCCTCCTCGACCACCCCGTCGGTGAGCGCGTAGATCGGCGTGCCGATCTCGTTGGCGACGTCGATGCCCTGGTGGGAGGTGCCCCAACGGGCGCCGAAGGCGGAGGTCAGCCGGCCCTCGGTGGGGCGGACGTAGGCGTTGTCGCCGACCAGGAAGGCGTCGCGGGCGCCGTCGGCGCGGGCGGAGTCGAGGATCGCGGCCTGCCGGGCCAGCTCCCGGCCGATGTCCACGGCCTTGGCCAGGTTGGCCACGTCCACCTCGGCGGTGGCGTCCAGCGCGCCGAGGGTGAGCGGGTCGACCGCGAGCTGGTTGCCGCCGATGGCGGCGATCGGCTGCCGGGTCGGCGGGGCCTCGGCGATCTCGGCCACCGGGAGCAGGGCGCTGGCGACGGGTGGCGGGGCGGTCTCGGCGTCCAGCGGCGGGACCAGGGACTGCCCGGCGGCGACCACGCCACCCGCGGCGACCGCGGCGACCATGGCCCGGCCGCGTACGTGCGCGGCGGGAGGCGCCGGGAGGCGGTGCGCACCCGGGACCGTCACGACGCGCAGTGGCATCGTGCGTTCGGGGTCGTCCGCCTGGGCGCCGCTGGGGGAGCGGTGGCGCGCCAAGACCTGCCCTTCTCGACATGATCCGTGCTACCCGGGTCGGCGTCCCGCGGCGGTCGGAGCTGGGGAACTCCACCGGCGACGATCGGGGTCGGCGCCGGACCACCGTGATCGGTCCGTGACTGGGCCCGGGAAACGTAGCGGCCCCGACGCGCCGGGGGCAAATCCGGTTGCGGTGTGTCGGCGCCCGGAGCATCGGATTCAGGACGCCGGCGACCGGTGGTGACCCAGCGTCGTCGGGTGACCCGCCTCGGTGCGGTGACCTCGACGGAACGGGCGGCGGTCGTGGTCCGACCGGGCCAGCTGGGTCACCACCCAGTGCATCGACCGGGCATCGATCGGCAGCGAGAGGTGACCGACGTCACGCAACTCCAGCTGCTCGACGTGCAGGTCGGGGTGGGTCAGCCGGGCGTTGCGCTGCGGGACGACCATCTGGTCCATCCGGCTCCAGACCACCAGGAACCGGGTGTCGCAGCCCGGTGCCGGGCGTTCCAGCTCGGCCAGCAGCTCCGAGCCCGGTCGCAGCTGGCGGGCCAGCGGCGTGGGCAGCAGGTAGGCGGCCAGCGTCCCGGTGTGCGGGCTGCCCAGCGTGACCAGGGTGTCGACGTTCGCCGAGCCGCCCATCCGCTGCACGTAGTACCGGGCGATCACCCCGCCCAGCGAGTGCCCCACGACGTGCACCCGGTCGGCGCCGGTCTGCTCCTGCAGCCGCTCGACGTGCTTGCCCAGCGCGTGCGCCGCGGCGCGGAGGTCGCCGGTGAACAGGCCGTAGTTCATCGCGTGCACCACGCCGAAGCCGCGCCGGCGCAGGTGGCGGCGGAAGACGGTGAACACCGAGCGGTTGTCCATGATCCCGTGCACCAGCAGGATCGGGGTGCCGGCCGCCTCCGGGGCGCTGACCACCAGGCTGCGCCGCAGGGGTGGCAGCGGATCGGTGCGGTAGCCGCTCCGCTCGGTCAGCTGCTCGTGCAGCGCTCCGGCCGGGTACACCGCGGCGTGCGCGGCCAGCCAGGCCCACTCGACCGCCAGCCCCCGCAGGCCGGCCGGGGTGACGAAGGTCCGGGCCGCGTACGCGCCCGCCCGGCCCAGCCCGGTGGCCGCGGCCCGCGCGGACCCGGCCGCCGCGGCGATGCCGTCGATGACCGCGGCGGCTCCGGTGCCGAGCAGAGCCATACGGGTGACGGTAGGTCACAACCGGGGCCGCCGCCGAGCGGCAATCGCGCGGACCCGCCACGCTCGGCTCGCCGCAGCGGGTGACTGCGGTCACCAGGGCAGGTCAGGGCGGGTGCCGCGGGCGTCGCTAGGGTCGCGGGAGCAGCCGATCCGCGGGCAGCCGAGGTCCGCGGGCACAGCGGAGTGGGAGAGCCAGTGGACCTCTACGAGTACCAGGCGAAGGATCTCTTCGCCGCGCACGGAGTCCCGGTGCTGCCGGGCCGGACGGTGGAGACGGCCGACGACGCGGCTGCCGCGGCCGCCGAGATCGGCACCGCCGTGGTGGTGAAGGCGCAGGTCAAGACGGGCGGCCGGGGCAAGGCCGGCGGCGTCAAGCTGGCCGAGACCGCGGACGAGGCCAGGCAGAAGGCCGAGGCCATCCTCGGCCTGGACATCAAGGGCCACACCGTGCACCGGGTGCTGGTCACCCAGGCCAGCGACATCGCCGAGGAGTACTACTTCTCCTTCCTGCTCGACCGGTCCAACCGCACCTTCCTGGCCATGTGCTCGGCCGAGGGCGGCATGGAGATCGAGCAGCTGGCCGTGGAGCGGCCGGACGCGCTGGCCCGCATCCCGGTCGACGCGATCGCCGGGGTCGACCGGGCCAAGGCCGCCGAGATCGTGGCCGCGGGCAAGATCCCGGCCGCGGTCGCCGACGCCGCCGCGGAAGTGATCGTCAAGCTGTGGGAGACCTTCGTCGCCGAGGACGCCACCCTGGTCGAGGTCAACCCGCTGGTCCGCGACCCGCAGGACAAGGTGATCGCGCTGGACGGCAAGGTCACCCTCGACGCGAACGCCGGGTTCCGCCACCCCGACCACGCCGCGCTGGTCGACGAGCGCACCGAGAACCCGCTGGAGGCCAAGGCCAAGGCCAAGAACCTCAACTACGTCAAGCTCGACGACGGCCAGGTCGGCATCATCGGCAACGGCGCCGGCCTGGTGATGTCCACCCTGGACGTGGTCGCCTACGCCGGGGAGAAGCACGGCGGGGTCAAGCCGGCCAACTTCCTCGACATCGGCGGCGGCGCCTCGGCGCAGGTGATGGCCGACGGGCTGGACGTCATCCTCGGCGACCCGGACGTCAAGAGCGTGTTCGTCAACGTCTTCGGCGGCATCACCGCCTGCGACGCGGTGGCCACCGGCATCGTCGAGGCGCTGAAGATCCTCGGCGACTCCGCCAGCAAGCCGCTGGTCGTCCGGCTGGACGGCAACAACGTCCTGGAGGGTCGCAAGATCCTCGACGACGCGAACCACCCGCTGGTCACGCAGGTGGACACCATGGACAACGCGGCCGACAAGGCCGCCGAGCTCGCCGCGGCTGGAGCCTGATCATGTCGATCTTCCTCAACGAGCACAGCAAGGTCATCGTCCAGGGCATCACCGGTGGCGAGGGCACCAAGCACAGCACCAAGATGCTGGCCGCCGGGACGAACATCGTCGGCGGCGTGAACGCCCGCAAGGCCGGCACCTCGGTCAGCATCGGCGGCAAGGACCTCACGGTGTTCGGCACCGTCGAGGAGGCGATGAAGGAGACCGGCGCCGACGTCACGGTCGTCTTCGTGCCGCCGAAGTTCGCCAAGGACGCCGTCATCGAGGCGATCGACGCCGGCATCGGGCTGGCCGTCGTCATCACCGAGGGCATCCCGGTGCACGACTCGGCCTACTTCTGGGCGCACGCCTGCGCCAAGGGCAACGCCACCCGGATCATCGGCCCGAACTGCCCGGGCATCATCAGCCCCGGCAAGTCCAACGCCGGCATCATCCCGGCCGACATCGCCGGCCCCGGGAAGATCGGCCTGGTGTCCAAGTCGGGCACGCTGACCTACCAGATGATGTACGAGCTGCGCGAGATCGGATTCTCCACCGCCATCGGCATCGGCGGCGACCCGGTCATCGGCACCACGCACATCGACGCGCTGGAGGCCTTCCAGGCCGACCCGGAGACCGAGGCGATCGTGATGATCGGCGAGATCGGCGGGGACGCCGAGGAGCGCGCC
>JASLAP010000386.1 GCA_030147065.1 Pseudonocardia sp. | reverse complement strand
CTCGGGGCACTCGCCGTCTACGGCGAGCGCCCCGAGCACGGCGCCGCCGGAACTGATCGGCACACCGATCGCGACGCGCAGCCCGTAGCGGGCCGCGATCCTGCTGCGCAGTGACGTGGTGTCGGCGGCGAGGTCCGGAATCCAGCGGGGCTGGCCGGTGGACGCCACCGCTCCGGGCAGCCCGACGCCGTACTCCAGTTCCTCCAGGCAGAAGTCGGTGACCTCCCGGGCGGTGAACCGGGCCGCGCAGACGAGCACCTGCCGTGCGTCGTCCACCAGCCACATCTCCACCACCGGCCAGCCCGAACTGACGCCGAGGGCCTGCACCACGCGGTCCGCGGCCTGCTCACTGTTCACCGCGTCGGCCAGGCCCCGCGAGACCGCGGCTTCGACGGCGGCGAAGCGCTGCGCCCGGACCGTCACCGTCACGTCGTGGGCGAACGCGTGAAAACGGCGCCCGGCCGGCCCGTCGGTCATCGTCAACGCCAGTTCCACCGGGAACTGGCGGCCGTCGGCATGCTGAGCCGTCACGTGCAGCCGCTGACCCAGCACCCGGCCCGGGCCTCCGGCGCCGACTCGTTCCAACCCGGCGCGGTGCGCGGCGCGAGCGGCGGGAGGCACGATCAGCTCCTCCAGCAACCGGCCGCAAGCCTGCTCATGGGTGAAGCCGAACGTCGCCTGCGCTGCCGGGTTCCACGCCACCACCCGACCGCAGGCATCGATACAGACGTACGCCTGCAACGCCGCGGCAAGCACATCCGCGACCGCCTCAGCCGGCTGCGGGCTATACCCTGCCCCACCGTTCTGCTCGTCCAACGCAGGCCTCCAGCGCACGTACTCACGCTCGCTCGCCGCCGGGGGACAGCTCACCCTCACCGTAGCCACCCCGGCGGCGCAGCGTCCGCCGTTCCGGCTTCCACCGCTGGTGATCGACGGGGCGTACGAGTGAAGCGCTACGTCTGGCGGCGTTGCACGAGTACGACGTTCTGGACACGCCGGCGGACCCGGAACTCTCGGCGGTGTCCGCCCTCGAAGATCTCGCCGCAGTCGTGCTCGCCCCGTTCGACCGGCGCCGCGACGCCCGTCTCAAGACCCAGCTGGCCACGGCCGCCGAGGAGGACCGCGCCCGCGCTGACAAAGCACAACCGCGCCGCCATTGGCACGGAGTCCACCTCGACGCTGACCTGGAGACGGCCCATCGCGCGACGGACGGTGTCACGCCAGTGGCAGGCGACGACATGCCCCCGCCTCGCGCGCTGCGACACGGCACCGTCGACCGGATGGAGATCGTCATCGCCCGGCCGGACCGGCCCCCGCCGCGCGCGCTGTGCCGGTCGCGCCGTGACCGGCCCGGACGGCAACCTGGCAGGCCCGGTCAGATCCCATCGGCTCGCTGCTCAGCTGTGGCAGCCGCGACCGGCGTGACCGCGGTGAGCGCCGTGACCGACTCGACCGGGTACAACGCCCAGCGGCGGGCCGAGCGGGTCCTGGCCAGGAAGGCGGGGACCCGGTGGGGCGAGACCGGCTGATACCAGAGGGTGCCGGACTCGGCGTCCTCCAGGAAGCCGTGGTATCCGCTCGCCTCGACCGGCGTGAAGTCCTCGGTCCCGGCCGTGGTCGGCGGCTCGGCGAACACCGTGACGATCGCGCCCGGTGGGACCGTCGCGCGGACCGAATCGATGTCGCCGCCGCGGGGGAGCAGGGCCCAGCGGCGGACCCGGCCCTCGGTGGTCTCCAGCATCGCGAGGTCGGCGTCGGCGGCCCGCCGGCGCACCGCATCCCAGAACCCTTCGTCGGCCGGCGGCAGGCCCGCCGTCGACACGTCACTGGCCGGGGCGGGTGGCGGCAGCGGGTTGGGGGTGGCGCGCGGGCCCAGGTCGGTCACGCGCAACGCCACCCCGGACTCGGCGACCGTGCGCCGGACCTGTCCGCGGATCTGCCACACGCCGAGAAGCAGCACGCCGATCCCGGCCACCCGGATGGCGGTCCGCAGCGCATCCAGACCCAGGTCGGCAGCCGGGCCGTCGGCCTCGTACGGTTCTGCCGCCTGCCGCAGGAGCACCGACGCGACCACGGCGGCGGTCCAGACCGGGATCGCCCAGTGCCGGGTCGCGTTCCCCGCCTGATCACCGACCTTGCGCAACAGTTCGCGGCTGTCGTGGCGCCACCAGAAGAAGGCGGCGATGTAGGCCAGGCCGAGCAGCAGGTACAGCAAGTCGAACATGTCCGAGTTCCGGATGATCGCGCCGACCAGCGGGGACACCCCTGAGGCGCCGTCGCTGACCAGATAGGCGCGGACGACGAGCTGGGTGGCGAGCAGCAGCATGCCGAATACCGCGGTCGTCGCGATGACGACCATGACGGCGACGGTGCGGAGCTCCCAGGAGTGAGGCGGGCGAGCCTTCATGAAAATCCCCGTGATCATGCGAATGAGCGCGGGGAACGTACGGCGGAAGAGTGGGCATTGTCAATCCGTCACCGTCGCTGCACTGTGCACTGTGCACCGGGTCGTCGGCGTTGCACTGCGGGTGCTGCGGTGGTGGGGCCGGTGAACGGCGTGGTCAGCGGCATACGGCACGCTCGGCCGTCGTGACCAGGAGGCGGGCGACATCGTCGACCGGCAGGCCGCGGCCGGTGTAGAGCTGGTCGAAGGCGTCGAAGCTGGTGATCAGGTAGAGAATGTCGGCGGCGTCGTCGACGGTCACGTCCGGCCGCAGGAGGTCCTGCTCGGCCAGCCGCCGCGCCAGGTAGGCCATCCCGCCGGCCCGGGTGGTGTCGGTCCGCTGCATGGCGCCGGCGGTGGCCTCCGGGTCGAGCGCGGCCGTGGAGAACAGCACCCGGTGCACGTCGCGGTGGACGGCGTACACCTCGATGCCGGCGCGGATGCCGCGCCGCAGGTGTTCGCGCGCGTCCGGGTGGGCGACCGCGGAGGTCACCCGCTCGAAGCCGCCGCGCTGGAGCACGTCCGTGGCGACCGCGTCGAAGAGCCCCGCGCGGGAGCCGAAGATCAGATAGACGGTGGAGCGGGCGACGCGGGCCGCCCGCGCGACCTGCTCGACGCTGACCGGCTGGGTCGGTGCCTCGCGCAGCCGGTCGTAGACCGCATCGAGGATCCGGCGGCGGGTCTCCTCCGCCGCCTCCGCGCGCAGCCGCTGCTCGTATCTCCGGGTTGC
>JASLAP010000317.1 GCA_030147065.1 Pseudonocardia sp. | reverse complement strand
GCGTGAGTTTCATGCCTATAGGCATGAAACTCACGCACGACCCAGGTGAGGGCGGCATCGACGGTGGGGACGACGGTCAGGCCGGGGGGTAGCGGCGGGCGGGCCTGGACGACGACGGGGAGGCCGGCCTCGCGGGCGGCGGTGAGCTTCGCCGCGGCGGCGGTCCCGCCGCTGTCCTTGGTCACCAGCACGTCGATCCGGTGCTCGCGCAGGAGCGCGCGCTCGCCGTCCAGGGTGAACGGGCCGCGGTCGAGCAAGACGTGCATCCGGGCCGGGGCGGGCGGCTGCGGCGGGTCGATGGAGCGGACCAGGAACCACCGGTCCGAGCCGGCGAACGCGGCCAGCCCGAGGCGGCCGGTGGTCAGGAACACCCGCTCGCCCAGGTCGGGGAGCACCGCGGCGGCGGACTCCAGCGAGTCGACGACCGTCCAGCGGTCGCCGGGCCCAGCGGTCCAGCCGGGACGGCGCAGCACCAGCAGCGGGACGCCGGCCGCCGCCGTGGCCGTCGCGGCGCTGATCGTCATCCGGTTGGCGAACGGGTGGGTGGCGTCGACGACGGCGTCCATCCGGTGCTCGGCGATCCACGCGGCCAGGGCGTCCGGGCCGCCGAACCCGCCGATCCGGATCTCCCCCGGCGGCGGCACCGGCAGCCGCACCCGTCCGGCCAGCGACGACACCACGTGCAGCCCGGGCCGGTCGACCAGCCGGGTGGCCAGCAGCCGGGCCTCGGTGGTGCCGCCCAGGATGAGCAGCCTCATCGGTGCCGGTGCTGCTGGCGGGCGGTGGAGTAGAGGTGGCTGTCCGGGAAGTGCTCGGCGGCCAGCGCCGGCCCGACGACGATCACCGCGGCCATCCGGATCCCGGCCGCCCGGACGGCGTCGGGCAGCTCGTCGAGCCGCCCGCGCAGCACGACCTGGTGCTCGCGGCTGGCGTCGGCGACGACCGCGGCCGGGCAGCCCGGCCCGTGCACCCCGCTGAGCTGGGCGACGACCTCGTCGATCCGGTGCACCGACAGGTGCAGCACCAGCGTGCCGGCGGCCGGGCCGAGCGCGGTCAACCCTTCGCCCTCCGGCATCGGGGTCGCCCGCGCCGCGATTCTCGTCAGGGTGACGGTCTGGGCGACCGTCGGCACGGTCAGCTCCCGGCCCAGCGCGGCGGCCGCGGCGGCGTAGGCGGGCACCCCCGGGCACAGGTCGTAGGGCACGCCCTCGACGTCGAGCCGGCGCATCTGCTCGGCCAGCGCGGAGAACACCGACAGGTCGCCCGAGGCCAGCCGGGCCACGTCCAGCCCGTCGGCGTGCGCGGCGACCATCTCCTTGACGATCGCCTCCAGGGTCAGGTCGGCGGTGTCGACCTTGCGGGCCCCCGGCGGGCAGATGTCCAGCATCTCCGGCGGCACGTAGGTGCCGGCGTACAGGCACACCGGCGAGGCCGCGATCAGGTCCCGGGCGCGGACGGTGAGCAGGTCCGGGGCGCCCGGCCCGGCCCCGATGAAGTGCACGGTCATGCTCGTCCGTCCTCCTTGGCGACGCTCCAGATGGTGACGGCGCGGGCGGGGCGCCACCCGGTGAAGGTGCCCAGCGGCTCGGCCCGCTCGACCGCGATCCGGGTCAGCGAGCCGCCGTGGCGGGCGTGCCCGGCGGTCAGCACGGCCTCGGCCTCCAGGGTGACCGCGTTCGCGACCAGCCGCCCGCCGGGTCCCAGCGCGGCCCAGCAGGCCTCCAGCACACCGGGACGGGTGAGCCCGCCGCCGACGAACACCGCGTCCGGCGCGGGGAGCCCGGTCAGGGCGTCCGGGGCGCGGCCGGTGACCACCCGCAGCGCCGGGACGCCCAGGGCGTCGGCGTTGGCGGTGATCCGGGCCGAGCGCACCCGGTCGGCCTCGACCGCGACCGCGGTGCAGGCCGGGTGCGCGCGCAGCCACTCGATCGCGATCGACCCGCTGCCCGCCCCGACGTCCCACAGCCGCTCGCCGGGCCGCGGGGCCAGCAACGCGAGGGTGACCGCGCGGATCTCGCGCTTGGTGAGCTGGCCGTCGTGGTCGTAGGCGTCGTCGGGCAGGCCGGGGGTCTCGCCGAGCGGCCGGGCGTCCGGGCCGACGACGCACCGGATCGCGACGACGTTGAGCGGGTCGCCGGGCGGGTGCGCCCAGTCCGCGGCGGTGCCGGTGGTGCGCTGCTCGTCCGGGCCGCCGAGCTGGTCGAGCACGGTCAGCTCGCTGGCGCCCCAGCCGTCGGCGGCCAGCAGGGCGGCCAGCTCGGCCGGGGTGTCGGCGCCGGCGCTGAGCACCAGCACCCGCCGGCCCGGGGCGAGCGCCCGGCGGACCCGGGCGAGCGGGCGGCCCACGACGGTGACCACCTCGACCGCGTCCACCGGCCAGCCCAGCCGGGCGCAGGCCAGCGACACCGACGACGGGTGCGGCAGCACCTCGACCGCGTCCGGGCCGAGCACCCGGGCCAGCGTCGCGCCGACGCCGTGCCACATCGGGTCGCCGCTGGCCAGCGCGCAGATCCGGCGGCCGCGCAGCTCGTCGAACAATCCGGGCAGTGCCGGCAGCATCGGTGACGGCCACGGCACCGGCTCGGCCTTCGTGTGCCCGGCGACCAGGTCCAGCTGGCGCGGACCACCGAGCACCACCTCGGCGTCCCGCACCGCGGCACGGCCGGGGTCGGACAGCCCGGCCCAGCCGTCCGCCCCGATCCCGACCACGGTGACGGTCACCGCACGCTCCCGAGCAGGTGGTCGACGGCGATCTCCAGCACCACGCGTTCCGGGTGCGGCTGGGGGACCCGGTAGCGCTGCGCGTAGCGGCGCTCGGCCTCGGCCACCGACTCCCGGTCGGTGCGCACGCAGCCGGTGCCCTGCAGGGTGGACCAGCGCCGGCCGTCGATGCCGGTGACCGCGACCCGGGCGCCCGCGGCGCCGGCCGCGAGCACGTTGCGGATCTTCTTCGAGCCGCGCCGGGCGATCACCCGGGCCAGCCCGGCCGCCGCGTCGACGGTCACCCCGACCGCCACGACGTGCGGCGTCCCGTCCGGCGCGGTCGTCGCCAGCAGGCAGATCCGCCGCTCGGTCCAGAACTGCGCGAACTCCGGACCGACGTCGTCGAGCACTCCCACCACGCCCCCACCGTCGCACGTCGTGCGTGAGATTCCCGGCTATAGCCAGGAAACTCACGCACGACCCCCGGTCACCAGGACGAGGTGATCCAGCGGCGGGTGTCGGCCGGGTCGATGACGTCGTCGATCTCGAAGACGGTGGCCACCGACAGCGCCTTGCCGCGCTCGTACTGCTCGGCGACCATCTTCTCGAACAGCGCCTGCCGCTCGGCCGGGTCCGCGACGGCGTCGAGCTCCTTGCGGTAGCCCAGCCGCACGGCGCCCTCCAGGCCCATCCCGCCCAGCTCGCCGGTCGGCCAGGAGACCGCGAAGTCCGGGGCCTTGAGGCTGCCGCCGGCCATCGCCTGCGCGCCCAGCCCGTAGCACTTGCGCACGATCACCAGCCCGAGCGGCACCGACAGGTTCGCGCCGACCACGAACAGCCGGCCGAAGTGCCGCACGGTCGCCTCCCGCTCGGACGCGGTGCCGACCATGAACCCCGGGGTGTCGCACAGCGAGACGACCGGCAACCCGAAGGCGTCGCAGAGCTGCAGGAACCGGGCGGCCTTGTCGGCGGCGTCGCGGTCGATCGCCCCGCCCAGGTGGGCCGGGTCGTTGGCGATCAACCCGAGCGGGCGGCCCTCGACCCGGACCAGCGCGGTGATCATGCCGGCGCCGAACCCGCGGCGCAGCTCCAGCACGCTGCCGTCGTCTGCCAGCCCTTCGACGACCGCGCGCATGTCGTAGACCCGCACCCGGTTCTCCGGCACGACGTGGCGCAGCCGCCGCTGGTCCGGTGCGGTCCAGTCGGCGACCGGGCCCTGGAAGTAGGACAGGTACTGCTTCGCGACGCGGGTCGCCGCGGCCTCGTCGGGCACCAGCACGTCGACGACGCCGTTGGGCACCTGCACCGCCATCGGCCCGACGTCGTCCGGGGCCACCTCGCCCAGCCCGCCGCCGGAGATCATCGCCGGGCCGCCCATCCCGATGCTGGCCCCGTCCACCGCGATGATCACGTCGCACATCCCGAGCAGGGCGGCGTTGCCGGCGAAGCACCGCCCGGCAACGATCCCGACCAGCGGCACCAGCGCGCTGAGCTTGGCGAACAGCGCGAACGCCGGGACGTCGAGCAT
>JASLAP010000278.1 GCA_030147065.1 Pseudonocardia sp. | reverse complement strand
CAAGCCGGCCCGGGCCGGCTCCTCGGTCGGCATCAGCAAGGTCTCCGACTGGGCCGACCTCGGCGCCGCCGTGGCCACCGCCCGCCAGCACGACCCGAAGGTGCTGGTCGAGGCGGCGGTCGTGGGCCGCGAGGTGGAGATCGGGGTCCTGGAGCTGCCCGACGGCACCGTGCGGGCCAGCGTGCCCGCCGAGATCCGCATCGTCGGCGGGGCGGGGCACACGCCGGAGTTCTACGACTTCGACGCCAAGTACCTCGACGACGTCTGCGAGTTCGACATCCCGGCCAAGCTCGACGACGCGGACGCCGAGCGCCTGCGCGAGATGGCGGTCACCGCGTTCCGCGCGCTCGACGGGCAGGGGCTGGCCCGCGTCGACTTCTTCGTCGGGCCGGACGGCGCGGTCACCGTCAACGAGATCAACACCATGCCCGGGTTCACCCCGATCTCGATGTACCCGCGGGCCTGGGCGGTCACCGGCATCGACTACCCGACCCTGCTCAGCACCCTGGTGGAGACGGCCCTCGCCCGGGGTACCGGCCTGCGCTGAACGGCGCTGCGGCCGGGCCGCGGACGGCCCAACTCCGGCCGCGGTGCCAACGGATCGCCGATCGGGTCGGTAGTCGGGCAGGTCCCCCCGCTCCTCGGGGGATGCCGGTGGTGATGGCACTCGCGCCGCGGTGCTCGGACCCGGGGACTCCTCAGCCCCCGGGTTCGAGCACCCGTCCGTGCACCAGCCGGGTCAGCGGGGCGCCCAGGGAGCGGCGCTCCCCGCCGACCCGCACCCAGCGCGGCCCGCCGAACGGCTCCTGCTCGTCGACCTCGACCACCACGCCCGGGAACACGCCCAGCTCGCCGAGGTAGCGCAGGGCCGCGCTGTCCCGGTCGGAGACCCGGTCGACCAGGAACCGCGAGCCCGGGGCGGCGGAGTCGAGCGCGACCCCCCAGACCTCCTCGTGCGGGCCGTCGCGGGGCGGGATCGGGTCGCCGTGCGGGTCGTGGGTCGGGTGCCCGAGCACCGCGTCGATCCGCTGCTCCAGCCGGTCGCTGATGGCGTGCTCGAGCAGTTCGGCCTCGGCGTGCACCTCGTCCCACGGCACGTCGAGCGTCCGGGCCAGGAAGGTCTCCAGCAGCCGGTGGCGGCGCACCACGCGCAGCGCCGCGCGCTCGCCGGATTCGGTGAGCCGGAAGGACCGGACGTCCGCGCGGCGCAGCAGGCCGCCCTCCTCCAGCCGCCGGACCATCGACGACACCGAGGGCGAGGAGACCCCCAGCTCGTGGGCGAGCAGCCCGGTGGTGACCGGCTCCCCGCGGTGCGCCACGTGGTAGATGGCCTTCAGGTAGTCCTCGGTCGCCCGCGACAAGGTGACCATGGGGATCGATCGTAGTCGGGTCAGCGCACCCTGACCCCGGTCGCCGGCAGGGTCGTCCGGACGGTGTCGGCGAGCTGCTGCAGGGGCCCGCTGCCGGCCGCGGTCGGCACCGTCACCACGACGTACACCGGGCGGTCGACCGCGACGTAGGTGATCACCACCGGGTCGGGCACGCCGTCGTCGAGCTGCAGCCAGCGCACGCCGTTCACCTCCAGCAGGGCCGAGGTCGGGGTCAGCTCGGCGGGCCGGGGCAGCCCGCAGCGCAGCACGACCGGTCGCGGGACCGCCGCCCACGCCCGGGCCCCCGGCGGCACGGGCTCGGCGAGCGTCCGGGTCGGGAAGGGGCCGTCCGCGGCGTCCAGTTCGGCCGGCAGGGCGGCCAGCAGCGCCGCGCAGTCCGGCCCGGCGGCGTCGGGCGCGTCGACCGGGGCGAGGGCCAGCGGCCGGGTGTCCGGGCCGGGCTCGCCGAGCCCGAGCCGACCGGCGACGCCGAGCGCCGCCACGGCCAGCGCGAGCAGCACCGGCAGCGCGATGGCGATCACCACCGGCAGCGGCGGCCGGGTGCGTACGGTCGGGGGCATGGGTCCGTCCGGATCGGCCGGATCAGCCGAGGTGCACGACCGGGCAGGTCAGCGTGCGGGTGATGCCCGCAACACCCTGCACCTTGGCCACCACGAGCTGACCGAGCTGGTCGACGTCGGCGGACTCGGCCCGCACGATCACGTCGTAGGGTCCGGTGACGTCCTCGGCGGAGATCACGCCCGGGATGTCGGAGATCGCGGTCGCCACCGCGGCCGCCTTGCCGACCTCCGTCTGGACCAGGATGTATGCCTGCACCACGGCGTGCCCCTTCCACTGCTGTCGAACCGTCCGGGTAGGAAAGTCGGAAGCCGAACGTACCCGAGGAGGCCCTGTTGCCCACATCGTCGACGCCGGACGGGGAGTCGACCGAGACGATCGGCACACTCGGCGAGTTCGGCCTGATCGGCCGGGTCACCGCCGGGCGCGTGCAGCCCGCCTCGACGCTGCTCGGCCCCGGTGACGATGCCGCCGTGGTGGCGTGCCCGGACGGCCGGGTGGTGGCCACCACCGACGTCCTGGTCGAGGGCGTGCACTTCCGGCTGGACTGGTCGGGCCCCGAGCAGATCGGGCGACGGGCGGCGGCCGCCAACCTGGCCGACGTGGTGGCCATGGGCGCGGTGCCCACCGCCCTGCTGGTCGGGCTGGCCTGCCCGGCCGGCACCCCGGTGACGACGCTGAGCGCGCTGGCCGACGGGCTGTGGGTCGAGGCCGGTGCGGCCGGGGCCGGCGTGGTCGGCGGGGACGTGACCGCGTCGCCGACGTTGACGATCTCGGTGACCGCGCTCGGCTCGCTGGAGGGCCGCCCCCCGGTGCGCCGCGGCGGGGCCGAGCCCGGGCAGGTGCTCGCGTTGTGCGGGCGGGTGGGCTGGTCGGCCGCGGGGTGGGCGGTCCTGGCCCGCGGTTTCCGCTCGCCGGCGGCGGTGGTCGGCGCCTACCGGGTGCCCGAGCCGCCGTACGCGGCCGGCCCGCAGGCCGCGAAGGCCGGGGCCACAGCGATGATCGACGTCTCGGACGGGCTGCTGGCCGATCTCGGTCACGTGGCGAGGGCGTCCGGCGTGCTGATCGACGTGCACAGCGGCACGCTGGAGGTGCCGCCCCGGCTGGCCGACGTGGGTGCCGCGCTGGGCGTCGACCCGCTGCACTGGCTGCTCACCGGCGGCGAGGACCACGCCCTGGCCGCCACCTTCCCCGGCGAGCCCCCCGCGGGCTGGACGACCATCGGTACCGTCGCGGCCGGCGACCCGCAGGTCCTGGTGGACGGCCGCCCGTACGAGGGCGGCCCGGCCGGCTGGGAGCACTTCGCCCGGTGAGCCGTCCCCCGGCGTCACCGGGCCCGGTACAGGTCGCGCAGCAGCATGATCTCGGCGCCGTGGTGGATCGCCTCGCGGCTGATGTGCAGGACCAGCTCGGCCATCGGGTGCTCGGCGAAGGGCCCCTCGGCCGGCCCCACCGCCCGGCGCAGCGCCGCCTCGTCCAGGCCCGCGACGCCGCCGGTCCAGGCCGCGTAGGCGGCGTCGAGCTGGGCGAGGGCCTCGGTGGCGGTGCCCGCGTAGGCGAACGTGTCGTAGGCGGCGGGCGGGCCACCGAAGTGGCTGGCCGCGCGCGCCCCGAACACGCCGACGACCAGGTGCGCGAGCCGCCAGGCGATCGTGGTGACCGGCGGCGGGGACGGCTCGGGCAGCGCGAAGTCGATCGTCCAGTCGCCGCCGCCGATCTCGCCGACGGCGCCGGGGCTGCCACGGCGGCGCACGCTCCACATGCCCGCGGCGGGCTCCCAGAAGTACTCGTCGTCGGTCAGGCCGTCCAGGCGCGGGCGCAGGTGCCCGGTCCAGTGCCAGGTCAGCTGCTCCAGCAGGGTCGCGGTCCAGTCCCAGGTGGACCGGTCGGCCGGGGCGGATGCGGTGTCCATGGCCCGACCCTAGGCACGGCCCCGGACGGTTCCGGACCGGCCGGCGCGGTCAGTACCGGGGCGGTGCGGGCCCCGGTACCGGGAAGGTGTCAGTACCGGGGCAGGGGCACCCCGCGGATGCTCGCGTCCAGCAGCTGGACCGGGTGCAGCAGCGGCAGCTCGTCGCGGCCCAGGTGCTTGCCGATCTGCAGCAGGCAGCCCGGGTTCGCGGTCACCACCACGTCCGGGTTCGCCGACCGGACGTTGGCGGCCTTGCGGGCGCCCAGGTCGCCGGCGGCCTCCGGCTCGACCAGGTTGTAGATCCCGGCCGACCCGCAGCACAGCGCGGCCTCGGGCAGGTCGACCAGCTCCACGCCGGGCACGCTGCGCAGCACCTTGCGGGGCTGGTCGCGCACCTGCTGGGCGTGCCCCAGGTGGCAGGCGTCGTGGTAGGCGACCCGGCCGGGCACCGGGTGGCGCGGGGCCTGCGGCTCGCCCTCGGCCAGCACCTCGTGCACGTCGCGCACCCGGGCGCTGAACGCGGCGGCGCGCTCGGCCCAGGCCGGGTCGTCGTCGAGGAGGTGCCCGTACTCCTTCATCGACGACCCGCAGCCGGCCACGTTGGTGACCACGTGGTCGACGTCGAGGGTCTCGAAGACCGCGATCTCGCGGCGGGCCCGGGCCAACGCGGGCTCCTCGCGGCCGGCGTGCAGCTCCAGCGCCCCGCAGCACTGCTGGTCGCGGGGGACCAGCACGTCGTAGCCCTCGGCGGCGAGCACCCGCACGGTCGCCTCGTTGACCCGGTGGAAGAACACGTCCTGCACGCAGCCCGACAGCAGCGCCAACCGGCCGCGCCGGTTCCCGACCGCCGGGGTGTACACCGGCAGCCGGGCGAAGGCCGCGCGCACCGACACCGGCGGCAGCAGCGACTCCATGGCGCCGAGCCGCCCGGGCAGCCGGTCGGCCAGCCTGCCGACCCCCGGCACCCGGCGCAGCCGCTGGTAGAGCGCGCCGGGCAGGGCGGCGGCGCGCAGCCGGCGCTTGTAGGGGAACAGCGCGAAGATCGCGTCGCGGAACCACTGGTCGGTCCGCTCGCGCCGGACGTTGCGCTCGATCTGCGGGCGCACCGACTCCAGCAGCCGGTCGTACTGCACCCCGGACGGGCACGCGGTCACGCAGGCCATGCAGCCCAGGCACTGGTCGATGTGCTCGGTGAACGGCCCGTCCAGCCCGATCTCGCCCTTCTTCGCCAGGTCCATCAGGTAGATCCGGCCGCGCGGGGAGTCCATCTCCTCGCCCCAGAGCTGGTAGGTGGGGCAGGTGGGCAGGCAGAACCCGCAGTGCACGCAGTCGTCGAGCAGTTCGCGCTCGGGCGGGCGGCGGTCGTCGAAGGCGCTGGGTGCGGTCTGCGGCAGGTTGGTCTCGGCGGAGCCGGCAGGCGTGGTCACGGAGTCCTCACATCCACGGGGTGAACCGGCCGGGACCGAGGCGGCCCTCCGGGTCGAGTTCGGCCTTGAGCGCGGCGAGCACCGGCAGCGACGAGGGCGGCGGGCCCCAGCCGGGCAGGCCCTGCCCGGCCGGACGGGACCGCAGGGCCGAGGTGCCACCGGCGGCGTGCACGGCGGCGTGCGCGTCGGCGACGGCCTCCGGCGGCAGCGAGACCGTCGCGACGCCGGTGCCGAGGCCCGCGGTGACGGCGACGGTCGGCATCCCGGCCAGCACGTCCGGCAGCCGGCTGGGCCGGACGCCGAGCCGCAGCGTGGCCAGGTCCGCCGAGCCGCGCACCAGCGCGGCGTGCCGCCGCCACACCTCGTCGCCGTCGGCCTCCTCGGCGGCCGGGCCGAGCACCTCGCGGACCCGCCGCACGCGGGCGGGCAGGGCGTCGACGGTGCCGTCCAACCGGACCAGCAGTTCGCCGCCGTCCCCCTCGGAGATCCACTCCAGGGCGGCGGGCTCGGACGGCCCGCCGAGCACCCGGGCGGCCAGCTCGCCGGCCTCGGCCAGCGGGCACGGCACGACCAGCGTGCTGCGGCCCTTGGGCAGCGGGTGCAGCCGCAGCACCACCTCGGCCAGCACCGCGAGGGTGCCGTAGGAGCCGTGCACCAGCTTGGCCAGGTCGTAGCCGGCCACGTTCTTGATCACGTGACCGCCGCTGCGCGCCACCGACCCGTCGGCCAGCACGAGCGTGACGCCGATGACGAGGTCGCGCAGCGAGCCGAAAACCAGCGCGGAGGGCCCGGCGTCGGCGGTGGCGACCAGCCCGCCGACGGTGGCCCCGTCGGCCGCCCGGGCCGGGTCGAAGGCCACGTACTGGCCGTGCGGGGCGAGCTCGTCGGCCAGCTCGCGCAACGGTGTGCCGGCCCGCAGCGACACGGTCATGTCGCCGGGGTTGTGGGCGATCACCCCGGTCAGAGCGGTGGTGTCCAGGGTGGTGTCGACGTCGCCGAGGTCCCCGGCCCAGTCCGCGGCGGTGCCCGCGCCGGTGACGGCGACCGGACCCGCGGTGTCGAGCAGGGCGTCACGGACCTCGCGCAGGTCGGTCGGGCGGACGGTGCTGGTGGTCTTCACAGTCGCTCGATCACTCCCGCCTCCTCCAGGGGGTGCGCCCGGTACTTGCCGGGTCGCTCCCCGCACAGCCGTGGGGTGGGCAGCACCTTGCCCGGGTTGCAGATGCCGTGCGGGTCGAAGGCGTCGCGGACCCGGGCCATGGTGGCCAGGTCCTGCTCGCCGAACATCTTCGGCATCGAGCAGGCCTTGTCGGTGCCGATGCCGTGCTCGCCCGACAGCGAGCCGCCCAGCTCCACGCACAGCTCGGCGATCCGCCCGGACAGGTGCTCGGCCCGCTCGGTCTCGCCCTCGGCGGCGCTGTAGAGCACCAGCGGGTGCAGGTTGCCGTCGCCGGCGTGGAACACGTTGGCCACCCGCAGCCCGGCCTCGTCGCCCATGTCGGCGATCCGCCCCAGCACTTCGGCCAGCCGGGTGCGCGGGACCACGCCGTCCTGGACGAAGTAGTCCGGGGAGATCCGGCCGACCGCGGCGAAGGCGGCCTTGCGCCCGCGCCAGATCGCCGCCCGCTCCTCCGCCGAGCCGGCGATGTGCAGCCGCGTGCAGCCGTGGTCGTCGCAGATCTTCTTGACCTGCTCGAACTGGACGTCGCACTCCTCGGCCGGGCCGTCCAGCTCGACGACCAGCGCGGCCGGGACGCCCACCGTGTAGCCGGCGTGCACCGCCTCCTCGGCGGCCTCGATGGCGAGGGTGTCCATCATCTCCACCGCGGCCGGCACGATCCCGGCGGCCACGATGTCGGACACCACGTCCCCGGCCGCGGTGATCGACGGGAAGTCGGCCAGCAGCGTGCGCACCGACTCCGGGGTGCGCAGCAGCCGCACGGTGATCTTCGTGGTGATGCCCAGGGTGCCCTCGGAGCCGAGGAACACCCCGCGCAGGTCGGGGCCGGCCTGCTCGCCGGTGTCGGTGCCCAGCGTGACCAGGGAGCCGTCGGGCAGCACCACCTCGCAGGACAGCACGTGGTTGGTGGTGAACCCGTACTTGAGGCAGTGCGCCCCGCCGGAGTTCTCCGCGACGTTGCCGCCGATGGTGCAGACCTGCTGGCTGGACGGGTCGGGGGCGAAGTACAGCCCGTGCGGCGCTGCGGCCGCGGTGATCTCCAGGTTGGTCACCCCCGGTTCGACGACCGCGCGCCGGTCGACCGGGTCGACCGCCAGCACCCGCTTGAGCCGGGCCAGGCTGATCACCACGCCGTCGGCCACCGGGAGCGCGCCGCCGGAGAGGCCGGTGCCGGCCCCGCGGGCCACGAACGGCACCCGGTGCTCGGCGCACACCCGCACCGCCGCGGCCACCTGGTCGGCGTCGCGGGGGAGCAGCACCAGTTCCGGGACGACCCGGTAGCCGGTGAGCCCGTCGCACTCGTAGGCCCGGCAGCGCACCGGGTCGGAGATCACGTCCCGCGGGTCGAGGGCCTCCTCGAACGCCCGCCGGACCGCCCTGTCCAGAGTCATGCCCCACCTCCCGCGCTGGCCGGCCGGCTCCCGCTGCCGGTCCGGTCCACCCGCGTCCGACCTCGGGAGCGTACGTCGGCCGGGGTCGGCGCGCCGTTCGCCGATCGGGCGGCACCGGCGGACCGGCGCGGTGGCGACCCGCGCGGAGCGTCCGGTCTCAACCAACTAGCGTGTCGCCCGACATCGCCGCCCCCGCCCGGTGGCGGTGGTGGCGGCAGACCGACCGGCCCGGGAGACGATGGTGGGACCTCGACGGATGTTGCAGGTGTCGCTCCTGATCGCCGCGGTGGTCGCGCTGCTGCTGGCGCTGTCGGGCGCGCTCACCCCGGCCTTCGCCGCCGGTGCCCCGCTCGGCGTGCTGAGCACGCTGTCCGTCCTGCGCTGACCGCAGCCCCGCGGTCCGCCGTCAGCGCCGGGCGCCCGCCGGGGACACGGAGACCTCGTCGCCGACGCCCTCCGCCGCCGCGGCCGCCAGCAGGCTCGGCAGCAGCCCGGGCAACCGGGCCTCCAGTTCGGCGCGGCGGAGCCGGACGAAGCACCGGGTGCCCTCCTTGCGGGTGGCGGTCACCCCGGCGGACCGCAGAACCCTGAGGTGGTGGCTGAGCGTCGACTTGCCGACCGGGACCCGCAACTCGCCCCACCCCCGCTCGTCGCCGTCGGCCAGCACCCGCACCAGGCCGGTGCGGATCGGGTCGCTCAGCGCGGCGAGGACGCCGGTGAGGGTGATCGTGCCGGTCTCCTCCATCGCCGACGATGCTAGCATCGTTCGATGATCGACGAACATCGAACGATGTCGCTCACCGGGACGGCCGTGGTGGTGACCGGGGCCGGCTCGGGGATCGGCCGGGCGGCGGCCCAGGCGTTCGCCGCCGCCGGGGCGGACGTGCTGGCCGTCGGTCGGCGCGCCGCCGCGCTGGCCGGGACCGCCGACGGCGTGCCGGCGATCGTCCCGCTCGCCGCCGACCTGCGCGACGACGGGGCGGCCGAGGAGGTCGTGGCCGCTGCGGTGTCCCGGTGGGGCGGGCTCGACGTCCTGGTCAACAACGCCGGGGTGTTCGCCGCGATGCCGCTGGCCGAGACCGTGCGGGCGCGCATCGCCGACCTCGTCGCCACCAACGTGGTCGCCCCGAGCCTGCTCGCCGCGGCCGCGCTGCCCGAACTCCGCAGGCGTCGGGGTGCGATCGTGAACGTGACCAGCACGTTCGGCCACCGGCCCGCGCCCGGCGCGGCGCACTACGGCGCGTCCAAAGCCGCGCTGGAGCACCTCACCCGCAGTTGGGCACTGGAACTCGCCGCCGACGGGGTGCGGGTGAACGCCGTCGCGCCCGGCCCCACCGAGAGCGGCGCGCTGGCCGCGGCGGGTCTGTCGGCCGCGGCGATCAGCGAGATCGAGCGGGCCGAGGCGGCCCGGGTCCCGCTCGGTCGGCGGGGCGATCCGGCGGAGGTCGCGGCGTGGATCGTGCGGCTCGCCGATCCGGCCGCGGGCTGGGTGACCGGGCAGGTCCTGGCCGTGGACGGCGGGCTCGCGCTGACCTGATCCGGCTCGCGCGCCTGCCGCAGGGCGCGCGACCTGGCGCGGGTAGCTGCGGTGGAGCAGGGTGCGCACCAGGAGCATCGACAGGCAAGGGCACCATTCCGCAATGCGGAATACATAGTTCGTCTGGTAGAAAAGCAGGGATCCCGAGTCGAGGCGAGGACGGTGGACACGATGGGCACGGATCTGCAGATCGACCCGGCGCTGCGGGCCTTCGTGGCCGACGAGCTGCTGGCCGGGCTGGACCTGGAACCGGACCGGTTCTGGTCGACGCTGGCCCAGCTGCAGGAGCGGTTCGGGCGCCGGATCGAGCAGGCGCTGGCCCAGCGCGACGAGTTCGCCCGGCAGATCGACGCCTGGCACCGCGAGCACCGGGCCGGCGACCCCGCCGAGTACGAGTCCTACCTCACCTCGATCGGGTACCTCGGCTCGCCGGCCACCCCGCAGCTCACCGTCACCCGCGTGGACGACGAGATCGCCCGGGTGCCCGGCCCCCAGCTGGTCGTCCCGGCCACCGTCCCGCGCTACGCGCTGAACGCCGCCAACGCCCGGTGGGGCTCGCTCTACGACGCGCTCTACGGCACCGACGTGCTGTCCCTCGACGACATCGAGCCCGGCTACCAGCTGTCCGGCGGCTACGACGAGCGCCGCGGCGCGCAGGTCATCGCCGAGGCCGACCGGCTGCTCGACGAGCTGTTCCCGCTGGCCGGCGGCAGCCACGCCGACGCCACCGGGTACGCCGTGCGCGACGGCGCCCTGCTCGTGCGCACCCCCACCGGTGAGACCGGTCCCGCCGACGCCGGCCAGTTCGCCGGCTACCGCGGCGCCGCCGACGCGCCGACCGCGGTCCTGCTGCAGCGCAACGGCCTGCACGTCGAGCTGACCGTCGACCCCGGGCACCGGGTGGGCCGCCAGCACCACGCCGGGGTGGCCGACGTGCTGCTGGAGTCGGCGGTCACCACGATCGTCGACCTCGAGGACTCGGTGGCGACCGTGGACGGCGAGGACAAGGCGCTCGCCTACCGCAGCTGGCTCGGCCTGATGACCGGGACCCTCGCCACCACGTTCGAGAAGGGCGGCGAGACCGTCGAGCGGACGGTCCACGGCGACCGCGAGTACACCGCCCCGGAGGGCGGTGACCTGGTGCTGCCCGGCCGGTCGCTGCTGCTGGTCCGCAACGTCGGCCACCACATGCGCACCGGCGCCGTGCGCACCGCCGGCGGCGACCCGGTCTTCGAGGGCATCCTCGACGCGCTGGTCACCGCGACCGCAGCGATGTACGACCTGCGCGGGCTGGGGCGCTACCGCAACTCCCGCGCGGGGTCGGTCTACATCGTCAAGCCCAAGCAGCACGGGCCGGACGAGGTGGCGCTGACCGTCGAGCTGTTCGGCGCGGTCGAGCAGGCCCTCGGCCTGGACCACGGCACGCTCAAGATCGGCATCATGGACGAGGAGAAGCGCACCTCGCTGACCCTCGACGCGTGCATCGCCGCGGCGCAGGACCGGTGCATCTTCGTCAACACCGGCTTCCTGGACCGCACCGGCGACGAGATCCACACCGACTTCGAGGCCGGGCCGGTGGTGCGCAAGGACGACATGAAGACCACCGCGTGGCTGACCGGCTACGAGGACCGCAACGTCGACGTCGCGCTGGCCGCGGGGTTCCCGGGCCGGGCCCAGATCGGCAAGGGCATGTGGGCCAAGCCCGCCGCGATGGCCGAGATGCTGGCCACCAAGGGCGGCCACCCGAAGGCCGGCGCGAACTGCGCCTGGGTGCCCTCGCCCACCGCCGCGACCCTGCACGCCCTGCACTACCTGCGCACCGACGTGCTCGCCCGCCAGCACGAGCTGGCCGGCCGCCGCACCGAGCGCCGGCTGCTGCTGGAGGTGCCGGTGCTCACGGGCGAGCTGTCGGCCGACGAGCGCCGCCACGAGCTGGAGACCAACGCCCAGTCGATCCTGGGCTACGTCGTGCGCTGGGTCGGGCTGGGCATCGGCTGCTCCACGGTGCCGGACCTGGCCGGCGTCGGGCTGATGGAGGACCGGGCCACGCTGCGGATCTCCAGCCAGCTGATCGCCAACTGGCTGCACCACGGGCTGGTGAGCGAGGCCGAGGTGCGCGAGACCTTCGCCAGGATGGCCGCGCTGGTCGACGAGCAGAACGCCGGCGAGCCCGGCTACCGGCCGATGGCCAAGGACCTCGACGACAGCGAGTCCTTCCAGGCCGCGCTGGAACTGGTGTTCTCCGGGCGGACCGAGCCCAACGGCTACACCGAGCGCGCCCTGACCGGCTGGCGGCAGAAGGC
>JASLAP010000277.1 GCA_030147065.1 Pseudonocardia sp. | reverse complement strand
CCGTCCTGGACCACCGCCACCGGCGTGTCGGCCGGGCGGCCGCCGGCCAGCAGCGCGTCGGCGAACACCCCGATCCGCTCGACGGCCATCATCAGCACCAGGGTGCCGCGCAGCCGGGCCAGCGCCGGCCAGTCGACCAGGCTGCGCGGGTCGCCCGGCGGCACGTGCCCGGACACCACGACGATCTCGTGCGCCACCCCGCGGTGGCTGACCGGCACGTCGGCGGTGGCCGGGGCGGCGAACGCGCTGGTGATCCCGGGCACCACCGTCACCGGCACGCCGGCCTCGGCGCAGGCCAGCACCTCCTCGAACCCGCGGCCGAACACGTACGGGTCACCGCCCTTGAGCCGCACCACGAACCGCCCGGCCCTGGCGTGCTCGACCAGCAGCTCGTTGATCCGGGTCTGGGCCATCGCCCGGCCGTAGGGGATCTTGGAGGCGTCGATCACCTCGACGTGCTGGCCCAGCGCGTCGAGCAGGTCGCGCGGGCCGAGCCGGTCGGTGACCACCACGTCCGCCCGCGACAGCAGCCGCCGGCCGCGCACGGTGATCAGCTCCGGGTCGCCGGGCCCGCCCCCGACCAGCGCCACCCCCGGCCGGACGGGCTCGGCGGTGTCGTCGACCACGCCGGCCTGCACGGCCTCCAGCAGCGCCGTGCGCACCGCGGCGGCGCGCCGGGGCCGTCCCCCGGCCAGCACCCCCACCGTCAGCCCGTCGTGGCGGCCGACGGCCGGGGTGACCGCGCTGCCGGACGGGGCGTGGTCGGCGCGCACGCAGAACACCCGGCGCCGGGCGGCCTCGTCGGCGACCGCGGCGTTGGCCCCGGGGTCGTCGGTGCAGGCGATCGCGTACCAGGCGCTCTCCAGGTCGCCGTCGCGGTAGGCGCGGGCGGTCCAGTGCAGCTCGCCGGCCGCGGCCATGCCCTCCACCGCCGGGGTGACCTCGGGCGCCACCACCTCGACGTCGGCGCCCGCGGCGAGCAGGCCGCCGAGCCGGCGCTGGGCCACCGACCCGCCGCCGACCACCACCACCCGGCGCCCGACCAGGTCCAGCCCGACCAGGTAGGGCTCGGTCACGTCGGCTCCCCGGCATCCACCCGGACAGTCTGTGCCGGGCACGGGCCGGCGTCCAACAACCGGCCGCCCGGCGCGAGCGAGGTCACGCCGGGGCCCGGACGATCAGGCGGCGCGGCGGGCGTCGGAGTCGGCGTCGGCCAGCGCCGCGGCGGAGGTGACCAGCGAGGTCTCCAGCACCCGGGTCCGGAACCGCGGGTTCATCAGGTTGCCGCCCATCGCGGCCAGGTCGGCCGGGCCCGGGGTGAGCACGGTGACCCGGGTGCCACCGGCCCGCACCGCGGCGACCTCGGCGTCCAGCCAGTGCGTCAGCACCCGCCGGACCCCGCGCTCGACGCAGGCGACCGGGTCGCGCGGGCGGTCGTAGGCGTGGCTGGCCAGCGGCGCCAGCACGTAGACCTCGTCCAGCTCCGGGGCGCCGGGGCGGGCGAGCAGGCCGACGGAGGTCGCTGAGGCCACTCCCCCGTCGACGTAGCGGCGGCCGTCGATCACCCGCGGGGCGAACCAGCCGGGGATCGAGCAGGACGCCAGCACCGCGTCGCCGACGGTGGACGGCGGGGCGCCGTCGCGGCCGAACACCACCCGGCGCCCGGAGTCGTAGTCCACCGCCACCACCCACAGCGGCGCGCCGGGCACCCAGCCGTCGGTGGTGACGCCGAGCCGGGTCTGCAGGGCGACCACCATCCGCACCAGCGAGCCCATCCGGGCCCGCCCGGCCGGCAGCAGCCCGGAGGCCACCACCACCGGGTTGAGCCGGCCCGGCCGGACCGCCGCGCTGGCCAGCAGCCGCGGCGACCCGATCCACGGCAGCGGCACCGGGGGCAGCCCGTCGCCGGACTCGCGCTCGAGGGTGCGCATGTCCGGCAGCTCGCCGCCGTCCAGGTCGGCGGCGATCTCGGCCGGTGGCACCCCGCGCTGGTGGGCGACCAACTCCTCGACGGTCATCCCGCAGCGCAGCGCGGCCCCGTGCACGCTGCCCGCGCTGGTGCCCAGCACCAGGTCGACCTCGCCGAGCGGCCGGTCCAGCCGCTGCGCCAGGGAGACCAGCGCGCCCGCCGTCCAGGCCGAGCCGAGGATGCCCCCGGCCCCGAGAACCAGCCCGATCCGCGTCATGGCCACCTCCGCGTCGAGGGTTTGCTACTCGACGGTAGCCCGGGGATCCGCGGAGCGGGAGTACCCGGACCTGTCGACATCGTGACGAGGGCCGGGACCGGCGCCGCGATACCGCTCAGCCGGAAGCGACCCCGGTCCGGGCGGCGGCGGCCAGGAAGCGGGTGATGGCGGCCGGGTCGCCGGCCGGGTGGGTGTGCAGGAACGACGCGTGCACCGGGCCGTGCACGAAGCCCTCCGGCTCCGCGCCGCGCCACCCCCAGGCCGGGGTGGCGCCGGCCCGCGGGGTGACCGCGCACCGGTGGAACTCGTGCCCGGCGGCCCGCGCCCCGGCGGCGAACAGCGGCGACCCGGTCAGCGCCACGGCGTCCCGGTAGCCCAGGCGCAGCCGCCCGGTCATCGCCGCGTCGGCCGGCAGCACCCCGCACAGCGGCACTCCGTCCAGCTCGCGGCACAGGTACAGCAGCCCCCCGCACTCGGCGTGCACCGGCACCCCGCCGGTCACGGCCGCCCGGACCGCGCCCAGCAACGCCGTGTTGGCTCCCAGCGCCGCCACGTGCTCCTCGGGGAACCCGCCCGGCAACACCAGCGCCGCGGTGCCCGTGGGCAGCCCCTCGTCGCGCAGCGGATCGACGACCACGACCTCCGCCCCCGCCGCCGCCAGCAGTTCGACGTGCTCGGCGTACCCGAAGGTGAACGCCGGCCCCCCGAACACCGCGGTCGTGAGGGGATGACGGTGTTCGGGCACCGGTTCGCACTCACGACCGGGGTCCCAGGACGCGCCGGGGGGCAGCGGTTCGGCCAGCGCAGCGACGGCGTCCAGGTCGACGTGCGCGGTGACCAGCTCAGCCATCGCGTCCACGGCGGCGGTGGCCGCGGCGCCGTGTTCGGCCGCGGTGACCAGGCCCAGGTGCCGGGACGGGACGGCCAGCGCGTCGCGGCGGGGCAGCGCACCCAGCACCGGCAGCCCGACCTCGTCGGCGGCGGCGCGCAGCACGGCCTCGTGCCGGTCGCTGCCGACCTTGTTCAGCACCACCCCGGCGATCCGCACGTCCGGGTCGAACGAGCGGAACCCGTGCAGCAGCGCGGCCAGGCTGCGGGACTGCCCGCGGCAGTCCACCACCAGCAGCACCGGGGCCCGCAGCAGCCCGGCGACCTGGGCGGTGGACCCGGCGCCGTCGGCCAACCGGCCGTCGAACAGCCCCATCACGCCCTCGACCACGGCCAGCTCGGCGCCGGCCGCGCCGTGGCGGGCCAGCGGGCCGATCCGGTCGGCGCCGACCAGCACCGGGTCGAGGTTCCGGCCGGGCCGCCCGGCGGCCAGGGTGTGGTAGCCGGGATCGATGTAGTCCGGGCCGACCTTGAACGGCGCCACGGTCGTGCCGCGGCGGCGCAGCGCCGCCATCAGCCCGGTGGCGACGGTCGTCTTCCCGCTGCCGGACGACGGCGCGGCGACGACCAGGGAGCGCGCGATCACCCGTGCCCGAGGACCGGGTGCGGCACGTAGGCGGCCTCCAGCGCGGCGATCTCGTCGTCGGACAGCTCGACGTCCACGGCCGCGACGGCGTCCTCGACGTGCCCGGGCCTGGTCGCCCCGATGATCGGCGCGGTGACCGCCTCCTGGTGCAGCATCCAGGCCACCGCGACCTGGGCCAGCGGCAGCCCGCGCGCCTTGGCCACGTCGGCCACGGCGTGCACGACGGCGTCGTCGGCCTCGGTGTACATCCGGTCGCCGATCGGGTCGCTCGACGAGCGGGTGGTGGTGCGCTCCTCGGGCAGCTTGGCCAGCCGCCCGCGGGCCAGCGGGCTCCACGGGATCACCCCGACGCCCTGGTCCAGGCAGAGCGGGTGCATCTCCCGCTCCTCCTCGCGGTAGATCAGGTTGTAGTGGTCCTGCATGGCCACGAACCGGGTCCAGCCGCCCAGGTCGGCGGTGTGCTGGGCCTTGGCGAACTGCCAGGCGTACATGCTGGAGGCGCCGATGTAGCGGGCCTTGCCGGCGCGCACGACGTCGTGCAACGCCTCCATGGTCTCCTCGATCGGGGTGGTCGGGTCCCAGCGGTGGATCTGGTAGAGGTCCACGTGGTCGGTGCCCAGCCGGCGCAGCGACCGGTCGATGCTGGCCAGGATGTGCTTGCGGTTGAGGCCGCGGTCGTTCGGGCCGTCGCCGACGGGCATGAACACCTTGGTCGCCAGCACATAGTCGTCGCGGTCGGCGAACAGCTCACCCATCAGCGTCCCGGTGACCTCCTCGCTGGCCCCGAGGGAGTACATGTCGGCGGTGTCGAAGAAGGTGATCCCGGCCTCGACGGCGCGGCGCACCAGCGGGCGCGACGCGTCGAGGTCGAGCACCCACTCGCGCCACGACGGCGAGCCGAAGCTCATCATCCCCAGGCAGATGCGCGAGACCTGCAGGCCGGTGTTGCCCAGTCGGGTGTGGTCCACGACTGCCGACACTATCCCGCGAACGGCCCCGGCTCCGCCCCCCGCAGCGCGATCCGGTCCAGCGGGTCGCCGTGGCCCACACAGGCCAGGTCGACGTCGAGCGCGGTCAGCCGCCGGAACGATGCGAGCGCCCGGTCGCGGTCCAGGTTGAACGGCCCCAGCAGCCCCGCGCCCCCGTGCTCGGCGACCGTGTCGCCGGTGAACAGCACCCGCGGTCCGGGCAGGTGCAGGGCGATGCTGCCGGGCGTGTGGCCCGGGACGTGGAGCACGTGCAGGCCGCCGGGGAGCACGTCGCCGTCGGCGACCTCGCGGTCCACCGGGCACGGCGGCCCGGTGACCATGGCGCCGACCTGCTCGAACAGCGCCCGCTCGACGGGCAGGAAGTCCGGGAGCGGGCCCGGGTCGCCGCCGCGCACGACCGGCGCGTCCGCCGCGTGCGCCACCACCTCCGCCCCCGTGCGGGCGCGCAGCTCGGCCGCGGAGCCGGTGTGGTCGCCGTGGAAGTGGGTCAGCACGATCCGCACGACCCTCGCGTCCCCCACGGCGGCGAGCACGGCGTCGGCCGAGCCGGGCGGCCCGGTGTCGACCAGGGTGACGCCCTCGGGGCCGCGCCAGATCCACACCTGGCCGGGGGGCAGGACGACGCGCTGCGGATCCACGGGGCCGAGGCTAGGGCGCCGCCGGGGTCCGCGGAGCCGTGTTCGCCGACGGCCGATCCGGCTACCACTCGATGCCGCGCTGGCCCTTCTGCCCGGCGTCCATCGGGTGCTTGATCTTCGTGGTCTCCATGACGAGGTCCGCGGCGGCGACGAGCTCCGGGGCGGCGTCGCGGCCGGTGACGATCACGTGCTGGCGGCCCTCGCGGCGGGCCAGCACGTCGACGACCTCCGCGACGTCGACCCAGCCCCACTTCAGCGGGTAGGTGAACTCGTCGAGCACG
>JASLAP010000241.1 GCA_030147065.1 Pseudonocardia sp. | reverse complement strand
GCTGCGGCTGGACGCGGTCCAGCGGGTCGTGGCCAGCACCGCCAGGTCGGCGACCCGGTCGGCGCGCGGGCCGGGCACCGCCCGCAGGACGACCGTCCCGCCCGGCGGCTCGGCCACCGGGGCCACGTCCAGCAGCGGCAGCTGCGCCGGCTCCGGGCCGACCGGCAGCACCTGCCCGACCTCGATCCGCGGCGGTCCCAGCTCGGCGAGCACGTCGGTGCTGCGCGAGCCGAGCACCTCGTCGACCGCGACCCCGCCGCGCACGGCCAGGTAGGTGCGCAGCCCGGTGGGCGGCACCCCGAGCCGCAGCACCTGGCCGGGCCGCAGGGTGATCAGCGCGTGGTGGCCGACCGGGGTCCCGTCCACGTCGGCCGGGGCGCCCGCGCCGGTGAGCGCGACGGTGAGCAGGGCGCCCGCCCGCACGGCCAGCCCGCCGAAGGTCACCTCGACCGCGGCGGCGCCCTCCGGGTTGGCCACCAGCCGGTTGCCCAGCCGCAGCGCCGCCCGGTCGGCCGCCCCGGACCGTCCGACGCCGGTGGCTGCCAGCCCGGGCCTGCCCAGGTCCTCGACCAGCGCCAGCGGGCCGACGGCCAGCACCTCGAACGACCGGCCGGTCACCGGGCCACCACGAACCGCACCCGGCCCCCGGGCTTGAGCAGCGCCCCGGACTCCATGTCCCACAGCGTCGTGTCGGTGTGCCCGATCAGCTGCCAGCCGCCGGGGGACGGCCGCGGGTAGACCCCGCTGAACTCCCCGGCCAGCCCGACCGCCCCGGCCGGGACGGTGGTGCGCGGCTCGGCCCGCCGGGCCACCTCCAGCCGCGGGTCGCCGTCGACCAGGTAGGCGAAGCCGGGGGCGAACCCGCCGAAGGCGATCCGCCACGGCGTCCCGGTGTGCGCCTCGACGACGCCGTCCGCGCCCAGCCCGGTCAGCTCGCCGACCTCGGCCAGGTCGGGGCCGTCGTAGACCACCGGGACCTCGACGGTCTCCCCGTCCGGCGCCGCCGAGCCCGGCTCCACCCGCAGCTCCAGCACCGCGCGCCGCACCGCGGCCAGGTCGGTGCCGGCGTCGGCGGTGAGCAGGACGGTCCGCGCCGCCGGCACGATGTCCAGCACGCCGGGCGGGGTGTCCGCGCGCAGCGCGTCGGCCAGGGCGAGCACCTCGGCCAGGTCGTCGACCTCGACGAGCAGCCCGGTGTCGCCGCAGGGCAGCACGTTCACCCGGCCTCCCCGACGAACGGGCGCAGGACGATCCCGGCCGCCTCCAGCCGGCGGCGGACCGTGCGGGCCATCGCGACCGCACCCGGCGAGTCGCCGTGCACGCACGCCGACTCCGCCCGCACCGGCACCACCGTGCCGTCCACCGCGGCCACCGTGCCGGCGCTGACCATCCGGAGCACCCGCTCGGCGACCTCCTCGGGGTCGTCGAGGAGCGCACCGGGCTCGCGCCGCGGCACCAGGGTCCCGTCGGGGGTGTAGCCGCGGTCGACGAAGAACTCGGTCACGGTGGGCAGCCCGGCCCGCTCGGCCGCGCGCAGCAGGGCGGAGCCGGGCAGCCCGAGCACCGGCAGCGAGGGGTCGTAGTCGCGGACGGCGGCGACCACCGCCCCGGCCTGCTCCTCGTGGTGCACCGCGGTGTTGTAGAGCGCGCCGTGCGGCTTGACGTAGCGGACCCGGGTCCCGGCCACCCGGCACATCCCGTCCAGCGCCCCGATCTGGTAGACGACGTCGTCGGCCAGCTCGGCCGGGTCCACGTCGATGAACCGGCGGCCGAACCCGGCCAGGTCCCGGTACCCGACCTGCGCCCCGACCGCCACCCCCCGGAGGGCGGCCGAGGCGCAGGTCCGCCGCAACGTCGTCGGGTCCCCGGCGTGGAAGCCGCAGGCCACGTTGGCCGACGTCACGAGCTCGAGCATCGACTCGTCGTCGCCGAGCACCCACCGGCCGAACGACTCGCCGAGATCGGAGTTGAGGTCCATCCGTCCAGCCTGGTCTAGAAGAGGCCGGCCAGCCCGCTCAGCGAGGACCAGCCCAGGTACAGGGTCAGCAGCCAGGCCAGCACGCCGATGACCAGCAGCCAGGCCGGGTACTTGTAGCCGCCCAGCAGGTCGCGCCGCCGCCAGGCCACCCACAGCACGACGGTGAACCCGATCGGCAGGATCAGCCCGTTGAACGCCCCGGCGAAGATCAGCAGCGCCACCGGGGTGGTGCCGACCAGCAGGTAGATCGCCGTCGACACGGCGATGAAGGCCACCGTGACCAGGTTGCGGGTGCGGTCGGAGGTGGTGGACCGGGTCATGAACGAGACCGAGGTGTACGCGGCCCCGATCACCGAGGTGATCGCGGCGGCCCACAGGATGACCCCGAACAGCCGCAGCCCGACCTGGCCGGCCGCGGCCTCGAACGCGCTGGCCGCCGGGTTGCCCTCGGCCAGCGCGACGCCACCGGCGACCACCCCGAGCACGGCCAGGAACAGCAGCACCCGCATCACGCCGGTGACCAGGATGCCGACCACCGAGCTGCGCGAGATCGACCGGACGTGCTCGGGCCCGGTCATCCCGGAGTCGAGCAGCCGGTGCGCGCCGGCGTAGGTGATGTAGCCGCCGACGGTGCCGCCGATCAGCGTGGTGATGGCCAGGAAGTCGACCTGCTCGGGCAGCACCGTGTTGCGCAGCGCGTCGCCGACGGGCGGACCGGACACGATCGCCACGTACGCGGTCAACCCGATCATCAGCATGCCGAGCACCACCACGATCCGGTCCAGCGCGGCGCCGGCCCGCTTGATCAGGAAGATGGCGATGGCGATCAGCGCCGAGATCGCGCCGCCGATCTTGGCGTCCAGCCCGAGCATGGCGTTGAGCCCCAGCCCGGTCCCGGCCACGTTGCCGATGTTGAACACCAGCCCGCCGAGCACCACCAGGCCCGCCAGCGCCCAGCCGACCCCGGGCAGCACCTTGTTGCCCAGCTCGTGGGCCCGCTGCCCGGACACCCCGATGACCCGCCACACGTTCAGCTGGACGGCGATGTCGACCAGGATCGAGACCAGGATCGCGAACGCGAACGCGGCCCCGAGCCGGGCGGTGAACGTGGTGGTCTGGGTGATGAAGCCGGGCCCGATGGCGCTGGTGGCCATCAGGAACATCGCGCCGAGCACGGCGCTGCGGGACGCGGCGGAGCCGACTGCGGCGGTCACCTTGGGCTCGCTCATCGCTCGGCCTCGCAGGGCTCGGCCGGCGCTGCGCGAAGGCGCTGTGTCGATGATTCGCTCGCAAGCTCGCTCATTGCTGGCACCTCATGTCGCTGTCCTCCTGACGGGCCTGCCGGGCCTGTGATGTGAGGCACTGTAAACGACCTGGGGATGATGGAGCCAGACTTTTGTTCAACAGTTCAAGCTAAGAACGTGTTGCGGGCCCGTCGGAGACCGGTCGGCGCCCCTCGTGCCGACCGGTCTCCCGGTGGTGCTGTGACGGACGGTCAGCCGGTGTTGCGCAGCCCGGCGGACCACCCCGGCGTGCGCGGCCGGCGAGTCCGGGGCGAGCAGCTCGGGGGAGCCGTCGGCGTCCCCGCGGCCGGCGGGCTCCTCGACGGGCGTCGGGCCGGCGGATCCGGTCACTGGCGCGCCTCCGTCTGTACGGGTGGGCCGCTCGCGCCGGTGGGAACGACTGGGTGGGCGATCGTCCCCTGGACCGTTCACGTCGGGTAGTCCTGGTGCCCGCCCCTACCGCCGCCCGCTCGCCCGTCCCAGCGACCCCAGCAGGTTGGGCGAGAGTCACTCTCGTTCGGCTGGGTGGGGCGAGGGTCGCTCTCGGTCGGCTGGGTGGGGCGAGGGTCGCTCTCGTTCGGTCGGGCGGGGCGAAAGTCGCTCTCGCGCGGGGGCCGGCAGGGGCTCGACCCGGCCGGGTGGGGCGGGAGTCGCTCTCGCTCCGCCGGGTTGGGTGAGAGTCGCTCTCGTGCAGCTGAGTTGGGTGAGCGGCGCGCACCCGTGGTGCCGGGGACGACGCCACTGCGGTCGACCGCGGCCGGGTGGGCCGGAGGTCGTCCGGACAGCCGCGCACACGTGTTGGCCGCCGCGCCGACGTCGTGACGTGCGCACGGTGGCCACAGAGGTGGCGCGGTGGGTCAGGAACGGGTGGGGGGCGGGAGGTTGGTGAGGGCGGTGAGGGCCATGCCGCCGAGCAGCGCGGCGACCTCCGGCTCCCGGGAGCGGCGGTGCGGGGTGGAGTTGAGCAGGCCGAACGCGCCGTGCGCCGCGGTGCGGGCGTCGTCGGCGGTCAACGCGGGGTGCAGCCGGCGCAGCGTGTCCACCCAGATCTCGACGTAGGTGCGCTGCAGGTGGCGCACCCGTCGGCGCTCGTCGGCGGGCAGGTTGGCCAGGTCGCGGTCCTGCACGACGATCAGCTCCGGCTCCCGCAGCGCGAAGTCGGCCTGGAACCGGACCAGCGCGGCCAGCACCTCGCCCGGCTGGTCGTGTGCCGCGGCGATCGCCCGCCCGCCGGCCAGCAGGTGCTCGCTAATCCCGACCAGCAGCTCGGTGAGCAGCGCCTCCTTGCCCGGGAAGTGCCGGTAGAGGGCCGGGCCGCTGATCCCCACCGCGGCCCCGAGGTCGGCGATGCTCACCCCGTGGAAGCCGCGCCGGGCGAACAGCTGGGCGGCCACGGTGAGGATCTGCTCGCGCCGGCTCGGGCCGGTGCCGCCGGCGGCCGCCATCGGCGCAGCGTAGCGCGGCGACGACCGGCCCCGGCCGGACCAGGATCGCGGTCGTCGGGCGGGCCCCGGGTGTCGTTACTCTGCCGCCATGGTGGGGGCACCCCGGGGGCTCGGGGCACGGATCGGTGTTCGGGTCGCCGTCGCACTGCTGGTGGCGCTGGTCGTGGCGGTGGCGCTGGTCGCCGCCGGGGTCGTGCTGCTCCAGCTGGTCGACGGCGCGCTGCGGGGGGCGGAGCAGGCCGAGGCCGCCCCGGTGGCCGTGGACGCCCTCTCCTACGCGCTGCTGGTGTCCGTCCCGGCGCTGATCGCGGTGGTCGGCGTGACGACCTTCCTGGTCGTCGGGCGGGCGCTGCGGCCGGTCGAGACGATCCGGACGCAGGTCGCCGCGGCGGTGGGGGACCCGGCCCGGCCCCTGCCCGAGCCGGTCGCCCAGGACGAGGTGGCCCGGCTGGCCGAGACCGTGGACGCCGTGCTGGGGCGGCTGGAGGAGTCGCGGGACGCGCAGCGCCGGCTGGCCGACCTCGGGCACGAGCTGCGCGGGCCGCTGGCCGCCATCACCAACGGGCTGGACCTGGTCCAGCGCGGGCCGGTCGACCAGTTCACGGTGGCCGCGCTGCGCGGGGAGACCGAGCGGCTCGCCCGGCTGGTCGACGGCCTGTCGCCCCGTCCTGACGAGCCCCAGCCCGCCGCGCGGCGCCCCGAGCCGCCCGCCCCGCCGCGCCAGCCGGAGCTGGCCGAGCCGGAGGACGAGCACGTCACCGTCGAGGTGCCGTCGTCGGGGCGACTGCCGGTGGTGGGCGCGAACCGCGGCACCCCCGCCGGCCCGGACAGCGCCGACGCGACCACGGTCATCACCGCCGTGCCCCGCAGCCCGCAGGCCCCCCGGCCGATGCGCGACCAGGACGCCCGCGAGGACCCGATCACCGCGCCCCGCGGCATCCCCGCGGTGCGCGCCGGTGACACCGGCTCGCGCCACTACCCGCCGACCACCCCCACCCCGCTCCCGCCCGGGGAACAGCACGGCCCCGCGCCCGCCCCCCGGGCCCAGTCGGCCGACCCGCGGCGCGAGGGCACCGAGAGCCGCGGCGCCTCCACCGACCCCCACGGCACCCAGGCCCGCGGCCCCGCCCGCTGACCTCCGGGCCGTCGGTACGCCGCCCGGACCGATCGCCCCGAACGCTCCCCTGTGGGCAGCCGGCGCCGGCCCGTCGGACGGTGGCCCGATTCGCTCGGCGCCGCGCTTCTCCGGCGCGGAGTTGGGGAGGCGGAGCGGGTCGGGCCGGTCCGTGATGGGGCAAGGTCGCTTTCGCTCGGTCTGGGGGGCGGGCGGTGCTGTCGTCCGGCTCCGCGGGACCAGCGGCGCTCTCGTCCCGCGGTGGAGCTGGGGAGGCGGACCGCGTCGGGCCGCGCCGTGATGGGGCGAAGGTCGCTCTCGCTCGTCCTGGGGAGCGAACGGTGCTTTCGTCCCGCTCCGCGGGACGAGTGGTGCTCTCGTTCGGCGGTGGAGCTGGGGAGCGGAGCGGGTCGGGTCGCTCCGCGATGGGGCGAGGGTCGCTTTCGCTCGGTCTGGGGGAGCGAGCGGTGCTTTCGTCCGACGTGGCGGGGCGAGCGGGACTCTCGTCCGATGGTGGCACCGGGGCACGGCGCGCCGGGCGACGGCGTCCACCGCGCGGAGGACGCGCTCGCCGAGGAGTATCGGGCGCACAGCAGGCGCCCGCGCCGCCGCCCGCCGACGGACGGTGGTGCCCGCGGTTAACGCCCGCTAACCTGGTTAACAGTCGCTAACCGAGGGGAGTTCGGGCCGTGTCCACCACCACTGCCGCCCCCGCTGCTGCCGCCGCCCACCGGGAACTGGTCGCGGACCTGCGCGAGCAGCTCGCCGCCGCCCGGCTGGGCGGTCCGGAGCGGGCCCGCGCCCGGCACGTCGAGCGGGGCAAGCTGCTCCCGCGCGACCGCGTCGACCAGCTGGTCGACCCGTCGTCGCCGTTCCTGGAGCTGTCCCCGCTGGCCGCGCACGGCCTTTACGGCGGCGACGCTCCCGGTGCCGGGATGATCACCGGGGTCGGCCGGGTGGCCGGGCGGGAGTGCGTGATCGTCGCCAACGACGCCACCGTCAAGGGCGGCACCTACTACCCGATGACGGTCAAGAAGCACCTGCGCGCGCAGGAGGTGGCCCTGCACAACCGGCTGCCCTGCCTCTACCTGGTCGACTCCGGCGGCGCCTACCTCCCCGAGCAGGACAGCGTCTTCCCCGACCGCGAGCACTTCGGCCGGATCTTCTACAACCAGGCCACGATGTCCGGGCTGGGCATCCCGCAGATCGCCGCGGTCATGGGCTCGTGCACCGCGGGCGGCGCGTACGTGCCGGCGATGAGCGACGAGGCGGTGATCGTCCGGAACCAGGGGACGATCTTCCTCGGCGGCCCGCCGCTGGTGAAGGCGGCCACCGGCGAGGTCGTCACGGCCGAGGAGCTGGGCGGCGGCGAGCTGCACTCGCGGGTCTCCGGGGTCACCGACCACCTGGCCACCGACGACGCGCACGCCCTGCGGATCGTCCGCGGCATCGTCGCCACGCTGGGCCCGCGCGCCCCGCGGCCGTGGGAGGTCGCGCCCACCGAGGCCCCGCTCGAGGACCCGGCGTCGATCCACGACGTCGTCCCGACCGACTCCCGCACCCCCTACGACGTGCGCGAGGTGATCCGCCGGGTCGTCGACGGCTCGCGGCTGCAGGAGTTCAAGGCCCTCTACGGCGACACGCTGGTCTGCGGCTTCGCCCGCATCTGGGGCCACGAGGTGGGCATCGTCGCCAACAACGGGATCCTGTTCAGCGAGTCCGCCCTCAAGGGCGCCCACTTCATCGAGCTGTGCAACCAGCGCGGTATCCCGCTGGTGTTCCTGCAGAACATCGCCGGGTTCATGGTGGGCAAGGATTACGAGACCGGTGGCATCGCCAAGGACGGC
>JASLAP010000207.1 GCA_030147065.1 Pseudonocardia sp. | reverse complement strand
GGCGGTGGCCGGCCGGCCCCGCCCGCCCGACGCCGTCCAGCCGGGCCCGCAGGCGACCGAGCAGGGCGTCCGCGGCGGCGTCGGCCCGGGCCGCGCGGCCGACCGCGGCGGTGGCGGCGAGGACGTCGTCGAGGGAGTGCGGGTCGAGCGAGAGCACCTCGGCGTCGATGCCGATCACCCGGCAGGCCTCGGCGACCGGGCCGGCCGGGAGCGCGCACACCCGGCACAGGTCCTGGGTCAGCACCAGGTCCGGCGCCGCGGCCGCCAGGGCGGCCCGGTCCAGCTCGTACATCGGCAGGTCGCGGGCGGCCCGGTCGCGCACCCAGGCGTCGATCGCGGCCGGGTCCAGGCCGGGCGGGATCGCCGTGTCGACGACCACCGGGCAGCGCGCCCGCGCCGCCTCCGCGCACTCGAAGGTCACCGCGACCAGCCGGTCGGCCAGCCCCAGCGCGGTGACGATCTCGGTGGCCGCCGGCAGCAACGAGGCGATCCGCATCCTGGCCAGGCTACCGACCCCGGGCGCTCCCGCCGGTCGGCGCGCCCTCGCACCGGTCGCCCGGGTCGGCAGCGGACCACGGGGAGCGTTCCCAGCGGGCCCGCGACCGACGAGATCTCACGCCGCAGCGCTGACCGCGATCACCTCGGCGTAGTGCCCGAGCAACTCGTCGCAAACCCGGGACCAGGTGCGGTGCTCCACCGACCGGCGGGCGGCCGCGCCGAACCGGGCGCGCAGCTCCGGGTCGGTCAGCGCCCGGACCGCGGCGCGCAGCTGCGCGTCCGCCTCGGCGGCGGGCACCGCACCGGGCGGGGGGACCAGGTAGCCGGTGCGCCCGGGCTGCACCAGGTCGCGCGGGCCGCCGGCGTCCGGCGCGACGACCGGCAGCCCCGACGCCAGCGCCTCCTGCACGGCCTGGCAGAACGTCTCCGACCGGCCGGTGTGCACGAAGACGTCGAGCGAGGCGTAGAGCCGGGCGAGGTCGTCGCCGCCGCGGAAGCCGAGGAACGCCGCGCCGGGCAGGGCCGCGCGCAGCCGCTCCTCGCTCGGCCCGCCGCCCACCACGACCAGCCGGGTGCCGGGCAGGTCGTGCACCGCGGCGAGGCGCTCGACCTCCTTCTCCGGGGCCAGCCGCCCGACGTAGCCGACCAGCAGCTCCCCGCCGGGGGCGAGCCGGGCGCGCAGGTCGCGGTCGCGCCGGGCGGGGGTGAACCGGTCGGTGTCGACGCCCCGGGCCCACTGGTGCACCCGCGGCACCCCGCGGGCCCGCAGCGCCGCGGTCGACCAGCTCGACGGGCTCAGCGTGCGGTCGGCCTGGCCGTGCAGCCGGCAGGTCCACCGCCAGGCCGCGCGCGCGGTCAGCCCGAGCCCGTAGGACGCGGCGAAGCCGGCCACGTCGGTCTGGAAGACCGCGACCGTGGGGACGCCGAGGCGGCGGGCGGCCACCAGGCCCCGGTAGCCGACGACGAACGGCGCGGCCAGGTGCACCACGTCCGGCGCGAAGCCGCGCAACGCGGTGAGCACCCGGCGGCTGGGCACCCCGACCGGCATCGAGGACACCACCGGCAGGTCCACCGCGGGCACCCGGACCACCGGGGCACCGGCGTGGCTGGTCGGCCCGTCGGTGCCCGGGGCGATCACCAGGACGGCGTGGCCGCCCGCGGTGAGGTGCTCGACCACCCGCAGCACGGAGTTCGTGACCCCGTTGACCACGGGCAGGAAGCTCTCGGTGACGATCGCGATGCGCACCCGCGCACCGTCCTGCACCCGGGCGGCCCGGACCCGACGCCGGGGCGAACGCCGGGCCAACACCCCGCCACCAGGTCCGGTCGGGCGGTGCGCCGCCGGGCTGTCCGCAACGGCTGCGGGGCGGACCCGGTCAGGGGCAGCCGGCGCGGGCCTGCCCCAGGTGCACGGCGACCTGGGCCAGCAGCCGGTCGGACCCGGCGTCCCAGGCGTCGGCGTGCTCGGCCCGCGACACCACCGGCTGGGCGATCAGCAGCCGTTCGACGGTGCGGAAGAGGTCGGCGACGGCAGCCGCCCGGACGGCGACGCGGTCGACCGCAGCAACGGACACTCCGCCGTTCTAGGTCATCGACAAGGCCGATCGCCGACGCCGACGCGGCGTCCGGGTGAACAGGTCCTACGCTGCGGGGGCACGGCCCGGAGCGGAGGAGCGGCGACGTGAGTGGACCCAGCCCCGACCCGGTGATGCCGGCCGCGTTCATCGGGCACGGCAGCCCGATGAACGCCCTCGAGCTCAACCGCTACACCGCGGCCTGGCGCGCCTTCGGCCGCGCCGTCCCGCGCCCGCGGGCGGTCCTGGTCGTCTCCGCGCACTGGTACATCGGCGCCACCGCGGTCACCGCGATGTCCCGCCCGCGCACGATCCACGACTTCTACGGCTTCCCGCAGCCGCTGTTCGACGTGCAGTACCCCGCACCCGGCCTGCCGGAGCTGGCCGAGGAGATCAGCGACGTGGTCCGGCCGACCTGGGTGGGCGCCGACGTCGACTCCTGGGGGATCGACCACGGCACCTGGTCGGTGCTCACGCACGCCTTCCCGGCCGCCGACGTCCCGGTCGTCCAGCTGAGCATCAACGCGTTCAAGCCGATCGACCACCACCTGGAGCTGGGCGCCCGGCTCGCCCCGCTGCGCGAGCGCGGGGTGGTCGTCGTGGCCAGCGGCAACATCGTGCACAACCTGCCCGGGATGGACATGCGGATGGTCGACGAGGGCTTCGACTGGGCCCGGCGCTTCGACGACGCCGCCCGGGACGTCCTGCTCGACGACCCCACCGGCGCGGCCCGGCTGGACGCCCACGCCGACTTCGCCCGCGCCGTGCCCACCCCCGACCACTTCCTGCCGCTGCTGTACCTGGCCGGGCTCGCCGGCCGGGCAGACGACCGGCCCGAGGTGCTCGTCGACGGCTGCGCTTACGGCTCGCTCTCCATGACGGCCTACACCGTGGGCATGTCCTGCCCGGCCGGTAAGGCCGGCGCCGGGGCCCCCGAGCTGCCCACCGAGCTGCCGGCGGACTCGTCGAACATGTGAGGGCCGGACGGCCGTCGGTCCGCGCCCGGACCGGACAGACCGGACACTGGACAGCCGCCCCGCCGCCCACCAAGCTGCCTTCGGGCCACCCGGGTCCGCCCCCGCCGCCCCCACGAAGGAGCCACCGATGACCGCTGCGCTCACCGACTACACCACGATCCTGGCCCGCTGGGAGTCCGAGCGCCCGGACTCCCCGGCGGTGACCTTCGAGGGCACCACCCGGACCTGGGCCGAGGTCGCGCAGCGGGTGCGGCGGGTCGCGGCCGCGCTGCGCGCGGAGGGACTGCGGCCAGGCGACCGGATCGCCGTGCTCGACCTCAACCACCCGTCCTGCCTGGAGCTGACCCTGGCCGGTGCGCAGGTCGGCACCACGAACGCGGTGGTCAACTTCCGGCTGGCCCCGCCGGAGATCGTCTACGTGATCAACGACGCGCAGGCCAGGATCCTGTTCGTCGGCCCGGAGTTCGCCGGGGCCGTCGCGCAGCTGCGCGACAAGATCCCCACCGTCGAGAAGGTCGTCCACGTGGGCGGGGAGGCCGACGAGTACGAGGCCTGGCTCGCCGCCCACGAGCCCGACACCGAGGTGCACCCGGCGCAGCCCGAGGACTGCTTCGTGCAGCTCTACACGTCCGGGACCACCGGTTTCCCCAAGGGCGCGATGCTGACCCACCGCGGGATGCTCGCGCACGCCCGCAACGTGATGATCGACTTCGAGCTGGACACCGAGGCCCGCGTGCAGGTCGCGATGCCGCTGTTCCATGTCGGCGGCACCAGCTACGCACTGCTCGCGGTGGCCACCGGCGCGCACATCCTGATGCTGCGGCTGCCCGACCCGGCCGCGGTGCTGGAGATGCTGGAGCGCGACCGGATCACCCACACGTTCCTGGTGCCCGCGCTGATGGCGGCCATGACCCAGGTGCCCGGGGCCGCCGACCGCGACTACTCGGCCCTGAAGTCGCTGTCCTACGGCGCATCGCCGATGCCGCTGCCGGTGATGCGGGCCTGCCTGAAGCTGTTCCCGGGGGTGATGCACCAGGTCTACGGCATGACCGAGGCGACCGGTGTGGTCAGCTCGCTCGGCCCGGAGGACCACGACGACCCGGCCGTGGCGCACCGGCTGGTCTCGGCGGGCACCCCGATCCACGGTGTCGAGATCGAGGTCCGCGACCCGGCCACCGGCGAGCCGGTGCCCACCGGTGAGCCCGGCGAGATCTGGGTGCGCACCGAGCAGCTCATGGGCGGCTACTGGGGCAAGCCCGACGCCACCGCCGCGGCCGTCACCGAGGACGGCTGGCTGCGCTCCGGCGACGGCGGGCACCTGGACGCCGACGGCTACGTCTACGTCACCGACCGGATCAAGGACATGATCATCTCCGGCGGGGAGAACATCTACCCGGCCGAGATCGAGCGGGTGCTCGCCGAGCACCCCGCGGTCGCCGACGTCGCGGTGATCGGGGTGCCCGACGACCGCTGGGGCGAGGTCCCCAAGGCGGTTGTGGTCCCCGCCCCTGGCCAGCAGGTCGACCCGGACGCGCTGATCACCTACGCCCGGGAGAACCTGGCCGGGTTCAAGGCACCGCGGTCGGTCGACGTGGTCGACGAGCTGCCGCGCAACCCCACCGGCAAGATCCTCAAGAAGGACCTGCGCAAGCCGTACTGGGAGGGGCGCGACCGGCAGGTGGTGTGAGCCGGGTGGCCGGGATCATGGGGGTATGCGACTCGCCGACCTCGTCGACCGCCAGGACATCCCGGCGATACGGACCTGGCTGGACGAGCAGCCGGTCCACCTGATCGCCGACGAGCTGGCCCGGATGGCGCCGGCCGCGGCGGGGGTGCCGTTCCGCCTGCTGCCCAAGGGCCGGGCGCTCGCCGTGTTCGAGGAGCTGGACCCGCCCGACCAGCAGGAACTGCTGTCCGGGCTGCGCGACGAGGCCTTCGCCGAGCTCGTCGAGGAGATGGATCCCGACGACCGGGCCCGCATGCTCGGTGAGGCGCCCGCGAAGGTGGTGAAGCGGGTCCTCGCCGGGCTCAGCGCGCCGCAGCGGCAGATGACCGCGGCCCTGCTCGGCTACCCGGACGGCTCGGTCGGGCGGCTGATGTCGCCCGAGACCGTCGCCGTGCCGGCCGCCGGGACCGCCGCGGGCGCTCTGGACGTGGTGCGGCGCAAGGGCCACGACGCCGAGACCGTCTACACCCTGCCCGTCGTCGACGCCGGCCGGTGCCTCGTCGGCGCCGTCTCGTTGCGCGACCTCGTGCTCTCCGCGCCCGACACGCCCGTCGCCGACCTGATCGACCGGGACATCGCCCGGGTCCGCGCGGGCGACCCCGCCGAGGACGCCGCCCGGCTCCTGGTCGAGACCAACCTGATCGACCTGCTCGTGGTGGACGACGAAGGGCGGCTGGTCGGCATCCTCACCGTCGACGACGCGGCCGAGGTCATCGAGGCCGCCGACACCGAGGACGCGACCCTGCAGTCCGGGGCCTCACCCTGGCCCGGCCACTACATGTACACCCGCGTCGGGCAACTGGCCCGCTCCCGGGCGGTGTGGCTGCTGGTCCTGCTGATCGCCGCGGTGCTGACGGTCAACGTCCTGCAGGTGTTCGAGGCCACCCTGGAGGAGGTGACCGCGCTGGCCCTGTTCATCCCGCTGCTGGTGGGCACCGGCGGCAACGCCGGCGCGCAGGCCGCCACCGCCGCGGTGCGCGCGCTCGCCGTCGGCGAGGTCCGCGCCTCCGACCTGCCCGCGGTGCTGTGGCGCGAGGTTCGGGTCGGGCTGCTGCTGGGCGCGATGCTCGCCGCGGTCGGGATGGTGGTGGCCTCGCTGCTGGTCGGCCCGGCCGTCGCCGCGGTCGTCGCGATCTCGCTGGTCGCGATCTGCGCCTGGGCCGCCACCGTCGGGGCCACCATGCCGCTACTGGCCAAGCGGGTCGGCATCGACCCCGCCGTGGTCTCCGCGCCGATGGTGACCACCCTGGTCGACGCGACCGGCCTGGTCATCTACTTCCTCACCGCGCGCGCCGTCCTCGGACTCTGAGACCCGACGGGGTCAGCGGCCCAGCCAGCCGCCGTCCACCGGCACCAGCGCCCCGTGCACGTAGTCCGACGCGGCCGAGGCCAGGAACACCGCGACCCCGGCCAGGTCCTCGGGCCGGCCCCAGCGCCCGGCCGGGATGCGCTCCAGGATCGCCGCGCTGCGCCGCGGGTCGTCCTGCAGGGCGCGGGTGTTGTCGGTGGCGACGTACCCGGGGACGATCGCGTTGACGTTGACCCCGCGCCCGGCCCACTCGTTGGCCAGCGCGCGGGTCAGCCCGGCGATCCCGGACTTGGCCGCGGCGTAGCCGGGCACGGTGATGCCGCCCTGGAAGCTCAGCAGCGACGCGGTGAAGATGATCTTCCCGGAGCCGCGCTCGAGCATCCGCCTGCCGACCTCCCTGGCCAGCACGAACTGGCTGGCCAGGTTGACCGCCAGGACGTGGTCGAAGTCCTCGTCGGAGTGCTCGGCGGCCGGCGAGCGGCGCACCGTGCCGGCGTTGTTGACCAGGATGTCGAGCGGGGTGTCGGCCAGGTCGGCGGCGAACGCGGTGACCGCCGCCCGGTCGGCGAGGTCGACCCGGTGGCCGCGGAACTCCCGGCCGGCGGCGCGCACCCGGCGCTCCACCTCGCTGCCGGCCTCCTCCAGCCCGGCGCTGGCCGCCACGACGTCGGCCCCGGCCAGGGCCAGCGCCTCGGCCATCGCCAGGCCGATGCCCCGCCGGGCCCCGGTGACCAGGGCGACGCGGCCGGTCAGGTCGAACAGGTCCGGGCCCACCGGCCGCTCCCCTCGTCGGGTGATCGCAACCGGGCCATCATCCCCGGACGTGACAGGTGTCAGCTCCGACCCCGCTCCCGTCATGCGCCCCGGTGACGCCCGGGCACTGCCCCGCGGGCCCGCCGCGGCCAACGATCAGGGGCATGCACTCCCACCGGAGAACACCCGTCCTGGTCGGGCTGGTCACCGCGGCGCTCGCGCTCACCGGCTGCGCGACGCCGGCCGCCCCCGCCGCCGAGCCACCGGTCGCGCCGATCGCCTGGTCCGAGTGCGGTCCGAACCTGGACTGCGCCACGCACCCCGTCCCGGTCGACCACGACGACCCGGACGCCGGCACCGTCGAGCTGGCCCTGGTCCGGTACCGGGCGACCGACCCGGCCAACCGCCTCGGCGCGCTGTTCGTGAACCCCGGCGGCCCCGGCGCCCCGGCCTCGGAGATGGTGCGCCTGATCGGCACGGCGGGCGACTTCGCGCCCGTCTCCCCCGACGTCGCCGCCCGCTACGACGTCATCGGGATGGACCCGCGCGGCGTCGGCGGCAGCGAGGGCGTGCGCTGCCTGACCGACGAGCAGCGCGAGGCCAGGCTCGCCCTCGACCTCGACCCGGCCGTCCCCGGCGGGCTGCCGCTGCCCGAGCTGCAGGAGGAGGCCCGGGAGCTGGCCGCGGCCTGCGCCGCGAACGTCGACCCCGACCTGCTCGCCGAGATGTCGACCGACGCCGTCGCCCGCGACATGGACCTGGTCCGGGCCGCGATGGCCGAGGAGAAGATCACCTACCTCGGGCTGTCCTACGGCACCCTGCTCGGCGCGACCTACGCGACGCTGTTCCCGGACCGGGTCGAGCGCATGGTGCTCGACGCCGCGGTCGATCCGGTGCTGTGGCGGGAGGACCCGCTGCGGGCCACCTTCGAGCAGGCCGTCAGCGGGGAGCAGCAGCTCGACCGCTGGTTCGAGACCTGCCGGGCCGAGGGCGTCGCGGCCTGCCCGGTCGGTGCGGGCGAGCCCGAGCAGGCGTTCGACGCCCTGATCGCCCGGTTGGAGGCCGAGCCGCTGGCGGTCCCGGCCTCCGACGCGGGCCCCGGCGGCACTCTGGACGGTGCCACGGCGCTGCTCTCCGCGCGCACCGCGGTGTTCGACCGACGGCTGTGGCCGGTGCTGACCGCCGGCCTGCTCGCGGCCGAGGCCGGGGACGGTTCGGTGCTGCTCAGCCTGTCCCAGGTGCTGGTCCGCGAGCCCGACGGCACCCCCAACGGGCTGGCCGAGGCCAACCTCGCGGTGAATTGCCTGGACCGCGCCTTCCCCGCCGACCCGGCCCGGCACGAGGCCAACGCCGCGGCGATCCAGCAGGCCGCGCCGCGGTTCGGGGGACTCTCCGGGAACCTGTGGCACGGCTGCGTGGAGTGGCCGGCCGACAACCCCGACCGGTTCACCGACCCGCTGACCGCCGAGGGGGCCGGCCCGATCCTGGTGGTCGGCGGCCGGGAGGACTCGCAGACGCCCTACCCGTGGGCGCAGACGCTCGCCGCCGGCCTCGCCGACGGGCACCTGCTCACCCGCGAAGGGGTCGGCCACGGCTCCTACCGGGCCTCCGGGCCGTGCATCGACACCGCTGTCGACGCCTACCTGCTGCGCGACGAGCTGCCCGCGGCCGGTGCCACGTGTGCCCAGGAGCCCCCGGGCACGACGTCGGTGGCGGCCCTGCCGGGCGGCGGCTGATCTTCCATCGAGGTTGATCGCTGCCGACTCCCATCAACTGAGATGAACCGCAGGCCGCTCCGCCCCGTGTCGAGTGAGTGGCCGCCCCCGCGGCGGTCACCGCGCCGGAGAGGGGTCCCGGCGCACCGCAGACGGCACCCGACCGGGGTGCCGGCGTCCTCGGGGAGTAGCGATGCGACGAGCGCGACGGGCACTGATGGCAGCGACGGTCGGCGTCATGGCCGCCGGTCTGACGGTGGCGAACGCGCTGCCGGCGGCCGCCGCCGGGGCGGGTCCCGCCCCGGCGGTGGCCGAGTCCCAGTGGCGGGCCGGGCACTTCGAGGTGACCGGTGCACCGATCCTGCCGGCCGACTCACCGCCCGACGGCTGGCTGTGCCACCTGCAGATCTCCTGCCGGCCCGGCGTCCTGGCCACCGCCGGGCTGACCGCGGACGACGCCCGCCCGATCGCCGAGACCCGCGAGCGGACGCCGGTCCGCGTCGAGTGCGAGTTCGGCAGCGGGAACTGGGTCAAGGTGCACTTCGGCGCCGCCCGCGCGGTCGGCTGGGTGGCCGCGGACGCCGTCGACATCGTCGCGAGCGGTCGCACCCCCGCCCAGTGCGGGCTCGGCGACTGGTAGCGCACGCCGGTTCGATCCGGGGGTGGACCGCACGGCGGTCCACCTCCGGACCCGTTTCACCACCGCAGCAGCACCAGGCCGAGCAGGCCCAGAGCACCACCGATGGTCACCACGACGGCCACCGCGACCAGCAGACCACCGCCGGGCAGCGCTCCCCGCCCGGCCAGCAGCACCTCCCGCGTCCGGCGCTCCCGCCGGCGCGCGAGCAGCCACAGCGCCACGGTCACCGCCAAGCCTGCCACCTCGAGGCCGAGCGTCCAGGTCCCGAGCACGGGCGGCAGCAGCCGCAGCGCGACCAGCCAGGCCACGGCCAGCGTGAGCAGCGTGCGCCGCCAGGCCAGCGCGGTCCGCTCGGGCTGCAGCCCGGCGTCGAACAGCTGCCGGTCGGTCACAGCAGGACGATGCCGAGCAGGATCAGCGCCGCGACCGCGACGGCACCCGCGGCGAGCAGCGGGGCGATGCGCGAGGCGGGCAGCGGTTCGCCCCGGCGCAGGGCCCGCTCCGTCGCTCCCCAGCCCAGCCAGGCCAGCGCCGGCACGACCAGGCCGAGCACCAGCAGCAGGACCGAGGCGGCGAGGCGCAGGCCGGGGTGCGCCGGCAGGGCGAGCGCCTCCAGCGCGACCCCGCCGGCGACCAGCGCGAGCGCCGTGCGGACCCAGGCCAGGAACGTCCGCTCGTTGGCCATGGTGAACCGCGGATCGGGTTCGTCGCCCTGGGAGTAGACCCAGCGCGGGAAGCGGGACGTGCGCACCGGGCCATGGTGCCCCCCGCCCCGCTGGCCGGACGCGTCCGCATCGGTGACCCTGACCCGGACACCGACCCGGAGGACGCTCCCGCATGGCGCACACCGATCCCGACCCGACCGCCCTCACCGGCCTGCTCGGGCGGCTGACCCTCGAGGAGAAGGTGCGGCTGCTGACCGGTCGCGACTTCTGGACGACCTGGCCGATCGAGCGGATCGGGCTGCGCCGGATGCTGCTGTCGGACGGGCCGTCCGGCGTCCGCGGGGAGGTCTGGGACGAGCGCTCGCCCTCGCTCAACCTGCCCTCGGCGACCGCGCTCTCGTCGTCCTGGGACCCGGCGGTCGCCCGGCGCTACGGCAACGTGGCCGCGGCCGAGGCGCGCCGCAAGGACGTCGACGTGGTGCTCGGGCCGACGATCAACCTGCACCGCTCCCCGCTGGGCGGGCGGCACTTCGAGTGCTTCAGCGAGGACCCGGTGCTGACCGCCGGCCTGGCCGCCGCCTACGTCGAGGGCGTCCAGGAGAACGGGGTCGGCGCCACCCCCAAGCACTACGTGGCCAACGACTACGAGACCGACCGCTTCACCGCCAGCAGCGAGGTGTCCGACCGCGCGCTGCGCGAGCTGTACCTGCGCGCGTTCGAGGAGCCCGTCGTCGAGGCCGGGGCGTGGCTGGTGATGTCGGCCTACAACGCGGTCAACGGGGTGACCGCGTCGGAGAACGAGCTGCTGGAGACCCCGCTGAACAGCGAGTGGGGCTTCGACGGCGTGGTGGTCAGCGACTGGACCGCGGTGCGCAGCCTGGCCGCCGCCGAGGCGTCCCAGGACCTCGTCATGCCCGGCCCGGCCGGCCCGTGGGGCGACGCCCTGGTCGCCGCGGTGCGGGACGGCCGGATCGCCGAGGCCGCCGTCGACCGCAAGGTGCTGCGGATCCTGCGGCTCGCCGCCCGGGTCGGCGCGCTGGCCGGGTTCGCGCCGGCGCGGACCGCGTCGGTGGCCGTCGAGGACGGGGTCGCGTTCGCCCGCGAGGCGGCGGGCGAGGGCACGGTCCTGCTGGCCAACGACGGAGTGCTCCCGCTCGACCCGGGGGGCCTGCGCCGGGTGGCGGTGATCGGGCACAACGCCCGGCACGCCCGCACCCAGGGCGGCGGCTCGGCCACCGTGCTGCCCGAGCGGGTCGTGTCCCCGCTGGACGGGATCCGCGCCGCACTGCCCGACGCCGAGGTCACCCACGCCGTCGGTGCCGTCGTCCAGCAGGGCGTCGCCGAGCTGCCGCTGGACCGGATCGTCAACCCGGCCACCGGCGAGCCCGGCATGCTCGTGCGCTTCCTCGGCGCCGACGGGCTGGAGGTGTACCGCGAGGACCGGCGCGCGACGGCGCTCGTCTACTTCGGTGGCGACGCCCCGCTGGCGGCCACCGACACCATCGAGCTGTCGCTGACCTGGACCCCGGAGACCACCGGCGAGGTCCTGCTCGGCTTCGCCGCGGTCGGCCGGGGCCGGATCCTGGTCGACGACGAGCTGCTCGGCGAGGCCACCGCGGAGGCGGTCGGCCACGACCTGGGCGCGGCCCTGCTCTACCCGCCGTCGGTCTCGGTCCCGGTGACCGTCACCGCCGGCACGCCGGTCGACGTGCGCGTCGAGTTCGACCTGACGTCCCGGGCCCGCGGCCTCGACGGCGCCTTCGGCATCACCGTCGGGCTCGAACCCGACGACCGCGATCCGGACGGGCTGATCGCCGAGGCGGTCGCCGCCGCCGGGGCGGCCGACCTCGCGATCGTCGTCGTCGGCACCAACTCCCAGGTCGAGTCGGAGGGCTTCGACCGCACCGACCTCGACCTCCCCGGCCGCCAGGACGACCTGGTGCGCGCCGTCACCGCCACCGGCACCCCCACCGTCGCCGTGGTCAACGCCGGCGCACCGGTCCTGCTGCCGTGGCGCGACGACGTCGCGGCCCTGCTGCTGAGCTGGTTCGGCGGGCAGGAGATGGGCACCGCCCTCGCCGACGTCCTGCTCGGCGCGGTGGAGCCGGGCGGGCGACTGCCCACGACCTGGCCAGTGCGGATGGAGGACGTCCCGGTCCTGGACGTGACCCCGGCCGAGGGCCGGGTCCACTACGCCGAGGAGATCCACATCGGCTACCGCGCCTGGCTGCGCGCCGGCACCGCGCCGGCCTTCCCGTTCGGCTCCGGCCTCGGCTACACCGCCTGGGAGCTCGGCGACCTGCGCGTCGACCCGACGGTGTCGGCGGAGGCGGGCGGCGAGATGCGCCTCACGGTGACCAATACCGGGTCCCGCGCGGGCAAGCAGGTCGTGCAGGTCTACCTGGCCCGGCCGGAGAGCGCGGTGGACCGGCCCGTCCGGTGGCTCGCGGGGCACGCCGTCGTGCGCGCGGGGGCGGGGGTGGCCACGGAGGTCACGATCCCGCTGCCGGCGCGGGCGTTCGCCAACTGGCAGAAGGACGGGTGGCACTACGAGCCGGGGAGGTTCGAGGTGCTGGTCGGGACCTCGGTCG
>JASLAP010000180.1 GCA_030147065.1 Pseudonocardia sp. | reverse complement strand
ACTTCCCGGCCCAGCTCGTCCAGTACGCCAACACGCTGCTGAAGAAGAAGGTGCTGTTCGGCACCGACTTCCCGCTGTTCACCCCGGAGCGCTGGACGGCCGACCTGGACAAGACCGAGGTCCGGGACGCGGTCAAGCCGGGCATCATGCTGCACAACGCGGCCCGGCTGTTCGGCATCGACCTGCCCGACGTGGGCGCCCCGCGATGACCGGGCGGCAGCCGGGGAACTTCGCCTCGCAGTTCGAGCTGATCGCCGACCTGGCTCCGGACCGGCTCGCCGTCGCGGCCGGCGACCGCGAGTTGACCTTCGCGCAGTTCGACGAGGCGGCCGACCGGCTGGCCGGGTACCTGGCCGCGGCCGGGATCCGGGCCGGCGACCGGTTCGGCCTGGCCGCCCGCAACGCCCCCGAGTACCTGGTCGCGCTGTTCGCGCTGTTCAAACTGGGCGCCACCCCGGTCAACATCAACTACCGGTACCGGGCAGGCGAGATGCGGCACCTGGTGGTCAGCTCCGGCGCCCGCGGGGTCATCGCCGACGCCGACCTGACCGAGGTCGTCCGCGGGGCGGTCGACGGCGTGGCCGGCTGCGACGTGCTGCTGACCGTCGACCCAGCGGGCGGCTTCGGGCCGGCGGTCGCCGCGGCCGAGCGCCCGGCGCGCGTCCCGCGCGGGGACACCGAGTGGCTGCTGTTCACCGGCGGCACCACCGGCCACCCGAAGGCCGTGACGGGCCGCCAGACCGAGCGGCTGCGCGCGGTCCGGGCCACGGCGTTCGCCGGGTTGGACCTCGTCCCGGCCGACGACCTGGACACCCTGCGCCGGGCGCTGGAGATCGACCCGTACGGCTCGCAGGGGATGGTGGCGCTGCCGGCGCCGCCGCTGATGCACGGCACCGGCATGTACAACGCGCTCGGCGCGCTGGCCGTCGGTGCGCCGGTCGCGCTGCTGCCCGGTCGGACGACCACCGGGGCCGACCTGGTCACCGCGATCGACCGGCACCGGGTCACCGACCTGACGATCGTCGGCGACGCGTTCGCGCTGCGCCTGCTCGACGCCCTGGACTCCGCCGCCGCCGACGGCCGCCCGCTCGGCATCGACAGCCTGCGCCGGATCCGCAGCGTCGGGGCGGTGTGGAGCCCGGCGGTCAAGCGCCGGCTGCTCGCCCACGCCGACCTGGAACTGCACGACACCATCGCCGCCTCCGAGGGCGGGGTGTACGCGCTGTCCGTGGTCACCCGGGCGAACGTCGACGACCAGGCCGGCACGTTCACCCTGGCCCCCGGCGCCCGGCTGCTCGACGTGGACGACCGCGACGTCCCGCCGGGATCGGACGAGGTGGGGCTGCTGGCCGCGCCGGTCGTGCCCGGGGCGGGCTACGAGGGCGACCCGGCCAAGACCGACGCCGCCTTCCGCGACATCGACGGCGTCCGCTACTCGATCCCCGGCGACATGGCCCGGCTCGACGCCGACGGCCGGCTGGTGCTGCTCGGCCGGGGCAGCTCGGTGATCAACACCGGCGGCGAGAAGGTCTACGCCGACGAGGTCGAACTGGTGCTGCGCGACCACCCCGCCGTCCGCGACGCCGTGGTCCTCGGGGTGCCCGACCCGACCTGGGGCAGCGTCGTCGCCGCGGTGGTGGCCCTGGTGGACGGGGTGGAGGCGGGCGAGGACGAGCTGGCCGGGTTCGTCGCGGAGCGGTTGGCGAGCTACAAGAAGCCGCGGCGGATCGCGCTGGTGCCCGAGGTGCAGCGGCTCAACACCGGCAAGAGCGACCTGGGCTGGGCGAAGGCCCGGTTCGCCCCGCCGGTCGCGCGCTGACTCACGGCGCCGGGCGCAGCACCATTGCCAGCAGGCTGTCCGCGTTCCCGGCCGACGCCACGATCCGCATCAGGCCGCCGGCCCGGGTGGTCAGCCCGCCGCACAGCGCGGCGTAGGCGGTGGTGGCCCCGACCGGGTCGGTGGCCTCCCGCACGCGCACCGCCTCGGGGCGGGCGCCGACCGGCAGCCGTCCCCGCTGTTCCTGCTGCGCTGCGCGCTGGCCACCCGACGGGCCCGCCGCGCCGGCTGACCGGCCCGCCTTCCGTCGGGATCCCGCACCGGTCCGCCTGCGGGTCAGGCGGACCGGTGCGCCCGGCGACGACTAGCGCGTGAGCACGACGACCTTGCCCGAGACGGCGTCCCGGAAGGTCAGGGTCGGCCGCCCGGCGTACTCGGCCGACGCGAACAGGGCGATCGCCCGTACCCGGGTCATCACCGGTGACGACTTGTCGCCCGGTCCGGGGGCCCGGGTCGGGGTGGGCGCCGCGGCCTCGGCTGCGGCGGGGACCGACCTGGTGGGCATCGGGGGCACCCGCGGAACCGTCGTCGCCTTCGGTGCCGGCGGCGGCGCAGGTGCCGCAGTGGTGACCCGCGGTGCTGCCGTCACCGGCGGTGCGGTTGCCGGCGGCGTCGTGGCCGTTGCCCGCGGTGCCGTGGTCACCGGCGGGGCCGTGCGGACCTCGGGTGCGGTGCGGACGCCCGGTGCCTGGGGGACCGGCGGTGCCGTGCGCGCCTCCGGTGCTGTCGGCTGCAGCGGTGCCGTCGGGATCGGCGGGACCGTCGGGATGGACGGCATCGCCGGGACCGTCGGGACCGTCGGGATCGGCGGCATGGCCGGGATCGGCGGGACCGTCGGCATCGGCGGGACGGTCGGACCGGCGCCGGGGCCCGTGGTCGGGGACGGCACTGCCGCGGGGGTCGGCAGCGGGACGATCGCGGTCGGGCCGATCGGGACCGCGGCCGGTCCCCATGGCGAGCTGTCCGGCAGCAGTGCGGTGTCGATCGTCGTCGGCGGCGTGACCGGCCCGGCGAGGATGTCCGGTGCGGATTGCCGGGCCTGGTCGGTCGCGGTGCCCGGGGCCGTGAACGTGCGGGGTCGGCTGCGCGAGGGCAGGACCAGCGGCAGCGAGCCGGGCCGCGCCGCCGGGCGGCTGGCGCCGACGTAGTCGTCGCCGGAGTAGCGGTAGCGGGCCAGCCGCACCGGTTTCCCGAAGGTCGGAGCGTTGATCATCTGGCCGTCGCCGAGGTAGAGGCCGACGTGGTGCACCCGGTCGGGGGTCCCGTAGAACACCAGGTCGCCGGGCAGCAGCGGAGCGTCGGCGGCCAGCAGGGGGCCGGCGTCGTACTGGGTCTGCGCGGTGCGCGGGATGGCGATGCCGGCCGCGACGTACGCGGCGTGGGTCAGCCCGGAGCAGTCGAACCCGGCGTCCCCGTTGTCCGGGCCGTTGCCGCCCCAGACGTAGGGCAGCCCCAGCTGGGCGGTGGCGAAGTCGATCGCGATCGCGGCGGCCGCCTCGGCCGCGGCGCTGCTGACCGGCTCGCCCGGGCCGGCGCCGGCCACCGCTGCGAGGGCCGCCACCGGACCGGTGGCGTAGGTCCGGGCCCAGCTCAGCACGGCCTCGACGTAGGTCGTCGAGGGGTTGTACCGGAACAGCGCGGTGGCCAGCTGCCCGGGGTCGGTCAGGTCGCGGCCGCCGGCGCACAGCAGGCGCCCGGCCGCGACCGCGGCGTCGTTGATGTTCTGCGGGTCGCCCCCGTCGCCGTAGGCGGCCCAGGTCGACGGGAGGAACTGCATCGGGCCCACGGCCCGTTCCCACCCGGACCCGTCGCCGGACGGGATGGCCGCGGTGCCCCTCGTGCCGTCGAGCCGGACGCCGAAGATGGGCTCGTGGGGGTTGCCCTCCGCGTCGACCCGCCCGCCGCCGGCGTGGTCGGACTCCATCTTCCCGACCCCGGCCAGCACCCACCACGCCAGACCGCAGCCGGGCTCGGACTCGGCGAGCACGGACTCGGCGCGCCGGTAGGCGGCCAGCACGACCTCCGGGATGCCCGGCGGGGACACCCCGGTCGGGACGCCCGGCTCGCGCATGACCTGGGCCGCCGCCGGGAGCATGACCTCCAGGGGTCTCAGCGGGGCGGCCGCCGGCGCGGCCTCGGCGCGGTGGCGGTCGGCGAGGACGAACACCGGCGACGCGACGGCAGCGGAGACGTGGTCCGGCTCGGCCGCCGCGGCGGTGACGTCAGCCAGCAGGACGAAGCCCAGCACCGCTCCGATCCGCAGGGCCCTGGCCGGGCGTGACGAGCTGGTTCCGAACACGGGTCATGCCCTTCATCGATGATCTTGCCCGGTGCGGACGCGGTCCGGTGGACGGGCGTGGCCCGGTCGCTGCCGGTGCGTCCGACCCGGTCCGCCGCCGGCGCGCCTGATCGGGCGCCGCGCGGGGACCGGTGCCGCGGCTCCCCGGGATCGGGGGCCGCAGCGGCAGTTCGCAGCGGGGAGATCACTGCGGCGGATCACTGCCCGGGTCACTGCCCGGGCGTCACCGCGATGAGCGTGGTGTAGGCGACGACGTTGGACAGGTAGCTGCGGGTGGCCCGGTCGAACTCGCCCCCGCAGGTGACGAGCTGGAGCGCGCTGTCGCCCTGCGGCCCGTAGACCCGCTCGGCCGGGAACTGCTCCTTCGGGTACGTCTCGACCGCGGTGACGGCGAAGTGCGCGACCGCGCCGTCCGCCATCCGGACCTCGACGGCGTCGCCGGTCCGCAGGGACCGCAACCGGAAGAACACCGCGGGTCCCCGCTGCGAGTCGACGTGCCCGAGGACCACCGACGAGCCCAGCTGGCCCGGGGACGGTCCGGGCTCGAACCACCCCGCCTGCTGGTAGTCGGTGGGGACCTCGACGGTGCGGTCCGGGTTGAGCCCCAGCGCGGCCATCGAGGTGGTGACCCCGATCGCCGGGATCCGCAGCTCGACCGGGACCCCGCGGTCCGCCGGCGCGACGGCCGGCGCGGAGCCGGCCGGTGACCCGGCCGGCTCCGCGCCG
>JASLAP010000111.1 GCA_030147065.1 Pseudonocardia sp. | reverse complement strand
GCCGGCCGAGCAGCTGCAGCTGGAGATCACCGAGCAGGCGGTGCTCGGCGAGGACGCCGCGTCCCTCGACGCGCTGGCCGCGCTGCGCGCCTCGGGCGTGCGCCTGGCCCTGGACGACTTCGGCACCGGCTACTCCAGCCTCGCCTGGCTGCGTCGGCTCCCGGTGCACGCGCTGAAGATCGACGGCTCGTTCATCGAGGGGCTGCGCAACCCCGATCCCGACCCCACCGACTCCTCGATCGTGCGCGCGCTGGTCGGGATGGCCCACGCGCTCGGCCTGGAGGTGACCGCCGAATGGGTGCAGACCGGCCTGCAGGCGGAGCGGCTGGCCGAGCTCGGCTGCGACTTCGGCCAGGGCGAGCACTTCGGCCAGGCGGGCCCGGGGGAGTGGGTTCCGGAGTTGTTCCGGCGTAGCATCGTGCACTGAGCCGTCGTCTGCCGAGGAGCGTGTGTTGAGTTCCGACCGGAACTTCCACCCGGCCACCCCCACCGCCACCGAACCCGACGACAGCCCCCGGGAGGAGTGCGGCGTCTTCGGCGTCTGGGCCCCCGGGGAGGACGTCGCCAACCTCACCTACTACGGGCTGTACGCGCTGCAGCACCGCGGCCAGGAGGCGGCCGGGATGGCCGTCTCCGACGGCCGGCGCACGGTGGTGTTCAAGGACCTCGGGCTGGTCAGCCAGGTCTTCGACGAGCAGGTGCTGGCCGGGCTGAAGGGCCACATCGCGGTCGGGCACTGCCGCTACTCCACCACCGGGTCGACCACCTGGGAGAACGCCCAGCCCACCTTCCGCACCACCGCGACCGGCACCGGCATCGCGCTGGGCCACAACGGCAACCTGGTCAACACCGCCGAGCTGCGCGACGAGGTCGCCGCCGGCAACGGCCGGGGCAACGGCCGCTCCGCACCGGCCGCCACCACCGACTCCGACCTGATCACCGACCTGCTCGCCTCGACCGCCGACGACACCGGGGTCGAGGAGGCCGCGCTGCGCCTGCTGCCCCGGCTGCGCGGGGCGTTCTCGCTGGTCTTCGCCGACGATCGGACGCTCTACGCGGCCCGCGACGCGCACGGCGTCCGGCCGCTGGTGCTGGGCCGGCTGGAGCGCGGCTGGGTGATCGCCAGCGAGACCGCCGCGCTGGACATCGTCGGGGCGTCCTGGGTCCGCGAGGTCGAGCCCGGGGAGCTGCTCGCGGTCGACGCCGACGGCATCCGCAGCTCGCGGTTCGCCGCGCCGGAGCCCAAGGGCTGCGTGTTCGAGTACGTCTACCTGGCCCGGCCGGACACCTCGATCTCCGGGCGCTCGGTGCACGCCGCCCGGGTCGAGATCGGCCGGCGGCTGGCCGAGGAGCACCCGGTGGAGGCCGACCTGGTGATCCCGGTGCCGGAGTCGGGCACCCCGGCGGCGATCGGCTACGCCCAGGGCTCGGGCATCCCCTACGGCCAGGGGCTGGTCAAGAACGCCTACGTCGGGCGCACCTTCATCCAGCCCTCGCAGACCATCCGCCAGCTCGGCATCCGGCTCAAGCTCAACCCGCTGCGCGACGTCATCCGGGGCAAGCGGCTGGTGGTGGTGGACGACTCGATCGTCCGCGGCAACACCCAGCGCGCGCTGGTCCGGATGCTGCGCGAGGCCGGGGCGCTGGAGGTGCACGTGCGGATCGCCTCGCCGCCGGTGCGCTGGCCGTGCTTCTACGGCATCGACTTCGCCACCCGCGCCGAACTCGTGGCCGGCTCGCTGGACACCGAGGGCGTGCGCCGCTCGATCGGCTGCGACACCCTGGGCTACGTGTCGCTGGCCGGGCTGATCGCGGCCAGCGAGCAGCCGCGCAGCCGGCTGTGCTCGGCCTGCTTCGACGGCGAGTACCCGATCCCGCTGCCCGACGAGGCGCGGCTGGGCAAGCACCTGCTCGAGGACCTGACCGTGCCGGTACCGGTGGCCGCCGACGTCTCCGGGGCCGCTTCCGGGGACCCCGGGCCGCTGGCCGTCGGATACGGTGCCGCCGACGCGTTGGGACGGCCCTGATCCGGGCATCCCGGTGAGCAGCACGACGCCGCGGCGGAACCCGCCGCGCACCGACCCGCCCAGGAGTGCCACGACCATGCCGCCCAGCACCGCCGGTCCCGAGCACGCCCCGGGCACCGGTTCCGCGATGAGCTACGCCACCGCCGGGGTCGACGTCGACGCCGGCGAGCGCGCCGTCGACGCCCTGCGCCCGTTCGCCGAGAAGGCGGGCCGGCCCGAGGTGCTCGGTGGCATCGGCGGGTTCGCCGGGTTGTTCGCGCTGCGGACCGGGCGCTACCGCGACCCGGTGCTGGCCGCCTCGACCGACGGGGTCGGCACCAAGGTCGCCGTCGCCCAGGCCATGGACAAGCACGACACGATCGGCCTGGACCTGGTCGCGATGGTCGTCGACGACCTGGTGGTGTGCGGGGCCGAGCCGCTGTTCCTGCAGGACTACATCGCCGTCGGCCGGGTGGTGCCCGAGCACGTGGCGATGATCGTCAAGGGCATCGCCGAGGGCTGCCAGCAGGCCGGCTGCGCACTGCTGGGCGGGGAGACCGCCGAGCACCCGGGGCTGATGGAGGACGGCAGCTACGACCTGTCGGCGACCGGGGTCGGCATCGTCGAGGCCGACGACATGCTGCGCCCGGAGCGGGTCCGCGCGGGCGACGTGCTGATCGCCATGGGCGCGTCCGGGCTGCACTCCAACGGCTACTCGCTGGCCCGCAGCGTGCTGCTGGACATCGCCCGGATGCCGCTGGAGGGGCACGTCGAGGAGTTCGGCCACACCCTCGGCGAGGAGCTGCTCACCCCGACCCGGATCTACGCCAAGGACTGCCTGGCGCTGGCCGCCGAGACCGGCGTGCGCACCTTCGCCCACATCACCGGCGGCGGGCTGGCCCGCAACCTGGAGCGGGTGCTGCCCGAGGGGCTGGAGGCGCTGGTGCAGCGGGGCAGCTGGACCCCGGCGCCGGTGTTCAAGCTGATCGCCGCCCGCGGCCGGGTGGAGCGGGCGGAGATGGAGAAGACGTTCAACATGGGCGTCGGGATGGTGGCCGTGCTGCCCGCCGACGACGTCGACCGGGCGCTGGCCGTGCTGACCGCCCGGCACGTCCCGACCTGGGTGCTGGGCCAGGTGCGCCGGGCCGACGGCCCGACCGGTGGCGCCCCGGGTTCGCGGGTCCGGCTGGAGGGCGACCACCCCCGCTTCTGACCCGGCCGGCCCCGCCGCCAGGGCCCGCTCCGGAGGCGGGACCATGGCCGGGTGAGCGCGCGTGCCGGCTGCCCGGTCTGCGGGTACCTGACGGTCGTGCCCGGCCGCCGGTTCGAGGTGTGCCGGGTGTGCTTCTGGGAGGACGACGGCGGGCGCGACCCGGAGGTCGTGAGCACCCCGAACCGGATCACGCTCGCCGAGGCCCGGCGCAACTTCGCCGCGTTCGGGGCCTGCGACCGCCGGCTGGTGCACCTGGTCCGGCCGCCGCGGCCCGACGAGGTCCCGGCCGGTCGGTGAGCTGCCGGTCGGTGATCCGCGACCTCAGCGACCGGTCGGCTCGCGCAGCATCGGCGGGTGCAGCGCGGTGGCCGGCCCGCGCTTGAACAGCTGCGCGGGGCGCCCGCGCCCGGAGCTGGTCCGCTCCTCGGTGGGCAGCAGGAACCCGGGGGTACCGGTGATTTTGCGGTTGAAGTTGCGCGGGTCGATCTGCACGCCCCACACCGCCTCGTAGACCCGGCGCAGCTGGGTGACCGTCATCGGCTCCGGGCAGAACGACGCGGCCAGCGTCGTGTACTCCAGCTTCGCCCGGGCCCGCTCCACGCCGTCGGCGAGGATGGCGGCGTGGTCGAAGGCCAGCGGCCCGGTCTCCTCGACGGGGTACCAGTGCCCGCCGGTGGCCGGCGCCTCCGGGACCAGCGCCAGGTGCCCGACGCCGAGCACCCGCCCGCGCGGGTCGCGACCGGGAGCGGCGTAGCTGCCGAGCTGCTCCAGGTGGTGCCCGGGCAGGGCCAGCCCGACGCCCTCGGCCAGCTCCCGGGCCGCGGTCTCCAGCAGGTCCTCCCGGGGGAGGACGAACCCGCCGGGCAGCGCCAGCTCGCCGACGTGCGGCGGCACGTCCCGCCGGACCAGCAGCACGACCAGCCGCCCGTCCCGCACCGTGAGCACCACCAGCTCGACGGTCACCGCGAACACGTTCCCGCGCACGGGCCTCCCTTGCCGTCAGCGTGACGCTATCGCAGCCGGTCCGGCCCCTCGCCGGTGACCCGGCCGGTGGCCTGCGGATACGGCCCGGTGCCCGCGGCGCCCGGCTGGGTCCGGCAGGGTGGACGCCGACTGTCCCCGACCCTGGAGCGCTGCCCATGCCCCGCACCCTCGGCCTGCTCGGCGTCCCGTCCAGCGCCGGCGCGAAGACCCCCGGCATCGACAAGGCGGTGGCCGCCCTGCGGGCGGCGGGCCTGGTCGAGCGGCTGACCGCGGCCGGTGCGGACGTCGTCGACCACGGGGACCTGCCGCGCACCCGCTGGACCCCCGACCCGGCCCACCCGCGCGGGCAGAACCCGGACGGCGTCGCCGCGGTGGCCGCCGCCCTGCGCGACCGGCTCGCCCCGGTGCTCGCCGCCGGGCACGTCCCGGTGGTGCTCGGCGGCGACTGCACGGTCACCGTCGGCGCCGTCGCGGCCTGGGTGGCGGCGGACCGGCCGGTCACGCTGCTCTACGTCGACGGCGGCGTCGACCTCTACACGCCCGCGACGAACGACGAGGGCAACCTCGACTCGATGGGCGTCGCCCACCTGCTCGGCGAGGACGGCGCCACCGCGCTGGCCCGGATCGGCCCGCGCCACCCGCTGCTCACCCCGGACCGGGTCGTGTTCTTCGGCTTCGACCCGGCGTTCACCGAGCCGGCGGAGCTGGACGTGCTGGAGCGCCACGGGATGGCCCGGGTGACCGCGGACGCGGTGCACGGCCGGGCCCGGGCCGCCGCGGCGGAGGCGCTCGCCCTGGTCGACGGCCCGTTCCTGGTCCACCTGGACGTCGACGTCATCGACTTCCTGGACCTGCCGATCGCCGACGTGCCCTCGGTCGGCTTCGGCCTCACCTTCGCCGACACCCTCGACGCGGTGGAGGTCTTCTGCGCCGACCCCCGGTTCGCCGGGCTGGTCGTCACCGAGGTCAACCCCGACCACACCGACGAGGCCGGCGACACCCTCCGCACCTTCACCGCCCGCCTCGCCACCGCCCTCACCGTCGAGAACGACGTTGTGGGATCAACTTCGCCCTAGTTGATCCCACAACGTCGTTCTCGACGGGTTCGGTCAGGGGTGGGCGGCGGCGAGGAGGGTCTCGGCGGCGGAGCGCAGGCCCTCGAGCCGGCCCAGCTCGGCGTCCTCGTGCTCGATGTTCACCGCCATGTCGGGCGGCCAGTTCGATCGCGTCGAGGACGTCCCGCCCGTGCTTGCCGCGCACCTCGGGGCCGGGGTGCAGCGGGTTGCGTTGCAGTTCAGCGCGCGGGAGTGCGGGTGCCGCAGGACGTGTCCCTGGTCGGCTACGACGACACCCTGGCCCGGCTGGCGCACGTCGACCTGGCCACCGTCAGCCAGCGCGCCACCGACCAGGCCGCGCGCGCCGTGGAGTGCGCGGTGTCCCGGCTGGACGGCGAGCGCGCCGACCCGGCCGAGGTGGTCCTGCCGCCGCGGCTCGTCGTCCGAGGCACCACCGCACCGCCGCGCACCGCCTGATCGGCGCTCAGCGGCCGCAGCGCCCGCACGCGGCCCGGGACCGCAGGTGGTGGCTCAGCGCGGCCGCCCCCAGCCCGGCGCCCCAGATCCAGTACGCCGCCATCGCCACCCACAGGAAGGTGTCGTCCTGGTCCCCGCGGCTGCTGAGCGTCTGCGCCGCCAGGTACCCGAGGCCGGCGCCGAAGTAGCCGACCAGCCCGGCCGCCAGGACGGACGCGGGCCCGAGCAACAGCAGGCGGGGCACCGCGCGGCCGCGCAGCCGCGGGACCCAGCGCGGCCAGACGTGTCCCCACTCGTGCACCAGTGCGAGCGGCAGCAGGACCCCGGCCAGCAGGAACCCCACCTCGAAGCCCGCCGTGACCACCACCGGCAACCCGGACAGGCCGTCGAAGCCGACCACCACCTGAGCGCCGAGCCGCGTCAGGCACCCGGCCACCGCCACGTACGCCGCCCACCGCGCCCACGGCGGCGGCGCGGTCCACCCGGGTGCGGGTCCGCCCGTGCGGGCGCAGGCCGGGCAGTCGCCGCGGTACCGGCGCTGGTAGCGCAGGGTGGCCGCGGCCAGCAGCCCGGCGCCGGCGACGCAGGCCAGCCGGGAGGTGAGCGCGCCGGCGTGGAAGGGCGGGCCGAACTGCAGGAACAGCAACCCGACGGCGTCCGGCAGCAGGATCGCGCAGGCCAGGACGACGGCTCCGCACAGCGCCCAGGCGGACGCGGCCAGGGCCGGGTGCCAGGACCGGGCGCGGTGCAGCGCCACCGCCGCCGCCGCGACCGCGACGCACAGGCCCACCGACCACCAGCCGGTGAACACCAGCAGATCGGTCCCCAGCGGCGGGAACCACGGCGCGCCGGCCACCGCCCAGTGCAGCCGCAGGCCCCCGTAGCCGGCCGCCCACAGGACGACCGGCCACGGGAACCGGTCGCGCTGATCCAGGACGGCCCCACCGCTGAACGCCACCGCTCGACCCTCGCCGTCGTCGGCCCCGTCCGGATCCCGCCCCGCGGGGAACCCGATCCCCCGGTCGGGGGAGGCCCGACGGGGCGCGGGTCAGCGGGTCGCCACCGCCGCGGGCTCGACGGCCACCGGTCGCCCGGTCCGGAACGACCGCTCGGCCGCGTCGGCGAGGTCGAACGCGGCCACCGCGTCGTACCCGGTGACCAGCGGCTCGGTGTCGTCGCGGACGCAGCGGGCGAAGGCGTCCAGCTCCTCGGCGTAGGCGGTGGGGAACCGCTCCCCGAAGTCGCGCGGGAGCGCGTACGACGCCTGCCCCGGGGTGCGCCACTCGGGCCCGCGGGGGGCGTCGATGCGGGCGGTGGCCAGGGTGCCCACGACCTCGGTCGAGCACTCGTAGCCGTACCGCGCCGCCCGGCTGTTGTCGATCACCCCCAGGGCCCCGGACGCGAACCGGACCACCACCACGGCGGTGTCCAGCTCGTCGGCCGCGGCGAAGGCCGGGTCGATCGCGGCGCCGTGCGCGGTGATCTCGACGACCTCGCCGGCCAGCCACCGGCACATGTCCAGGTCGTGCACCGTCACGTCGGCGAAGAAGCCGCCGGAGCTGACCAGGTACGCCGGGTCCGGTGGGTCCATGTCGCGCAGCGAGCTGCGCAGCAGGGTGACCTCGCCCAGCTCGCCGGCGTGGATGCGGGCCGCCACGGCCGCCCAGTCCGGGTCGAACCGGCGGTGGAACCCGACCTGCAGCACGACCCCGGCCTGGTCGGTGGCCGCGATGGCGCGCAGCGAGGCGGCCCGGTCCAGCGACAGCGGCTTCTCGCAGAACACCGGACGCCCGGCCTCGGCCGCCTCGACGACCAGGTCGGCGTGCGTGGCCGAGGGCGTCACGACCGCCACCGCGTCGGTGGCCTCCAGCAGCTCGGCGAAGGACGCCGCCCACGGCACCTCCAGCTCCGCGGCCACCGCCTCGGCCACCACCGGGTCGGCGTCGTACACCGCGCCGAGCTGGGCCGTCGCGCACCGGAACGCCAGGTTGTGCGCGTGCACCCGGCCCATCCGCCCCAACCCGGCCAGCCCCACGCTGACCCGGCTCACAACGCCCTCGTGCGCGGAAACCGGTGCGGGAACACTGTTATCCACGCACGACCCCGGTTCACAGGGTCAGCCCGTGCTTGGCGGCGTACTGCTCGACGCGCTCCCGGTTGGCGATGAGCGACTGGCGGGCCCGGTCCTCCCAGGCGAACACGCAGACCGTGGCGATGCCGTCGAAGCCGACCTCGGCCAGGGTGGCGAAGAACAGGTCCCAGTCCACCTCGCCCTGGCCGACGTCCAGGTGCTGGTGCACGCGCACCGTCGAGCCCGGCGGGTTGACGATGTAGCGCAGCCCGGACGAGCCGGTGTGGTCGAAGGAGTCGGCGATGTGCAGCTGGGTCAGCAGCGGCCCGGCGTAGCGCATGATCCCGGCCAGGTCGCCGCCCTGGTGGAAGGTGTGCGGCGCGCAGTACAGGAAGCTGACCAGGTCGGAGTCGATGCCGCGGACCAGGTCGACCGCCGCGCACCCGTCCTCGACGAAGTCGTCGGGGTGCGGTTCGAGCACCAGCCGCACGCCCTCGCGCTCGAAGACCGGCAGCAGCTCCTCCATCGACCGCCAGAACAGCGCCTCGCTGGCCTCGGCGGCCTCCGGGCGGCCGTTGAACTCGGAGTTCATCACCTGGCAGCCCAGGTCGACGGTGACCTGGATGGCCCGGCGCCAGTACCGGACGGCGGCCTGCCGGACCTCCTCGCCCGGCCCGGACCACCGGTACAGCGGCAGCACCGAGGCGATCTCCACCCCGGCCGCGGCCAGCTCGCGGCGGAACCCGGTGATCTGCTCGCGCCCGGCCCGGGGGTGCACGAAGAAGGGCGTGAAGTCCGGGCGCGGGGACAGCTCGATGTGCCGGTACCCCAGGTCGGCGACGACCCCGGGCAGCTCCAGCAGCGGTGTCGTCCGCAGCATGTACGGGTCGACGGCGAGCTTCATCAGCCCTCCTTCTCGTAGAGCGCCGGGCGCTCGCGCAGCACGACGGCCTCGCGCTCGCCGCTGCGCAGCGCGGCCAGCCCGGTGTCGCAGACGACGGTGGCGGCGTAGCCGTCCCAGGAGCTGGGCCCGGTGGTGCCACCGGCGGCGACGGCGTCGATCCAGGCCTGGAACTCGGCGTCGAAGGCCCGCACGAACCGCTCGCGCCAGTCGGCCGGGACACGACCGGAGTGCGTTCCGAGCCGCTTGGTGACCACCCCGGCGCTCTCCGAGAGCTCCACGGTGCCGTCCTCGCCGACCACCTCGCCGCGGATGTCGTAGGCGAACCCGGCGTTCACCGACGCCTCGACGTCCACGAGCACGCCGCTGGTCATCTCCAGCAGCACCAGCAGCGGGTCGTTGAAGCCCTCCCGGGCCTTGCTGCTCACCCGCGGGGTGAGCACCCGGACCGCGGCGATCTCCTCGTCGAACAGCCAGCGGGCCACGTCGATGTCGTGCACCGTGGAGTCGTTGATGATCATCTCGCTGGTGAAGAAGTCCGGCACCGACGGGTTGCGGTGCGCGGCGTGCATCAGCAGCGGCGGGCCGATCTCGCCGCTGGTGACGACCGCCTTCATGGCCCGGTACTGGTCGTCGTAGCGGCGCATGAAGCCGACCGAGACCAGCCGCCGCCCGGCCGCCACCTCGGCGTCCAGGATTCGGTCGCAGGCCTCCCGCGTGGTGGCCAGCGGCTTCTCGCAGAACACCTGCTTGCCGGCGGCGATGCAGGCCAGCACGTACTCCTCGTGGGTCGGCCCCCAGGAGGTGACGACCACCGCGTCCACGTCCGGGTCGTCGATCAGGTCCTGGCCGGTCGCGTGCACCCGCGCGTCGGGCAGGTCCGCGGCCACCGCGCGGGCGCGGTCGGCGTCCACGTCGGTGACCGCGGCGACCCGGACCCCGGACAGCACGTGGGTGAGCCGGCGGACGTGGTCCTGGCCGATCATCCCGGTACCGATGACCCCGACGTCCAGCGTCACGACTGCTCCCTGCCCAGCTCGTGGGTGAGCTGCTCGAGCTCCTGGCCGCCGGCCATCTCGGCGGTGAGCTCCTCGAGCGACACCTCGGACCGCTTCTTGTCCAGCACCCGGCGGCCGAGCTTCAGGATGATGAAGTGGTCGCCGACCATGAACGCGTGGTGCGGGTTGTGGGTGATGAACACGACCCCGAGCCCGGCGTCGCGGGCGGCGGCGGTGTACTTGAGCACCACCCCCGACTGCTTGACGCCCAGCGCGGCGGTCGGCTCGTCGAGGATCAGCACCCGGGCGCCGAAGTACACCGCGCGGGCGATGGCCACGCACTGGCGCTGCCCGCCGGACAGCGTGCCGATGGGCTGGTTGATGTCCTTGACCGCGATGCCCATCTTGCGCAGCTCGGTGTCGGCGATCTCGCGCATGCCCTTGATGTCCAGCGGGGCCAGCGGGTAGCGGCCCTTGCGGACCTCCGAGCCCAGGAAGAAGTTGCGCCAGACCTCCATCAGCCCGACGACGGCGAGGTCCTGGTAGACGGTGGCGATGCCGTGGTCGAGCGACTCGCGCGGCGACCCGAAGTGCACCTCCTGCCCGTCCACCTTGAGCGTGCCCTCGGTGTGCGGGTGCAGGCCGGAGATGATTTTGATCAGGGTGGACTTCCCGGCGCCGTTGTCCCCGAGCACGCAGGCGACCTCGCCCGCGTTCACCGTCAGGTCGATGCCCTCGAGCGCCCGGATCGCTCCGTAGGCCTTGCCGACGCCCGTCATCTCGACCAGCGGCGTGCCCACCTCCAGGGTCCGGTCGGCGTGCTCCACGATGGTGTCGGTCATGGCTCAGCTCCTCCGGTTGAGGGCGTAGTTCTTGACGTAGAGGTTGAGCACGACCGCGAGCAGCAGCATCGCGCCGAGGAAGAACCTGAACCAGCTCGGGTCCCAGCCGGCGAACACGATTCCCTGGGTGGTCATGCCGAAGATGAACGCGCCCACCGCGGCGCCGATCGCCGAGCCGTAGCCGCCGGTGAGCAGGCAGCCGCCGACGACCGCGGCGATGATGTAGAGGAACTCGTTGCCGACGCCCTGGCCGGACTGCACGGTGTTGAACGCGAACAGCGTGTGCATCCCGTAGAACCAGCACATGAACGCCACGCCCATGAACAGGCCGATCTTCACCTTGTTCACCGGCACGCCGACGGCGCGGGCGCTGGCCGCGTTCCCGCCGGCGGCGAAGATCCAGTTGCCGAGCCGGGTGCGCAGCAGGATCCAGGTCGCCAGCGCCACGAAGAAGATCCACCAGAGCACCGTGACGCGGACCGTCACGCCGCCCACGACGAACTCCGAGGCGAACACGGCGCGCGCGGAGGCGAACCCGTCCATGTCCGCGACGTTCCGGGTGGCCACGGTGCCGGTGACCAGCTTGGTGACGCCGAGGTTCATGCCCCCCAGCATGAAGAACGTGCTCAGCGTGATCAGGAAGCTCGGGATGCCGGTCTTCACCACCAGGTACCCGTTGATGAACCCGACGGCCAGCATCACGACCAGGCTGACCAGGATCCCGACCCACAGGTTCGCGGTGAGCTGGTAGCTGAACATCGACGCGGTCAGGGCGGCGGTCACGACGGAGACGCCCGCCGACAGGTCGAACTCGCCGCCGATCATCAGCAGGGCCACGCCGACCGCGACGATGCCTATCGAGGAGCTCGCGTAGAGCACGGTGGACAGGGCCGGCAGCGTCCGGAACGGCTCGGCGATGGCGAAGAAGAAGACGAAGATCGCGATTGCCGCCGTGACCGACCCGATCTCCGGACGGATGAGCAGGGCGGACAGCAACGACTTCTTGGGGCGCGCGACCTCTTCGGTCGGCGGCGGGGACTTCCGGGTCGCGACGGGTGAGCTCATGGCCCGCTCCAGGGGATCTGATGGGACCGGGGGAGCCGGGAACCGGCTCCCCCGGATGGAACTAGCGGGTGTTGTTCTCGGCGTAGGTGACGATCTGCTCGATGTTCGTGGAGTCGACGAAGGACGGACCGGTGAGCACCGGACCGCCGCCGCCCAGGTCGTTGCCGTTGGACAGGCTCAGCCACAGCGACGCCACGGCCATGTAGCCCTGCACGTAGGGCTGCTGGTCGACGGCGAAGATGATCCGACCCTCCTGGATCGCCTTCGCCGCGTCGACGTTGAGGTCGAACGTCGCGACCTTGGCCTGGCTGCCTGCGTCCGACACCGACTCCAGCGCGGTGAGCGCGTACGGGGCGCCCAGCGTCACGATGTGCGTGATCGACGCGTCCTCCTGCAGCTTGGCGCCGATCGTCGAGCGCACCGACGGCAGGTCCGTGCCCTGGACGTAGAGGACCTCGGTGTTCGGGAACGTCGCCGCCACACCGGCGCAGCGGGCCTCCAGCGCGACGTGGCCCTGCTCCTGGATCACGCAGATGGCCTTCTGGCCGCCGTCCTGGGCGAGCCGCTCACCCGCGGCCTGGCCGGCGAGGGTCTCGTCGGAGCCGAAGTACATCTTCGCGCCGAACTGCTCGAACTGCTCCAGGCCGGAGTTGAACGCCACGGTCGGGATGCCGCCGTCGGCCGCCGACTTGGCGGCCGGGCCGACCTGCTCGGCGTAGGCGAGCGTCACGGCCAGTCCGTCGACCTGGCTGTCGATCGCGTTCTGCACCAGGGTCGCCTGCTCGGGCGCCTGCTGGCCGTTGGAGTACCGCAGTTCGACGTTGTGCGCGGCCGCGGCGTCCTCGGCACCGGCTCGGATCCGGTCCCAGAACGTGTCGCCCGCCTGCTCGTGGGTGACCATCGCGATCGTGTACTGCTCGCCACCGACGGACCCTCCGGTGCCGCCGCCCCCGCCGCCCTCCTCCTGCTGGGCACCGCCCTGGCTGCTGCACGCGGCCAGCGCGAGACCGAGCGCGGCGGCCACAGCGGCCGCTCGCATCGCCTTCCGGGTACTCCTCATCGAGTTTCCTTCCAGTGCACAGCCGGCCGCGGCGCGGCGGGCTCGGGGATGGGTCAGTAGGGCCAGCGCCGCACCGGTCCGAGGCCGCAGCCCCGGAGGTAGCCCGCGGTGCGGGCGCCGATCGGCAGCGGGATGTGCGGTTCGACCGGGTAGAGGTCCTGCTCGACCACGGTGAACAGGTCGGTGTCCAGCCGGGCCAGCGCGTCCAGCAGCGGCGGCATGTCCGGCTCGCCGTAGGGCGGCTCGACCATCACGCCCATCGGCACGGCCTCGGCCAGCGAGAGCTTCTCCGCGCGCACCCGGTCGCGCACCGCGGGGTCGACCTGCTTGAGGTGCACGTAGCGGATGCGCTCGCCGAAGCCCTCGACGATGGCGATGTTGTCGCCGTGGCAGTAGGAGATGTGCCCGGTGTCCAGGCACAGGTTCACGTAGCGCGGGTCGGTGTCGGACAGGAAGCGCTCCACCCGGTCCTGGGTGTCGACGTGGGTGTCGGCGTGCGGGTGGAACACCAGCTCGACCCCGAACTCCTCGAGCAGGTGCCGGCCCAGCTGGTCGTAGCCGCTGGTCAACGCCTTCCACTGCTCGGGGTCGAGCTCGCCGGGCTGGGTGGCCGAGCCGGTGTGCATGTCGGTGTACTGCTCGGGCAGCAGCACCAGGTGCCGGGCCCCGAGCGCGGTGAGCAGCCGGGACTCCCGGCCGCAGGCCTCGATCGCCTCCGCCAGCGCGTCGGCGCCGCGGTGCAGCCCGGCGAAGATCGTGCCGCCGCACAGGGTCAGCCCGCGGGCGTCCAGCTCGTCGCGCAGCTGCGCCGGGTCCTGCGGCATGAACCCGCTCGGGCCCAGCTCGGTGTGGGTGTAGCCGGCCTGCGCGATCTCGTCGAGGTAGGTCCGCCAGCCGACCTGCTTCGGGTCGTCGGGGAACCACACCCCCCAGGAGTCCGGGGCGGTGCCGAGGGTGAGCCGGTCCAGGGTCATCGGGGCGCTCACTTCGCGGTCGGGAAGTGGAAGGAGGACTCCGAGGCGTGCTCCACGTGCGGCCACCGCGAGGTGACCACCTTCGCCCGGGTGTAGAAGGACACGCCCTCCGGGCCGTGCACGTGCTTGTCGCCGAACAGGGAGTCCTTCCAGCCGCCGAAGGAGTAGTAGGCCATCGGCACCGGGATGGGCACGTTGATGCCGATCATCCCGACGTTCACCTCGCGCTGGAACCGGCGCGCGGCCTCCCCGGAGGAGGTGAAGATCGCGGTGCCGTTGCCGTACTGGTTGGCGTTGATCAGCGCGATGGCCGCGTCCACCGTGTCGGCCCGGACCACGGTCAGCACCGGGCCGAAGATCTCCTCGCGGTAGACGTCCATCTCGCTGGTCGCCCGGTCGATCACCGTGGGGCCGACGAAGAAGCCCTGCTCGTAGCCGGACACCGACAGCCCGCGGCCGTCCACGGCCAGCTCGGCGCCCTGCTCGGCGCCGGTCGCGATCAGCCCGACGATCCGGTCCCGGGCCGCCGCGGTGATCACCGGGCCCATCTCGCTGTCCGGGTCGCGGCCCGGCCCGACCTTGACCGCGCGGGCCTTCTCCGACACCGCGGCGACCAGGTCGTCGGCCGCGCCGCCGACGGCCACCGCGGCCGAGATCGCCATGCAGCGCTCGCCGGCCGAGCCGAACGCGGCCGCGACCAGGTGGTCGGAGGTGTAGTCGATGCCCGCGTCCGGCATGACGATCGCGTGGTTCTTGGCCCCGCCGAGGGCCTGCACCCGCTTGCCGTTGCCGGTGCCGCGCTGGTGGATGTACTTCGCGATCGGCGTGGACCCCACGAACGACACCGCGGCGACGTCCGGGTGGTCCAGCAGCGCGTCGACGGCCTCCTTGTCGCCGTGCACCACGTTGAACACGCCCTCGGGCAGCCCGGCCTCCGCCCACAGCTCGGCGATCAGGTTCGACGTCGACGGGTCGCGCTCGCTGGGCTTGAGCACGAAGGTGTTGCCGCAGGCGATGGCCACCGGGTGCATCCACATCGGCACCATGGCCGGGAAGTTGAACGGGGTGATCCCCGCGCACACGCCCAGCGGGGCCCGGTAGGAGTAGAGGTCGACCCCGGTGGAGACCTGGTCGGAGTAGTCGCCCTTGAGCAGCGTCGGGATGCCGCAGGCGAACTCGACCACCTCCAGGCCGCGCTGCACCTCGCCGCGGGCGTCCGAGACGACCTTGCCGTGCTCGTCGGAGACGATCTCGGCGAGGTCCTGGGTGCGCGCGTTGACCAGCTCGCGGAAGTTGAACAGGATCTTGCTGCGGGCCGACAGCGACGACTGCGACCAGCGCTCGAACGCCGCCGCGGCCGTCTGCACGGCCAGGTCGACGTCGGCGGTGCTGGCCAGCAGCACCTCGGCCTGCTGCTCGCCGGTGGCCGGGTTCCAGACCGGGGCGGTGCGGGTGGAGTGGCCGGTGGCCGGCTTCCCGCCGATCCAGTGGGTCACGGTCCTCACGGCTGGTTCCTCCCGATGAGCGGGCGCTGCTCGCGCTTGTGGGTCTCGTAGGTCTTGCGGGCCTGCTGGGTGGAGTCGAGCCGGGACACCTCCGACACCGGCACGTCCCACCAGCTCTCGCTGGACGGGACGGGGGCCAGCGGGTCGGTCTCGATGTGGATCGCGGTGGTCCGGTCCGACGCCCGCGACCGCGCGATCGCCTCCCGGAACTCGGCGATCGTGCGCACCCGGATGACCTCCGCGCCGAGGCTCGCGGCGTTGGCGGCCAGGTCGACCGGGAGGGTGGCCCCGTCGAGGCGACCGGTCTCGTCGTTGCGGTAGCGGTAGCTGGTGCCGAAGCGCTGCGAGCCCAGCGACTCCGACAGCGCGCCGATCGAGGCGAACCCGTGGTTCTGCACCAGGACCACGATCAGCTTGATGCCGTCGGCCACGGCGGTGACGATCTCCTGCGCCATCATCAGGTACGAGCCGTCGCCGACCAGCGCGTACACCTCGCGGGAGGGGTCGGCCATCTTGATGCCCAGCGCGCCGGCGATCTCGAAGCCCATGCAGGAGTAGCCGTACTCGACGTGGTACTGCTTCGGGTCCCGGGCCCGCCACAGCAGTTGCAGGTCACCGGGCATGCTGCCGGCCGCCTGCACGACCACGTCGCGCTCGCCGCAGGCGTCGTTGACCGCGCCGATGACCTCGCTCTGGGCGGGGAGGGGCCCGTGGCCGAGGTGGTAGGCGCGATCGACCTCCCGCTGCCAGGCCGCGACATCCTCGCCGAACGACAAGTCGGCCTGGTAACCGGCGAGGGCGGGGACCAGGGCCGCCAGTCCGGCCCGGGCGTCGGCGACCACGGACACCGCCGACTGCTTCGCCGCGTCGAAGCCGGCAACGTTGATGTTGACGAATCGGACGTCGGGCGCCGCGAAGGCGGTCCGGGAGGCGGTCGTGAAGTCGCTGTACCGCGTGCCGATGCCGATGATCACGTCGGCTTCCCGCGCGAGCTTGTTGGCCACGGGCGTGCCGGTCGAGCCCACTCCCCCGACCGAGTTCGGGTGGTCCCAGCTCAGCGCGCCCTTGCCGGCCTGCGTGTCGGCGACCGGGATGCCGGTGGCGCGGGCGAGGGCGTCCAGCTCGGCGGACGCCTCCGAGTAGATGACCCCGCCGCCGGCGATGATCAGCGGGCGGCGGGCGGAGCGGATCACGTCGGCGGCCCGGTCGATCGCGGCCGGCTCCGGGACCGGGCGGGCCACGTGCCACACCCGCTTGGCGAACAGGGCCTCCGGGAAGTCGTACGCCTCGGCCTGCACGTCCTGCGGCAGGCAGACCGTCACCGCGCCGGTCTCCACCGGGTCGGTCAGCACCCGCATCGCGCCCAGCAGGGCCGACGCGAGCTGCTCGGGACGCCACACCCGGTCGAAGAAGCGCGACAGCGGCCGGAACGCGTCGTTGACCGACACGTCGTAGCCGCGCGGGTCCTCCAGCTCCTGCAGCACCGGCGCGGCGACCCGGGTGGCGAAGACGTCGCTGGGCAGCAGCAGCACCGGGATGCGGTTGACCGTGGCCAGGGCCGCGCCGGTGAGCATGTTGGTCGAGCCGGGACCGATCGAGGCCGTGCAGGCCATCGTGGAGAGCCGGTTGCGCATCCGGGCGTAGCCGACGGCCGCGTGCACCATGGCCTGCTCGTTGCGGGCCAGGTGGTACGGCAGATCGGCCGAACCGGTCCGTTGCGCCTGCAGCAGGGCCTGGCCGATCCCGGCGACGTTGCCGTGGCCGAAGATGCCGAAGCAGCCGGCGACCGCGCGCTGCTCGACGCCGTCCCGCTCGGTCCACTGGTTGGCCAGGAACGTCACGACGGCCTGGGCGACGGTGAGTCTCACGAGCGCCTTCTCTCGGTTGCGGAGGTCAGCGGCAGCCGGGGATCCATCTCCTGGCCGGCCCAGGTGCCGCGGATCCAGGCGTGCGCCGGGTCGTCGGAGAACAGCCACTGGCGCTGCCCGGGGCCGGCCATGACGTTGAGGTAGTAGAGGTCGTAGCCGGGCGCCGCCATCGACGGGCCGTGCCAGCCGTACGGGATCAGCACCACGTCGCCGGTGCGCACCTCGGCGCAGATGTCGACGGGGCGGTCCGGGTGCCCGTACACCCGCTGGTAGCCGGCCCC
>JASLAP010000096.1 GCA_030147065.1 Pseudonocardia sp. | reverse complement strand
GCTGGTCCGGGTGCGCGCGACCAGCGTGAACACCCCGGACTGGGTCACCGTGACCGGATCGCCGGCCATCCTGCGCCTGCAGTCCGGGCTGCGCCGGCCGAAGGTCCCGGTGCGCGGGAGCGACGTCGCGGGGACCGTGGCGGCCGTCGGCCGCGACGTGACCGACCTGCGCCCCGGTGACGAGGTGTTCGGGTCGCTGTGGAGCAACTCGCTCACCGGCGGCTCCGGCGCCTTCGCCGAGTACGCGGTCGTCCCGGCGGCCCAGCTCCTCGCCAAGCCCGCCGGCCTCACCTCCACCGAGGCCGCGGCGTCGGTGATGTCGGGCCTCACCGCGCTGCTCGCGATGCGGGACGCGGGCCGGGTCGCGCCGGGGAAGCGGGTGCTGGTCAACGGCGCCTCGGGCGGTGTCGGGACGCTCGCGGTGCAGATCGCCGCGGTGCTCGGGGCGCAGGTCACCGGGGTGTGCAGCGCCCGGAACACCGAGTTCGTCCGGTCGCTGGGCGCCGACCACGTCATCGACTACGCCGAGGAGGACTACACCCGCTCGGCGCGGCGCTACGACGTCGTCCTGGACAACGTGCTCAACCACCCGCCCTCGGCGACCGCCGGGGTCCTGGCCCCCGGCGGGACGTTCATCCCGAACAGCGTCGGCCGGGGCGGGTGGCTGTTCGGCGGCCTGCCGCGGGTCGCGCGGGCGACGGTGCTGGGTCGGGGATCGACCGACGTGCGCAGCGTGACCTGCGTCGCGAACCGGGCGAACCTCGCCGCGCTGGCCGAGCTGCTGGTGTCCGGCGAGGTCAAGGTGATCGTCGAGCGGACCTACCCGTTCCACGAGGCCGCGCAGGCGGTCGCGCACATGGCGGGGCACCGCGCCCGGGGCAAGGTCGCCATCGACGGACCGACGCCGTCCGGTGGCCGGTAGGCGCGCGGCGGTTCTCCGGCGTGGCCGGGACGGGTGGGCCCGGCGGGCGTTGCGCCGTCTCGGGTCGGGGTGGTCCACTGGTGGGGTGACCGACGAGCCGGCGCGCCGCGCGCACACGTTCTGCGTGTGCCTGCTGGCCATGGACCAGCTCTCGGTCGACGACCGGCTCTGTCGTCGGGACCTGCGCACCCGCTAGCGCCGCACGGCCTCGGGTGCTCGACCGTCCCCGTCGACCCGGCCGAGGAATCCCCCATGAGCACCGTTTCCCCCGCGCAGCGCACCACCCCGCCCGCGGCACCGCCGCGCCGTGACGAGGCGGAGCCGGCAGGCCCGCGGCGGCGGGTCGCTCGGCTCCGTGCGGCGATCCGTCGCGTCAGCTCCGCGGTCGGTGCCGCGAACTCGGCGGCCGTGCCGTTCTGACCGGGTTCTGCGGGTGGCGGTCGGCGCGCCCGCTCCCGACCCGGTCCTCGGCCGGGCCGGTCTCGATCGCGGTCCGGTAGTCGTCGACGGACCCGCGTCGGGTCCTTGCCCCGCCCACGTGCGAAACGTACGTTCGCAAGCGGCGTTTCGAGCTGTGGGAAGGACGTCGTGCCGCAGGGTGTGGTGGATCGGTCCGGGACGGTCGGCTGATGCTCCCAGCCCTGCTCGGGCTGGTGATCGGCGTCGTCATCGGCGGGCTGGGCGGCGGCGGGGGAGTCCTCGCGATCCCCGTCCTGGTCTACGTCATCGGGCAGACCGCGCAGGACGCCACGACCGGCAGTCTCGTGGTCGTCGGCGTCACCGCCGTCGTCGGTGCGCTGGCCCGGGTACGGGCCGGCCTGGTCAGGTGGCGGACCGGCATCGCCTTCGGCGTGCTGGGCATCCCGGCCGCCGCGCTGGGCTCGCTGCTCAACCAGCGCGTCCCGGCACCGGTCCTGCTGCTGTCCTTCGCGGCCCTGACCGTGATCGCCGCCCTGGCGATGATCATCGATTCCGGCCGCCGGGGCGCCGGGGCGGAGTCCGCCGATCCCGCCGGGCCCACCGGGCGGAACTCCGCGGACGAGCGGGCCGGTGCCCGGACCCGGACGTCGTCGGCCCGCCGAGGCGCCGGTGTCCGCACCACCTCCGTCGCCCGGGCCGCGCCGGCGGTCGGGACCGTCGTGAAGATCGTCCTCGGCGGGGTCGCGGTCGGGTTCCTGACCGGTTTCCTCGGCGTCGGCGGTGGGTTCCTGATCATCCCGGTCCTGGTCATCGCCCTGCGGATGCCGATGACCTACGCCGTGGGCACCTCGTTGCTGATCATCGCCATCAACTCGGCGGCGGCCCTCGCCACCCGCGCCGGCGTCGCGCAGTTCGACTGGCCCGTGCTCGTCCCGTTCACCGTCGCCGCGGTCGGCGCCAGTTTCGCCGGCAAGCTCGTCGCCGACCGGTGCTCCGGCCGGACGCTGAGCCGGGCCTTCGCGGTCCTGCTGCTGGTGGTCGGCGTGGGTGTCGCGATCGAGAGCCTGGTCGCGCTGTAGTCGTGGCGCCCGCCCGGTCGACGTGGTCGGTCAGGACCACGAGGAAATTAGCTATGACAAGGGTAGGCTCCGGTCGCGATGCGCACGACGACGGGACCGGCCGCGCCGCCAACGCTGCGCGCGATGATCCCGTCGGTCTTCCTGCCGGCGACGGTCTACGAGATCGGCACCGGTGCGGTCACGCCCGTCATCGCGATCACCGCCCTGGAGCTGGGGGCGTCCGCGGGGACCGCGGGGTTCCTGGTCGCGCTGCTCGGGATCGGGCAGTTGGTCGGCAACCTGCCCTCGGCGGTGGTGGCGGCGCGCCTCGGCGACCGGCGGGCGATGGTCGTCGCGGCCGGGATCGCGACGGTGGCCATGGTGGGCGGCTTCTTCGCGCCGTCGTTGCCGCTGTTCGGCTGCTGCCTGTTCGTGCTCGGCATGTGCAACGCGATGTTCTACCTCGCCCGGCAGTCCTACCTGACCGAGGTGGCGCCGCTGGACCTGCGGGCGCGGGCGCTGTCGATGCTCGGGGGCGCGCACCGGGTGGGGCTGTTCATCGGACCGTTCCTGGGCGCCGCCGCGATCGGCCTGACGTCGCTGCGCTCCGCCTACCTCGTCGCGGTGGTCGCCGCGGCGGCCGCGGCCGTGCTGCTGCTGGTGATCCCCGACATCCGACCCGCGGGGCCGCCGCGGCCGGCCCGGTCGGCGCGGGGCCACAGCCTGGTGGCGACGCTGCGCGAGCACCGCAGGCTGTTCCTCACCCTGGGCGTCGCGGTGCTCGCCGTCGGCGCGGTCCGGGCGGCGCGGCAGACCGCGCTGCCGCTGTGGGCGGTCCACATCGGTCTCAGCCCGGCGACGACCAGCCTGGTGTTCGGCGTCGCCAGCGCCGTCGACATGGCCCTGTTCTACCCGTCGGGCAAGGTCATGGACCGGTTCGGGCGGCTGTCGATCGCGCTGCCGTCGATGCTCGTGCTGGGGTTGGCGATGGCCGCGCTGCCGCTGACCGGCGAGATCATCGGCCTGACCGCCGTCGCCATGGTCATGAGCTTCGGCAACGGCATCGGCTCCGGCATCGTGATGACCCTCGGTGCGGACACCGCGCCGCCGGACAACCGGCTGCGGTTCCTGTCGATCTGGCGGGTCATGAGCGACGCCGGCAACGCGATCGGGCCGGTGGTCGTCTCGGTGGTCGCCGGGATCTGGACGTTGAGCGCGGGCGTCGTCGCCGTCGGCGGGATCGGCGTGCTCGCCGCCGGGGCGCTCGCCCGCTGGGTGCCGCGCTACTCGCCGTTCGCCACCCGGGCGATGGTGCGGGAGCGGCGGGAGCGCCTCGCAGCACCCCCGTCGCCCTCGCTCAGGACAGGATGCGGATCTGGAACGGGTAGTCGTACGGCTGGTCGTTGGCCGCCCGCACGGCGCCCTTGACGTGGCACCACAGGGAGACCACGAACACCACCACGAGCAGCGGGATGCCGATCAGCGCGCCGATCACCGTGAAGATCAACAGCCAGCTGATCAGGTAGAGCAGCCAGAACGACACGTTGAAGTTGAACGCCCCGGCGGCGGCGCGCCGGGCGTACGGGTCGTCCTTCTTGACCAGCCACACGATCAGCGGGCCGAGCAGGCTCAGGGACCCGGCGCTGACCAGCGCCGCGATCGGCGCCGACAGGTGGGCCAGGATCGCCGCGAGCCGGCTGCCCGCGGTCGGGGTGGCGTCGGGGTAGGACGGGTAGGACGACATCGGGCCCTCTCTCTCACTGGCGGTCATGTCCGTTTGAACGACCCGGCCGACCGGGTTGTGCCCGGACCGGCGCAGGACCAGGGGCTTCCAGGAGGAAAGCCAGGGTAGACCCTGAGGCCGACCGGGTCGGACGGTCGATATCGCGGTGCGCGTCAGGGCCCGACGGTCGCGCGGGCGGTGGGGTCGAACGCCGGGGCCACCACCAGGGTGCCGCCCTCGCGCCGGCACGACGCGACCGCGACGTGGCAGGGGCGGGCGACGGAGATCGGGAGCTGCAACCCGCCGTCGAGCTGGTAGCGGGTGTTGGTGATCTTCCAGGCGGTGGCGGCCGGGTCGGCGGGCGTGTCCGGCGGCCGGTCCTGGCGGACCACCACCATCGCCTCGGTGATCCCCGGGGGCCAGCTGAACGCGAGCGCACCCGAGGTGTCGACGGTGAGGTGCTGCACGGCGGGGATGCCGCCCGGAGGCGTGGCGTCCGGCGCCGGGTCGACGGTCGGGGAGGGCGGCGCCGACTGCGGCGGCGGCGCCGGCGAGCGGGCCGGCTCGGAGACCGCCGACCCGGTCCGGGCGACGACCTCGTACACCGGGATCTCGGCATCGGGCGCGACGGCGCCGTCGACGATGCCGGTCGAGCGGGTGCGCCCGACCACCTGCCACCGGCCGTCCGCGGCGAGTCGGGCGATCTTGTACTCGACGTCCTCGGGCAGGCCCGCCGCGCTCCAGGTGACGGTGACCGACTGGTCGTCGGTGCCGCGCTCGGCCCGCACGTCGACCACCGCGGGTGCGGCGCCGGACTCCGCGACGGACGCCTCCGGCGGCGCGCTCCGCTCCACCGCGACGGTCGGTTCGTCCGGAGGGGTCCCGGGTTCCGGGAGCGGGAGCGTCGCCGGCAGGCGCGGGCCGGGCCTCGGTCGGTCGTCGACGGGCCGGGCGGGTGCCGGGGCCGGTGCCGCCGGGGCCGGCGGGCTCGGCCGGGGCCGGGGCCGGGGCGGTGCCGCGGCGGCCAGCAGGGCGGCGATGAAGGACGAGCAGTTCGGGAACCGGTGATCGGGGTGCTTCGCGGTGGCCCGCGCGACGGCCTCGTCCACCGCGGCCGGTAGGTCCGGCCGGTGCCGGCCCGGGCGCGGGGGGTCGGCCGCGAGGTGGGCGTAGATCACCGCGGCGGTCCCGGTGCGGGGGTAGGGCACCTGGCCGGTGAGGCTGCGGAACACCAGGCACGCCAGCCCGTACTGGTCGGAGCGCCCGTCCAGCCACCGGCCCTCGATCTGCTCGGGGGAGGAGTAGTGCGGGGTGCCGAAGAACTGGCCGGCCGAGGTGATGTCCGAGCCCGCGCCGGCCGTCCCCTTGGCGATGCCGAAGTCGCACAGGTACACCTGCTCGGCCCCGCGCGCCCGCCGGGAACGCGCGATGAGGACGTTGCCCGGTTTGACGTCGCGGTGCACCAGGCCGGCCTCGTGGACGGCGTCGAGGGCGTCGGCCACCGGCCCGAGCAGCGCGCACACGCGCTCGACGTCGAGCCGGCCCTCCCGGCGGAGCACCGCGCCCAGGTCCTCGCCGTCGACGAACCGCATCGACAGGTACAGGATGCCGTGCACGTGGCCCGCGTCGTAGATCGGGACGACGTTCGGGTGCTCCAGGCTGGCCGCGATGGCGGCCTCCCGCTCGAAGCGGCGCCGGTACTCGTGGTCGGCGGCCAGCGCCGGGGGCAGGACCTTGAGCGCGACCGTGCGCCCCAGCCGCAGGTGGGTCGCCCGGTAGACCACGCCCATCCCGCCCTCGCCGATGCGCGCGTCGAGGCGGTGCCCGGCCAGCACGTACCCCGTCCAGTCCGTGGCGGCTGGGCTCTGCTGATCCGGCACCGGCAGCCCGGGGCACCCGCTGCCAGCAGGCCCCCGCCCTCCTCTCGACACGTCCGTGGCCGCGCCGGCGAGCCCGAGTTCCGCGGCGTCGCCCGGCCGTCCGACAGCCGTTGATCGGCCGGGGTCGAGCCTACGGCGCCCCGGCCGGGGGAGGAGGCCGGGATCGGGAGGCGCGCGGGCGGTCGCCGGCTGCGGGTGCGCGCCGCCGGGCCGATCGACCGGTCGTGCCAGGATCGGTGGGTGATCGGGTCCTCTCCGGTGCCCGAACCGGCCCGGCCCCGCCGGCGCGCGGCCCGCGTGCTGGCCGCCGCGGTCGTCGCGCTGAGCCTGCTGGGCGGTGGCCGGGTGATCTGGGTGGCCACCGTCCCGACCGGCGACGACGCGCGCACCGAGCAGATCCGGTTCCTGGAGTCGGCACTGGCCGACGGGGCCGGGGCCGACATGCAGGAGCTCTTCCCCGAGGGCTACTTCTTCTCCCACGTGCTCACCGGGCTGGCCGCCGCGCAGCCGGCCGCGCCGGGCGACGCCGACGCGCTGCGGGTGGCGCGCTCGGCGCTGACCGCGCTCGGCTCACCCGCGGGCCGGGCGCCGTTCCCGGCCGCGGCCGCGCCGGCCCACGGGGTGTTCTGGGCGGGCTGGTCGCTGGCGCTGGCGGTCGAGGTGGCGCGGCTGTCCGACCGGCCGGACGACCGGGCCGACGTCGCCCGCCGCGCCGCGGAGATCGCCGGTGCGCTGGCCGCCGACGCGGACGGCTTCCTGGAGGCCTACCCGGGCCAGGTCTGGCCGTGCGACACGGTGGTCGCGGTGGC
>JASLAP010000213.1 GCA_030147065.1 Pseudonocardia sp. | reverse complement strand
TCTACGCCGCGGCCGGCACCGCCGCGGCCGGCCTGCGCGCGGCGTTCCTGCTGCTGGCCGGGCGGGCCGGCCAGGACCTGCTGCTCGACCTGCGCGGGCGGGTGTTCGGCCACGGCCAGCGGCTGTCGCTGGACTTCCACGAGTCCTACACCTCCGGGCGCCTGATCTCCCGGCTGACCAGCGACGTCGAGGCGCTCAACGACCTGCTGGAGCGGGGCCTGGACCACCTGCTCGGAGCGGCGCTGTCGGTGGTCGGCATCGCGGTGCTGCTGGTCTGGCTGGACCCGGTGCTGGCCGTGGTGGTGTTCGCCGCGTTCGTCCCGCTGGTGGTGCTCACCCGCTGGTTCCAGCGCCGCTCGCGGGCCGGCTACCGGCGCACCCGCACCACGGTGGCCCGGCTGATCGTGCACTTCGTCGAGTCGATGAACGGGATCCGTGCGGTGCAGGCGTTCGGCCGGGAGCGGCGCAGCGAGCAGATCATGGGCCGGCTCACCACCGCCAACCGCGACGCCAACACCTCGGCGCTGGTCACCGTGGCCTGGTACGTCGGCGGGCTGCGCGCGGTGGGCAACCTCAGCCTGGCCGTGGTGCTGCTGATCGGCGCGGTGCGGGTGGCCGACGGGGTGCTGGCGGTGGGGTCGCTGACCGCGTTCCTGCTCTACCTGCGCCGGTTCTACGACCCGCTCGACCAGCTGGCCCAGTTCCTCAACTCCTACCAGTCCGCGGCCGCGGCGCTGGAGAAGATCGCCTCGGTGCTCGACACCCCGCCCGGGGTGCCCGAGCCGGCCCGGCCGGTCGCGCTGCCCCGGCCGGTGCGCGGCGAGCTGGTGTTCGACCGGGTCGGGTTCGCCTACCAGCGCGCCGCGGACCGGGTCGTGCTGCCCGAGCTGGACCTGCGGGTGCCGGCCGGCCAGACCGTCGCGCTGGTCGGGGCGACCGGCGCCGGCAAGTCCACGCTGGCCAAGCTGGCCGCCCGCTACTACGACCCGACCACCGGCGCGGTCCGGCTCGACGGGGTGGACCTGCGCGACCTCGCCGACGCCGAGCTGCGCCGGGCGCTGGTCATGGTCACCCAGGAGGCGTTCCTGTTCTCCGGGTCGGTGGCCGACAACATCGCCCTCGGTCGCCCGGACGCCTCCCGGGCCCAGGTCGAGGCCGCCGCCGGCCTGGTCGGCGCCACCCCGTTCGTCGAGGCGCTGCCCGAGGGCTTCGACACCGACGTGCGCAAGCGCGGCGGGCGGCTCTCGGCCGGGCAGCGCCAGCTGGTCGGGCTGGCCCGGGTGGTGCTCGCCGACCCCGCCGTGGTGCTGCTGGACGAGGCCACCTCGTCGCTGGACATCCCCTCCGAGCGGGCGGTGCAGGCGGCCCTGGAGACCGTGCTGGCCGAGCGCACCGCCCTGATCATCGCCCACCGGCTGTCCACGGTGCTCATCGCCGACCGGGTGCTGGTCGTCGCCGACGGCCGGATCGTGCAGGACGGCCCGCCCGCCGAGCTGCTCGACGACGGCGGGGAGTTCGCCACTCTGCACGCCGCCTGGCGCGCCTCGCTGGCCTGAGCCGCCGGCCCGGGTCCCTGAGTCACCGGCCCGGGTCTGAGCCCCGGCGGGCGGCGACCAGCCGGCTGATCCCCCAGGCCACGGCGCCGGCGACGACGCCGACCAGGGTCCCGGTGACCAGGCTGGCGATCACCGCGGAGCCGCGGGCCAGCGGCGTCGACGCGATCGCCGGCAGGTCGGCGGCCTCCCACAGCAGCTGGTGGACCAGGGCCAGGAACACCCCGTAGATCGCCCCCACCACCACGAGGGCACCGAACGGGTCGGGCACCCGTCTCAGGACCACGACCAGGACCCACACGGCCGGGGGCACGAAGACGAACAGCCCGTTGACGAAGGTCCCCTCGGTGATCAGGTCGAGGTCGTGCAGCACCACCCGGGGCACGGCCAGCAGCGCCAGCCCGACCAGTGCGGGAACGGACAGCCCCAGCCGGGAGCCGGTGCCGGTGCGGATGCGGTTCATGCCCGCGACGCTAGGAACCGCCGCGCCGGCGCACATCCGTTCCCGGTCCCGACCCCGCTACGTCCGCAGGCGACACCGGCCCCGACCGGCGGTCGGACGAGGGCGTCAGACGAACGCGCTGTGGCCGGTGATCGAGCGGCCGACCACCAGGGTGTTGATCTGGCGGGTGCCCTCGAAGGAGTACAGCGCCTCGGCGTCGGCGAAGTACTTGGCCACGCCGTAGTCCAGCACGATGCCGTTGCCGCCGACCACCTCGCGGGCCATGGCCACGGTCTCGCGCATCCGGCTGGTGCAGTACTCCTTGGCCAGCGCGGCGTGGTCGTCGTGCGCGGTGCCGGCGTCCTGCATGTGGGCCAGCCGCACCGACATCGCCAGCGAGGCGGTGGTGTTGCCGAGCATCCGCACCAGCAGGTCCTGCACCAGCTGGAACCCGGCGATCGGGCGGCCGAACTGCTCGCGCTGCTTGGCGTAGTCCAGGGCGAGCTCGTAGGCGGCCATCTGGGTGCCGGTGGCGCCCCAAGCCACTCCCCCGCGGGTGCGGCGCAGCACCCCGTTGGTGTCGGAGAACGAATTGGCCCGCTGCAGCCGGTCGGCCTCGGGCACCCGGCAGTCGCGCAGCACGATCTCGGCGTTCTGCACCGTGCGCAGCGCGACCTTGTTCTCCATCTTGGTCGTGGTCATGCCCGGGTTGGACTGCTCGACGACGAACCCCTTGACGTTGTCGTCGGCGACGTCGCGGGCCCAGATCACCACCAGGTCGGCGAAGGTGCCGTTGCCGATCCAGCGCTTCTCCCCCTCCAGCACCCAGGAGTCGCCGTCGCGGCGGGCGGTGGTCTCCAGCCCGCGGGCCACGTCCGAGCCGCCGTGCGGCTCGGTCAGCCCGAACGCGCCGATCAGCTCCATCCGGGCCATCGCCGGCAGCCAGCGCTCGCGCTGCTCGTCGGAGCCGCACAGGTCGATGCTGCCCATGGCCAGCCCGTTGTGGATGCCGAAGAAGCTGTTCATCGACGGGTCGGTGTGGGCCATCTCCAGCGAGATGAACCCGATCAGCAGCTGCCGGGCCTTCTCGCCGAGGGCGGCGTAGGGCAGCCGGGCGATGTCCAGCGCGGCGAAGCCGGGGACCAGGTGGTGCGGGAACTCGGCCTTGGCCCAGTGGTCCAGCGCGACCGGGGCGACCTCCTTGGCCAGGAAGGCGCGCACCCGGGCGAGGATTCCGCGCTCGTCGTCGGTGAGGTCGTCGGCGAAGCGGAAGAAGTCGCCCGCCAGTGGGTCGGCTGTCATGGCTCGACCATCGCACCGGCCACCGCGGAGCGCAGGTCGGAACCGCGCGCGACGGCCAGGATTGTGCCCAGCGCCTACCCTGGACGGCGTGTCCGCGGCGCCGCTCGACCACCCGCCCGTCCTGGAGCGCCGCCGCGGCGTCCCGGTGCACACCCAGATCGAGCGCTGGCTGATGGACGTGATCGGGCGCGGCGAGGTCGCCCCCGGCGAGCGGCTGCCCGGCGAGCGCGAACTGGCCGCGACGCTGCGGGTGAGCCGGATGACCCTGCGCCAGGCCCTCGACGGGCTCTCCCGGCGCGGGGTGCTGGTCCGGCTGCCCGGCCGGTCCGGCGGCGCCTTCGTGGCCGAGCCGAAGATCGACTGCGACCTGACCGGGGTGGCCGGGTTCACCGAGCAGATGCGCCGGGCGCACCGCCGCGCCGGCGCCCGGGTGCTGTCCGCCCGCACCGTCGCCGCGGTGGCCGGCCCGGTCGCCACCGCGCTGGCGCTCACCCCCGGCGAGCCGGTGCACGAGCTGGTGCGGGTGCGCTCCGCGGACGGCACCGCGCTGGCCGTGGAGCGGTCCTGGTTGCCCGCCGGACCGCTACCCGGGTTGCTCGACCACCCGCTGACCGGCTCGGTCTACGCCCTGCTCGACGAGCACTACCGGCTGGCTCCGCGCACCGCGGTGGAGTACCTGGAACCGGTCGTCGCCGAGCCGGACGACGCCGCCGCGCTGGCCGTGCCCACCGGCGCCGCGCTGATGCGGGTCGAGCGCACCGCCCGCGCGGCCGGCGGGCGGCCCGTGGAGTTCGCCCACGACCTCTACCGGGCCGACCGGGTCCGGCTGATGCTGCGCACCGAGGTCGCCGCACCGATCCCGACCGCGGACCCGGTGCGCGCCTCCTGACCCGGGGGCCCGGACTCCGGGGCCGCGAACCGGCCACGGCGCGGTCGGCGCCCGGCCTAGGATCGCCCGGGTGAGCCTCCCCGCCCCCGAGATCGCCAGCCCCGGGACCGACCCCGCCGACCGGTCCGCGGACGCGCTGCAGGTGCTGCGCCGGGTGTTCGGCTACGACGCCTTCCGCGGCACCCAGGCGGAGGTCATCGCCGAGGTGTGCCGGGGAGGGGACGCCCTGGTGCTGATGCCCACCGGCGGCGGCAAGTCGCTGTGCTACCAGATCCCGGCGCTGGTCCGGCCGGGTGTCGGGGTGGTGATCTCGCCGCTGATCGCGCTGATGCAGGACCAGGTCGACGCGCTGCGCGCGCTCGGGGTGCGGGCCGGGTTCCTCAACTCGACCCAGAGCTCCGAGCAGCGCCGCGCGGTGGAGGCGGCCTACGTCGCCGGCGAGATCGACCTGCTGTACCTGGCCCCGGAACGGCTGCGCAGCCCGTCGACCCCGGCATTGCTGCAGCGCGGGCGGATCGCGCTGTTCGCCATCGACGAGGCGCACTGCGTGGCCCAGTGGGGCCACGACTTCCGCCCGGACTACCTGGCGCTGTCCGAGCTGCACGAGCGCTGGCCGGACGTGCCGCGGATCGCGCTGACCGCCACGGCCACCGAGGCCACCCACGCCGAGATCGCCACCCGGCTGAACCTGACCTCCGCCCGGCACTTCGTGGCCAGCTTCGACCGGCCCAACATCCAGTACCGGATCGCGCCCAAGGACGAGCCGCGCCGCCAGCTGCTGGACCTCATCCGCACCGAGCACCCCGGCGACGCCGGCATCGTCTACTGCCTCTCGCGCAAGTCGGTCGAGCAGACCGCGGAGTTCCTGGCCGGGCAGGGGATGACCGCGCTGCCCTACCACGCCGGGCTGGACGCCCCGGTCCGCGCGGCCAACCAGGCCCGGTTCCTGCGCGACGATGGGGTGATCATGGTCGCCACGATCGCCTTCGGGATGGGCATCGACAAGCCCGACGTCCGGTTCGTCGCCCACCTGGACCTGCCCAAGTCGGTGGAGGGCTACTACCAGGAGACCGGCCGCGCCGGCCGCGACGGGCTGCCGTCCACGGCCTGGCTGGCCTACGGGCTGGCCGATGTCGTCCAGCAGCGCAAGATGATCGACGACTCGGACGGCGACGCCGCCCACAAGCGCCGGCTGTCGCTGCACCTGGACGCGATGCTCGCGCTCTGCGAGACCGTCGAGTGCCGGCGGGTGCAGCTGCTGAACTACTTCGGCCAGTCGGCGCAGCCCTGCGGCAACTGCGACACCTGCCTGACCCCGCCGCAGACCTGGGACGGCACGGTCGCCGCGCAGAAGGTGCTGTCCACGGTGTTCCGGCTGAAGAAGGAGCGCAACCAGAGCTTCGGGGCCGGCCAGATCGTGGACATCCTGCTCGGCAAGCGCACCGCCAAGGTCGACCAGTTCGACCACCACTCGCTGAGCGTGTTCGGGGTCGGGACCGACCTGGCCGAGGGCGAGTGGCGCACGGTGATCCGCCAGCTGGTCGCCCGCGGGCTGCTGGCCGTGCAGGGCACCTACCAGACCTTCGCGCTCACCGAGGCCAGCCGCCCGGTGCTGCGCGGCGAGCAGCCGGTGATGCTGCGCCGCGACCCGCCCAAGCAGGCCCGCACCCGCACCCGGGCCGCCCGGGCGCCGCAGGCCGAGCTGCCCGACGGCGCCGCGCCGGTGTTCGAGCGGCTGCGGGCCTGGCGGGCCGGGGCGGCCAAGGAGCAGGGCCTGCCCGCCTACGTGATCTTCCACGACGCCACCCTGCGGGAGATCGCCACCCGGATGCCGACCACCCTGGGCGAGCTGGGGACCGTCGGCGGGGTGGGGCAGACCAAGCTGGCCCGCTACGGCGAGCAGGTGCTCGCCGCCCTCGGGGTCGACGGTGCGGCCCCGGACGAACCCGACCAGGACTTCCCGCCGGAGCCCGACGAGCCCGACGACCCGGGCCGCTGACCGGGACGCCGCTGACCGGGACACTGACCGGGACACTGACCGGGAGCGGCTCGGTCAGCCGCGGACCGCGGCGCCACCCGGGTCCGGGAGCGCGGTGGCTGCGACGACGGCGCGCAGGGCGCGCAGCAGGCGGCCCGCCGCGTCGGGCGGGCAGTGGCCGGCGACGGCGAGGTCGACCCGGCGCTCGCCCAGCTCGGGTACCCGGACCAGGACCACGTCCGTCCGGGCCCCGGCGGTCCCCATCCGCGGGACGATGGTGACGCCCAGGCCGGCGGCGACGAAGCCGAGCTTGGCGGTCCACTCCCGGACCTCGTGCCCGGCGGCCGGGGTGAACCCGGCCGCCCGGGCCGCGGCCTGCAGGACGGTCGGCGCGTCGGCGGAGGACTCGATCCACCGCTCGCCGGCCAGGTCGGCCAGCGCCACCTCGGCCGCCGCTCCCCGCGGGTGGTCGGCGGGGAGCGCGACCAGGAGCGGGTCGTCGGCGAGGTGGTGGATCCCGACCCCGCGGGCCGGTGGTGTTCCGCTCGGGTAGTCGCTGACCACCGCCGCGTCCAGGTCACCGCGGCGGAGCAGGCCGAGCAGCCGGGCGGTGGTGGCCTCGGTGACCCGGACGTCGGGGTCGGTCGTGGCCAGCGCGCGCAGCGCGGCCGGGACGAGGTGGGCGGTGGCGGTGGTGAAGGCGCCCAGCCGCAGGGGCGCGCCGGTGGGACCGCCCGTGCGGGCCCGCTCGGCCGCGGCGAGCACCGCGACGGCGTAGCCGAGCAGGCGCTCACCGGCGGCCGTGGGCCGCAGCCCGGCGGCCGACCGGACGAAGGCCGGGCCGCCCGCCGCCGCCTCCACCCGCGCGATCCGCCGCGACATCGCCGACTGGCTGTACCCGGCCGCGCCAGCGGCGGCGCTGATCGACCCCGCCCGGGCCACGAGCACCAGGTGCTCCAGGTCGAGCAGGGACAGCGCGCGGACGGCGGGGGCGAGTTCCACCCTGCCAGGCTATGCACAACGCGCAGGGCACATTGCAGGATGCGCGCAGTGCGCATGGGCACGGGCGCCCTACGGTCGGGGAGTGCCCCTCACCCGCCACTCCCCGCCCTGGCTGCCCACCCCGCTGGCCGGCGTGTTCAGCCACGTCGTCGCCGTCGATCCCGGCGGGTGCCGGCAGTTGGAGGTCTCCGGCCAGATGGCCGTCGGGCCGGACGGCTCGGTCCTCGCCCCCGGGGACGTGGCCGCGCAGAGCGAGCACGTGTTCGCCGTGCTCGCCCGCCTGCTGGGCGAGCACGGCGCCGGCTTCGCCGACGTGACCCGGATCCGGGCCTACCTGACCGACATGGGCCGGGTCGGCGAGTACGGCGCGGTGCTGCGCCGGCACGTCACGGGCCACCCGCCGGCCAGCACGACCGTGGAGGTGTCGCGGCTGTTCCACCCGGGTGCGGTGGTGGAGGTGGAGCTGACCGCCTGGGTGCCGGCCTGAGCCCTGCCCCGGGACACCGCTCGGCGCGGATGCGGGCGCCGGTTGGGTCGTACAGCGGTGGGCGCACGGCGCCGGATGCCGACGAGCCCGGACGAGCTGGCCACGATCAGCGGGATCGGGCAGGACGAGCTGGCCCGCTACGGCGAGCAGTTGCTCGCCGCCCTCGCCGCCGACCGACCCCCGCGACGCCGGACGCGG
>JASLAP010000688.1 GCA_030147065.1 Pseudonocardia sp. | reverse complement strand
GCGCCGGCGCGAGGTCCGGCGCTGGCGCCGGGCCCGGCTGCGCCGGACGAGGTCGAGCTGGTCGGCCGCCAGGTCGCCGGGCCGTTCGTCGGCCCACCGGCCGGCGGACTCCAGCGCCCCGCCGCGCAGCAGGGCCCCGTCGTCGTGGTCGGCGGCGACCCAGCGCTCGCGGGCGGCGTCGAGCTCGGCGCGTGCGCGCAGGAACGCGTGGTCGGCCGCCAGCCACTCGCGCAGCCGCGGCCAGTGGTCCACCAGCGCCTGGTGGGCCAGCTCGACGGTGCCGCCGCCCGGGCCGCCGGAGGTGACCACGAGCCGGGCCGCGGCCAGCACCGCGACCAGCTCGTAGCGCTCGGGAGGCAGCTCGCTCAGCGCGACCGGCCGGCGCACGAAGCCGTCGCCGCGCGCGACCGCGAGCCGGGTGCACAGGTCGCGCAGGGCGGTGTCGTCGCCGTCGGGTCCGCGCACCGTGGCCGCGACCTGCTCGGCGTGCGCGGCGAGCGCGCCGACCACCCCGCCGGCCGCCCGGTACCCGTGCAGGGTGAGCGAGCCGCCCTCGCGGGCCGTCCACAGCCGGGTGAGCAGCGACTCGATCAGCGGCAGCCGGCCGGGTTCGCTGCCCGCGTCGTCCAGGATGCGGTCCACCAGGCCGTCCTCGAAGGCCAGCCCGGGGGCCCGGGCGGCCGGTCCGACGACGGCCTCGCGCAGCCGGACCCGGTCGAGGGGGCCGACCAGCACGGTGGTCAGCAGCGCCGCCGACGCGGGCGCGAGCACCTCGTCGAGCGCGCTGCCGCGCACCGTGAGGACAACCCGGACCGCCGAGCCCTCGGCCGCGGCCAGCGAGGTCAGCACGCCGAGGAGCTCGCGCGCGGTGCCCGGATCGGCGTCGGCCAGCTCCTCGAACTGGTCCACGACCAGCACCCGGTCGGCGCCCGCCACCACCCGGGCCGCCACCGCATCCCGGGTGCCCGGGTCGGCGAGCTCCGCCGCGGTCTCGGCCACCCGCGGGTCCAGCGCCGCGTCGTCGACCCCGAGCACGGCCGCCGCCACCTCGGTGACCGCGGAGAGCGCCGTACTGCCCGGCTTCGGCCGGAGCACGGCCACCTGCGCGCCGGTGGCCCGCAGCCGCGGCAGCAGACCGGCGCGCACCAGCGAGGACTTCCCCACCCCGGACGGCCCGGTGACCGCGACGATCCGGTGCCCGTCGACCGCGGCCGCCAGCCGGTCGATCTCCGGGCCGCGCCCGAAGAAGTAGTCGGCGTGCTCCTCGTCGAACGGCTCCAACCCGCGGTAGGGGTTGGGCAGCAGTTCCGGGTCGAGCCCCAGCACCTGCTCGACGGGCAGCAGGTAGGCGGTGGAGACGGTGCGGTCGGCGGCCACGGTCATCCCGACCACCGCCCCGGTGAACCCGTCCCACACCGGGGCGCCGCTGAAGCCGCCCTCGATCGGCTGGTCGCCGGCGGCGCCCTGCAGCTGGAACCAGCCGGTGGCCTGCCGCCCGCGGATCGTGCCGGTGGTCCAGACCCCGTCCCAGCGGCCGTCCGGGAAGCCGAACACCCGGTACGGGTGGCCCCACAGCCGGTCCACCCGGCGCAGCGGCGGCATCACCGCGTCCGGGGGCGCCGGCCGCGGCAGGCGCAGCAGCGCCACGTCGCCGGTGCCGTCGGCGGCGATCGGCACCCAGCGGTGGACCGTCGCCGCCACCGCGACCGGGTAGCCGGGCAGCACCGGGAACTCGATCTCCACCGGGGACCGGGGCGCCGCGCTCGCGTGCGGATCGGCGCCCAGCGCGTCGGCCACCACGTGCGCGCAGGTGGCCACCAGGTCCGGGCCGATCAGGAAGCCGGAGCCCACCACGTCCCCGGCCGGGTCGAGCACCCGGACGCAGGCGGTGGCCGCGAGTCCCGCGACGCTCTGCTCGGCGCTCGTCGAATCCACCGAGACCCATGCCCCCCGACACGTCCGGAATGGACCAGAATGGCACCGACCGTAGCCGGTCGGCACCACGGACGGGGAGGCGCGTGACGAGCACCGAGGAGCGCGACGACGGCATCACCCGGCTGCTGGTCCTGCTCGCCGAGCGCGGCGAGGGCACCGAGCTGGGACCGGCGCGCGGCCGGGCCGGGATCGGCCGGGTCTCCCGGCAGCAGGCCGAGCAGTTCGCCCGCCGGCTCGCCGCGACCTACCAGGAGCGGTACCCGCTGCTGCTGCGGTTCGCCGTCCGCCGGGTGGGCGACCACGCCCGGGCCGAGGACGCCGTGCAGGCGGCCTTCGAGAAGGTCCTGCGGCGCCACGCCGGGGACGCACCGGAGATCCTCAACCTGGACGCGTACGTGTTCACCGCGGTGTCCAACGAGATCAACCGCGAGCTGCGGGGGGTGATCGGCCAGCGCGACCGGCAGGCCGACGCCGACGTCGCCGAGACGGCCGGCCCGGGCGACCTGTCCGCCTCGGTGGCCGAGGCGCTGCTGCTGCGCCGGGAGCTCGCCCGGCTGTCCCCGCGCGAGCGGGAGGCCGTGGTGATCCGGCTGCAGTGGCAGCTCAGCGTGGAGGAGACCGCCGAGGTGATGGGGGTCTCGCCCGGGTCGGTGAAGCGCTACACCTTCGACGGCCTGCGCCGGCTGCGCGAACGGCTGGCCACCGCGGTCTGAGCCGCCCGGTCAGGCGGTGGTGGGCATGTAGGCCGGGCGGGCGGCCTCGAAGGCGCTGATGTCCTCGGCGTGGCGCAGGGTCAGCCCGATGTCGTCCAGGCCCTCCAGCAGCCGCCAGCGGGTGTAGGCGTCGATGGTGAACGGCACCGTGAGGTCGCGGGCCTGCACGGTGCACTCGGTCAGGTCGACGGTGACCTCGGTGCCCGGTTCGTTCTCCAGCAGCTTCCACAGCAGCTCGACGTCGGGCTGGGCCACCTCGGCGGCCAGCAGCCCCATCTTGGCCGAGTTGCCGCGGAAGATGTCGGCGAACCGGGAGGAGATCACGACCCGGAACCCGTAGTCCATCAGCGCCCACACCGCGTGCTCGCGCGACGAGCCGGTGCCGAAGTCGGGCCCGGCGACCAGCACCGACCCGCGGCTGAACGGCTCGGTGTTGAGGATGAACGACGGGTCGTTGCGCCAGGCCGAGAACAGCCCGTCCTCGAACCCGGTGCGGGTGACCCGCTTCAGGTAGACCGCCGGGATGATCTGGTCGGTGTCCACGTTGGACCGGCGCAGCGGGACGCCGATGCCGGTGTGGGTGCTGAAGGCGTCCATCAGGCCAGGTCCTCCGGGGAGCTCAGGGTCCCCCGGACCGCGGTGGCCGCGGCCACCAGCGGGGAGACCAGGTGGGTCCGGCCGCCCTTGCCCTGGCGGCCCTCGAAGTTGCGGTTGGACGTCGAGGCGCTGCGCTCCCCGGGGGCCAGCTGGTCGGGGTTCATGCCCAGGCACATCGAGCAGCCCGCGGAGCGCCACTCGGCACCGGCCGCGCGGAACACCTCGTCGAGGCCCTCCGCCTCGGCCTGGAACCGCACCCGCATCGACCCCGGCACGACCAGCATCCGGACGCCCTCGGCGACCTTCCGGCCCTTGATCACGTCGGCGGCGGCGCGCAGGTCCTCCATCCGGCCGTTGGTGCAGGAGCCCACGAACACCGTGTCCACGGCGATCTCGCGCAGCGGCGTGCCGGCCACCAGGCCCATGTAGGACAGCGCCTTCTCGGCGGCCACCCGCTCGTTCTCGTCGACGATCCGCTCCGGGTCGGGCACCCGCTCGCCCAGCGGCAGGCCCTGACCGGGGTTGGTGCCCCAGGTGACGAACGGGGTGAGCGCGTCGGCGTCGATCTCGACCTCGGCGTCGAACACCGCGTCGTCGTCGGTGCGCAGCTCGCGCCAGGCCGCGACGGCCTCGTCCCACTGCTCGCCGTGCGGGGCCCGGTCGCGGCCCTTCAGGTACGCGAAGGTGGTCTCGTCCGGGGCGATCATCCCGGCCCGGGCGCCGGCCTCGATGGACATGTTGCAGACCGTCATCCGGGCTTCCATGGACAGGTTCTCCACCACGTTGCCGCGGTACTCCAGCACGTAGCCCTGCCCGCCCCCGGTGCCGATCTGGGCGATCACCGCGAGGATGACGTCCTTGCTGGTCACGCCCTCGCGCAGGCGGCCGGTCGCGCTGGTGATGGTGATCGCCATGGTCTTGAACCGGCGCAGCGGCAGGGTCTGGGTGGCCAGCACGTGCTCGACCTCGGAGGTGCCGATGCCGAAGGCCATCGCGCCGAACGCGCCGTGGGTGGAGGTGTGGCTGTCGCCGCAGACCACCGTGGTGCCCGGCTGGGTGAGCCCGAGCTGCGGGCCGACCACGTGCACGATGCCCTGCTCGGCGTGGTTCATCGGGTAGAGCGGAACGCCGAACTCGGCGCAGTTCTTGCGCAGCGTCTCGACCTGGGTGCGCGACACCGGGTCGGCGATCGGCAGCTCGACGTCGGTGGTCGGGACGTTGTGGTCCTCGGTGGCCAGGGTCAGGTCGGTGCGGCGCACCGGCCGCCCGGCCAGCCGGAGCCCGTCGAAGGCCTGCGGGCTGGTGACCTCGTGCACCAGGTGCAGGTCGATGTAGAGCAGGTCGGGCTCGTCGCCCTCGCCCGCACGCACCAGGTGCCGGTCCCACACCTTCTCGGCCAGCGTGCGTCCCACGCGTCTCGCCTCCCTCGTCTCCCGCCCTCGGTGGCGGGGTTCCCGCGGTGGCCGCCACATGATGGTGGCGTCTCAGATAGCGGGAAGTTAGTATCGCGTCGTGAGACAGCATAGCGGGATCGGCGTGTTGGACAAGGCCGTGGGGGTGCTGCGGGCCGCGGCCGCCGAGCCGGTCGGGCTGTCCGAGCTGTGCCAGCGCACCGGGCTGCCGCGGGCCACCGCGCACCGGCTGGCGGTCGGGCTGGAGGGGCACGGCCTGCTGCACCGCGGCGCGGACGGCCGGTGGCGGCCGGGCCCGACGCTGTCCGAGCTGGCCACCGGCGGGGCCGACCCGCTGCTCGAGGCGGCCGCCGCGGTGCTGCCCCGGCTGCGCGACATCACCGGGGAGAGCGTGCAGCTCTACCGGCGCGACGGCACCCACCGGATCTGCGTGGCCACCGCCGAGCCGGCCAGCGGCCTGCGCGACACCGTTCCGGTCGGCACCCGGCTGCCGATGACTGCCGGGTCCGGGGCCAAGGTGCTCGCCGCCTGGGCCGAGCCCACCGTGCAGCGGGCGCTGCTGACCGAGGCGACCTTCGGCGAGCGGGTGCTGATCGACGTCCGCCGGCGGGGCTGGGCGCAGAGCGTGGCCGAGCGGGAGTCCGGGGTGGCCAGCGTGTCCGCGCCGGTCCGGGACGGCGCCGGGCAGGTGGTGGCCGCGGTGTCGGTGTCCGGGCCGATCGACCGGATCGGGCGCCGGCCCGGGGTGCGCTGGGCGGCCGACCTGCTGGCCGCCGCCGAGGCGCTGCAGCACCGGCTCTGACCCCGGCCCCGCTACCCGTTCGGAGTACGGCCGCGCGCTACCGTGACCGCATCGGCGCGGTCCGGGGGGCTGGCGCCGATCGAGACGAAGACGGGTGACGATGAGTTATTTCCTCGGCATCGACGTGGGCACCACCCGGACCGCGGCCGCGGTCAGCCGGCCGGGTGGGCGCCCCGGCGAGAGCGAGGTCGTCGCTCTGGGCGACCGGTCCAGCGCGGTGCCCTCGGTGCTGCACGTCGCCGACGACGGCGGGGTGCTGGTGGGCGACGCCGCCGAGCGCCGCGCGCTGTCCGATCCCGACCACGTGGTGCGCGAGTTCAAGCGACGCATCGGCGACCCGACCCCGCTGCTGGTCGGCGGCCGGCCGTGGACCCCCGAGGAGCTGTCCGCGCGGCTGGCGCGCTGGGTGGTCGAGCGGGTGGCCCAGCGCGAGGGCACCCCGGCGTCCCGGATCGCGATCACCCACCCGGCCTCCTGGGGGGCGCACAAGAAGGACCGGCTGGGCTCGGCGCTGGCCGCGCAGGGCCTCCCGGTGAGCTTCCTGGCCGAGCCGCAGGCCGCCGCACTGCACTACGCCGCGGCCGAGCGGGTCGAGGCCGGCTCTACGATCGCGGTGTACGACCTGGGCGGGGGCACCTTCGACGCGGCCCTGGTGCACAAGGACGGCACCGGGTTCGGCCTGCTGGGCCGGCCGGAGGGCCTGGAGCGGCTCGGCGGCGTCGACTTCGACGAGGTGGTCTTCGAGCACGTCCGGCTGGGGCTGCCGGAGGCCTTCGACGGGCTGGACGACGCCGACCCGCAGACGCTGTCCGCCGTCGCCGCGATCCGCCGCGAGTGCGTGGACGCCAAGGAGGCGCTCAGCAGCGACACCGAGGTCTCCATCCCGGTGCTCACCCCGGCCGCGCAGGGCGCGGTGCGGCTGCACCGCACCGAGTTCGAGGCGCTGATCCGACCGCAGGTCGAGGAGACCGTCGAGGCGCTGCGCCGGGCGATCCACTCGGCCGGGCTGACCCCTCCCCAGCTCTCCGCGGTGCTGCTGGTCGGCGGGTCCTCGCGGATCCCCCTGGTCGCCGCGATGGTGTCCGAGCAGCTGGGCCGGCCGGTCGCGGTCGACGCCGACCCGAAGAACGCGATCGCGCTGGGCGCGGCGCTCTCGCTGACCCCGGCCGGGAGCTCGGCCACCGGCGCCGCGGGCCGGGTGCCCACCCCCCGCCCCTCCCCCCGGCCGGCCGCGGGACCGCTGCCGGGCGCGTTCTCGGGCGCCGCGTCCTACAACGGGACCACCGAGGTCGTCCGGGCCGCCACCCCCCAGCCCGCCCCGCAGCCCTACGAGGGCTCGTACGAGGCGACGGGCTACGGGACCGCGCGCGGCGGCTACGGACCCGCCGCCGGTGCGACCGCGTTCGTGGGGCCACCGCAGCGCGCGGGGGCGACCGGCAGCATGGTGACCCGAGCGGCCGCCGCCCCCGGACGGCCGTTGCCCTACCCCGATCGGCCGACAGTGAGCCCAGAGGACGCCGCCTTCGACCGCCCGCCCGGCGACAACCACCGATCCGACGACCGCCCCGGCCGCGCGCCGGCGGCGCTGGTGGGCATGGGCGCGGCCGCCGCCGCGGTCGCGGTGATCGGCGTGGTGTTCCTGTGGCCGGGCCAGGACCCGGTCGCCGCCGATGCCGGGCGGTTCTCGCCGACCCCGCTGGGCCCGGTGGCGACCACCACGGCCCCGCCGACGACCGAGCCGGAGCCCGAGCCGACCGAGGAGGAGGACCGCCCGCGGCGGCCGGTCCGCCCGGTCGTGCCGACGGTGCCGGAGACCACGGCACCACCGGTCACCACCGAGCCGCCGGTGACGACCGAGCCCCCGGTGACCACGGCGCCCCCGGTGACCACCGAGCCGGTCGACCCGGACGGCGGCGACGGCGACCCCGGCGACGGGGACCCGGGCGGCGACGACGGGGACCCGGGCGGCGACGAGCCACCCCCTCCGGGGGACGTGGCAGACCCCCCGGCCGGCATCGCCGCCCCCTGACCGTTCGGTCCGAGCGAGAGCCGCTTTCGTCCGAGCTGACTGGACGAGAGCGGCTCTCGTCCGTCCGGCACCCCCGGAAATGCGAAGAACCCCCGTTCCGGCGAACCGGAACGGGGGTTTTCGGTGTAGCCCCGACGGGATTCGAACCCGCGCTACCGCCTTGAGAGGGCGGCGTCCTAGGCCACTAGACGACGGGGCCATCAGCAACTCGTTCAGACTATCAGACCGTCTTGTGGAGTTTGCGCTGGGGTACCAGGACTCGAACCTAGACTAACTGAACCAGAATCAGTCGTGCTGCCAATTACACCATACCCCAAGGGCTCACGAGCACCCGGGGCTCCGCTCGCGGAACCGGTGTCGCGCCCTGCGTGGAACACTCTAGCCGAGGGCCGCGGCGCGCTCCAAACCGGCCCTCAGTCGCCGCAGCGACCGGTCCCGGCCCAGCAGCTCCATCGACTCGTACAGCGGCGGGGACACCGTGCGCCCGCTCACCGCCACCCGCACCGGGGCGAACGCCTTGCGCGGCTTGAGCCCCAGGCCGTCGATCAGGGCCGCCCTGAGCGCCCCCTCGATGTCGTCGCTGGACCATCCCTGCAGCGCATCGAGGCCGGTCAGAGCGGCTTCCAGGACCGGGGCGGCGTCGGCGCCCAGGTTCTTCTGCGCGGCGTCGTCCTCGGGGGCGAAGCCGTCCTCGGCGACGAACAGGAAGCGCAGCATCCGGGCCGCGTCGGAGAGCACCACGCTGCGCTCCTGGACCAGCGGGGCCGCCGCGGCGAGCAGGGCGCTCTGCTCGGGGGTCGGCGCCGGGGCGCCCGCGGTGCCGTCGATCACACCCTCGGCCACCAGGTACGGCTGCACCCGGCGGGCGAACTCCTCGACCGGCAGCGCCCGCAGGTGCGCCGCATTGATGGCCTCGGCCTTCTTCAGGTCGAACCGGGCGGAATTGCCGGAGACCCGGGAAACGTCGAATGCGGCCACCATCTCGTCGAGGGTGAACACGTCGCGGTCGTCGGCGATCGCCCAGCCCAGCAGGGCCAGGTAATTGAGCAGCCCTTCCGGGACGAATCCGCGCTCGCGGTACAGGAACAGGTTCGACTCGGGGTCGCGCTTGGAGAGCTTGCGATTCCCCTCACCGGTGACCAGCGGCAGGTGCCCGTAGCGGAACGGCCCGTCCCCGATGCCGACCCGCTGCAGCGCTTTCAGCAGGGCGATCTGCCGCGGGGTGGAGGAGAGCAGGTCCTCGCCGCGCAGCACGTCGGTGATGCCCATCAGGGCGTCGTCGAGCGGGTTGGTCAGCGGGTAGAGCGGCGAACCGTCCCCGCGGGCCAGCACGAAGTCCGGCGAGCTGCCGGCCTTGAAGGTGATGGGGCCGCGGACCAGGTCGGTGAACGTGATGTCCTCGTCCGGCATCCGCAGCCGGTAGACCGGCACCCGGCCCTCGGCGCGCAACTCCGCCCGCCGGGCGTCGGTGAGGTCGCGGTCGTGGTTGTCGTAGCCGAGCTTGGGGTCGCGCCCGGCGGCCCGGTGGCGCGCCTCGATCTCCGCGGCCGAGGAGAACGACTCGTAGACCTCGCCCGCCGCGACCAGCCGGCGCAGCGCGTCGGCGTAGACCTCGCCGCGCTCGCTCTGCCGGTACGGCCCGTGCGGGCCGCCGACCTCGGGCCCCTCGTCCCAGTCCAGGCCCAGCCAGCGCAGCGCGTCGAGCAGGGCGGCGTAGGACTCCGCGGAGTCGCGGGCGGCGTCGGTGTCCTCGATGCGGAACACGAACGCGCCGCCGCAGTGCCGGGCGTGCGCCCAGTTGAACAGGGCGGTGCGGATCAGGCCGACGTGCGGGGTCCCGGTGGGCGACGGGCAGAACCGGACCCGGACGGCGGTCGGGGCGGCGTTCGAGGCAGTCATGATGGCCGCCACCCTAGCGAGGTCGGCCCTGGTGCTCCGACCTCGGCAGGGCTATATTTCAACGCATGACGAATAACGAGCGCACGACCTGCCTCGTCGTCGGTGGCGGTCCCGCCGGCCTGGTCCTGGGCCTGCTGATGGCCCGGGCCGGGATCGAGGTCACGGTGCTGGAGAAGCACGGCGACTTCCTGCGCGACTTCCGCGGCGACACCGTGCACGCCTCCACCCTGACCCTGCTCGACGAGCTGGGCCTCGGCGAGCGCTTCGCCGCGCTGCCGCAGCGCCGCATCGACGCCGTCCAGGTGCAGCTGGACCAGGGCACCGCCCGGCTCGGCGACATGAGCCGGCTGCCCGGGGCCCACCAGCACATCGCGCTGGTCCCGCAGTGGGACTTCCTGGACCTGGTGGCCGACGCCGGCGAGGCCGAGCCGACCTTCACCCTGCTGCGCAACGCCGAGGTCGTCGACCTGCTGCGCGACGGCGACCGGATCGCCGGCGCCCGCTACCGCGACCGCACCGACGGCACCGAGCACGAGATCCGCGCCTCGCTGACCGTCGCCTGCGACGGGCGCGGGTCGGCGGTGCGGGCCGCGGCCGGGCTGCACCCGCGCCGGTTCGGCGTGCCGATCGACGTGTGGTGGTTCCGGCTGCCCCGCCACGACGGCGATCCGGCGGGCGGGGTCGGGCGGGTCTCGGCCGGCCACTTCATGGTCATGATCGACCGCGGGGACTACTGGCAGTGCGGCTACCTGATCGGCAAGGACACCGACGCCGCGCTGCGCGCGGCCGGGATCGGGGCGTTCCGCGAGCGGCTGGCCGGGCTCCTGCCGTGGATCGCCGACCGGGTGGACGCCTTGGAGTCCTTCGACGACGTCAAGCTGCTCCGCGTGGAGCTCAACCGGCTGCGCCGCTGGTACACCGACGGCCTGCTGCTGATCGGCGACGCCGCGCACGCGATGTCCCCGGTCGCCGGCGTCGGGATCAACCTGGCCATCGCCGACGCCGTCGCCACCGCCCGGCTGCTCGCCCCGGCGCTGCGCTCGGGCGGGATCGTGGGGACCGACCAGCTGCGCCGGGTGCAGCTGCGCCGGTGGTGGCCGACGGCGCTGATCCAGGGTGGCCAGCGGCTGATCCACCGGGTGGTCCTGGGGGTGCGGGCGGCACGGCCCGGGGACGTCGCGGCCACCCCGCAGCCCCCGGCCGGGACGCTCGACGCCGACCGGCCCGCGGGCGGGCGGCTCCCGCTGCCGCTGCGCATCGTCAGCCGGTTCCCGCGGCTGCAGGCCGTCCCGGCCCGGATGGTGGCGATCGGCCCGCTGCCCGAGCACGCCCCCGACTGGGCCCGGAGGGAAGGGGCTCGTGCGTGAGTTTCATGCCCATGGGCATGAAACTCACGCACGATCCGCTATCCCGGTCTCGCCGACGACGCGGAACCCGACCCGGCGGTAGACGCGGGCGGCGGCCTCGTCGCCGGCGGCCAGGAAGACGACCTCGGCGCCGGCGGCCCGGGCCGCGGCGGCCAGCGTCGCGGTCACCGCCGCGGCCAGTCCGCGGCCGCGGTGGGCGGTGAGCGTGCCGATCCCGACCAGCTCGACGACGTCCCCGACGCGCTGCGCCGACCCGGCTGCCACCGGGCCGTCCGGTCCCACCACCAGCAGCCGGGCCAGCCGGCCGGCGGCCAGGTCGGCGCGCAGCGCGGTCACCTCGGACCCCGACAGCGCGCCCGGCGGCGGGTAGCCGAACGCCTCGGCGACCACCGCGTGCAGGGCCTGCGCGGCCGCCGGGAGGTCGCCGTCGACCGGGCCCAGCAGCCGCCCGACGACCCCCGCGGGGAACGGGACCGGCTCCGGGTCGCCGTGCAGCACCAGCAGTGGGCACAGGGTCACCCGCAGCTCGGCCGCCCGCACCGCGTCCAGCACGGTGGGGGCCGCCGCGGGCAGCCACTCGACGCTCTCCGGCACCCGCAGCGCCCGCTGCCGTTCACGCATCCGCAGCACGTCCTCGACCCGCACCGGGCCGCCGCCCGGCACCGGGCGGGCGTAGAAGGGCCAGCCGGGCCCGGTGCGCACGAACAGCCGCAGCGAGCCGACGTCCTCGACGCTCGCCCACTGCCGGGGCACCTCGTCGCAGAATCCGTCGATCCGCCGCACCACCGCCGCCAGCGACCCCGCCACGCGGGTCAGCCTGGCAGGAAGTACTCCTCGGCGCGGGCGGGGACCCCGCCGCCGGGGAACAGCGCGTCGACCTGGGTGCGGTAGCCCTCGATCAGGGCGCGCTTGCCGGCCGGGTCGTCCGGGCTGACCCAGCGGCGCAGCCCGTGCGCGGCCAGGAACCCCGGGTCGGGCCCGGAGCGCAGCGCGTACGGGAAGTCGGCGTAGTAGACGACCCGGCCGCCCAGCTCCGGGCCGACCGAGCGGACCAGCACGTGGTCGACGTGCGAGCCGACGCCCAGCGGGCAGAACACGACCTGCGCCCCGGTCCGCGCCAGCAGCGCCTCGACCCGCTCGGCGATCCGCGACGCCAGGTCGCGCTCCCCGCCGCTCACCCGGCCGCGGGCGATGTCGAAGCGGAACGTCGGGTAGCGGTGGGTGAGCTCGGGCAGCACCCGGCCCAGCGCGCCGGGGACACCGCGCCGGGTGCGGAACAGCGCGTCGCGGCGCCCGAGGTGCACCGCGCGCGCCCCGACCGCCTCGACGACCTCGATGTCCTCGGCCCGCCGCTCGGCGAACAGCTCCTGCGCGCCGCGCGCCCCGCACTGGCGCAGGAACGAGCGGGCGGCCCGGGTGTGCGGGCCCGGGGCGGCCTCGCTGAACACCGTCACCACGGTCGCCGCTCCGGCACCGGCCGCGCGGCGCAGCAGCGCCCCGCACGACAGCACGGCGTCGTCCAGGTGCGGGGACAGGAACAGGCTCGGCGCCCCGTCCAGCACGTCCCGCACGGCGGCGGGGGTGGCCGTCGGTCCTGCGGGTGTCATCGGACCGCCTCCTCGAGCACCGAGCGGTAGACCTCGTCCTGGCGCCCGGCCAGCACGTCCCAGTCGAAGCCCGCGGCGAACCGGCGACCGGCCACCCCGGCGGCCATCGCCAGCTCCGGGTCGGCGCAGACCGCGCGGACCCGCTCGGCCAGCGCGGCGACGTCGAACGCCGGCACCCGCCAACCGCTGCCGGCCGGCACGACCTCGCGCAGGCCGGGGATGTCGAAGGCGATCACCGGGGTCGCCGCGGCCAGCGCCTCCAGCGCGACCATGCCGAACGTCTCGTGCCGCGAGGGCACGACGACGACGCGGGCCCCGCCGAGCAGCTGCCACTTGGCCGCCCCGCGCACCCAGCCGGCGAACCGGACCCGCCCGCCCAGCCCGAGCCGGGTGACCTCGCGGCGCACCCGGTCCTCGTCCGGGCCGCCGCCGGCGATCACCAGGTCGCCCTCGACGAACCGGTGGGCGGTGGCCCATGCGGCCAGCAGCAGGTCCAGGCCCTTGCCGCCGAGCTCGAGGCGGCCGAGGAACACCACGTCGCGCCCGGCCCGCGGGGTGGCGTCGAACGCGGCGCGCTCGACGCCGTTGCCGATCACCTCGACCCGGGCCGCGGGGTTGAGCTCGCGCAGCCGCTCGGCCGTGCCGTGGGAGACGGCGACCAGCCTGCGGTGGCTGCGCACGCCGAGGCGCTCCACCAGGTGCAGCGGGACCTTGTACTGGCGGCTCTTGTCGCCGGCGTGCAGCCACTGGACCATGCCGACGGTCGGGCGCCCGGTCCAGCGCGGCGCGGCCATCGACGAGAACGGCGCGAAGAAGTCCTCGACCACCAGGTCGGCCGGGTGCCGGCGGGCCGCAGCGGGCAGGCCCTGCACGTAGCCGAGCAGCCGGGTCCACTTGTTGGCGCCCCGGCCCGCCCCGACGTGCAGGTAGCGCACGCCGTCCTGGACGCGGTCGGTGCAGCCCGGGAACCGGGTCGTCAGCACGGTGATCTCGTGGCCGCGCTCGACGAGCCGGCGGTTGATCTCGTGGGTCCGGACCGAACCGCCGCCCGCACCGGGCATCGACGGGTCCTCGAACCCCAGGTGGAGCACGCGCACGGCGGTCACTCCCTTCCCGCGGCCGCAGCGATGCGGTCCGCGTAGTCCGCGACGCCCACGCCGGGCGCACCGCTGAACAGGTCGTCCTCGAAGGCGAACAGGAACGTCGTCATCCCGCACCCGACGGCGTAGTCCGGGGCCAGCCGCAGCTGCTCGGCGAGCGGGTCGGAGTCGGCGGCGCCGCCGGTGTAGGGGGCGTCGGGCGGGCCGGGGTTCTCCCCCACCAGCCCGAGCCCGGCCCGCCGGGCGAGCGCCGTGGTGAACCGCTGGGCCGACCACGAGCCGACGTCGGCGCGCTCGAGCACCCCGTCCTCGTCGCCCGGGCGGCAGCGGTCCTGGCCGGCGGCCCTGGCCCGGACGGCGGTGACGTCGTCCAGGCCGGTGAAGTCGATGTCGATCCGGTCGGCGTCGGGGCGCGCGGCGAGGGCGGCGAACGCGGCCGGGTAGTCCAGGCCCCGCTCCAGCGCGCCGTCCGGGTCGGCCCGGCCGTCCAGCAGCCCGGCGACGGCCTCGGCGCGGTCGGCCGGCAGCACGCCGCGCCCCGCGACCGGGACGTGCACGCGGCCGGTGAAGCCCAGCTCGCGGAGCCGGTCGATCTGCCAGCCGACGGCGTCGGCCGCCGCGCCGGTGTACCAGGAGAACCAGCCGTCGACCTGCTCGGCGGTGACCTCGCCGCCGGCCCACTCCGGCGAGCCGGGCACCCAGTCGGGCAGCGGTGCCCGATCGAGCCCTTCGGCGAGGCCCGCGCCGGCCTGGGCGGCGACGCCGGAGGCCCAGTACTCGTGCTCGTTGCCGGCCGCCGTCGGACCGGGGTAGCCGAGTTCGCCGGTCGAGGTGGTGCCCACCCGGACCGCGCTCACGCCGTCGAACCCGACGTCGGAGGCGAGCCGGTCGAGGTAGCCGGCGGCCGCGTCCCGCACGGCCGCGCTGAAGACGAGGTCGACGCCGTCCGCACGGCCGCCCGAGCTGCCCCGCGGATCCCCGCCGGGCAGCTCGCGCACCCAGGAGGGCGGGTACTGCAGGCCGGGGGACAGCACGACCCGCATCCCGGCGTCGGCGCAGGTCCGGATCCGCTCCCCCGCCTGGGCCGCGTAGTCCTCGTCGATCACGTCGGCCTCGGGCTGCAGGCGGTCCCAGGCCAGCGGCAGCTCGACGACGCTCACCCCGGCCGCGCTCAGCTCGGCGAGCCGGTCGGGCTCGCAGGTCGAGCCCAGCACACCGAACGCGGGCGTCGGCGTCGCGGGCCCGGGCGCCATCGCGGGCGGCGCACAGGCGGCG
>JASLAP010000645.1 GCA_030147065.1 Pseudonocardia sp. | reverse complement strand
CGGCGGTGTCGGGTGCGCTGGCCGGGCTCGACCTGGCCGGCGGACCGTCAACCTGGCGGGCCACCGCGGCCCCCGACCTGTCCAACTCGGTCAGCGGCGTGCAGGGCGGCGTGCTCGCCGCGGTGGCCGCGCACGCGATCGCCGAGACGCTCGGGGCGGACCGCCCGCACCTGGCCGGCTCGCCCGCCGACCTGGACGTGACGTTCCTGCGGGCGATCCCGGCGGACGGCGCGCAGTTCTCGGCCACCGCCGAGCCGGTGCACGCGGGGGCGCGGCTCGGGGCCGGGCGGGCCGAGGTCCGCGACCGGGACGGCCGGCTGGCCGTGGTGGCGTCGGCGGCGCACTGGCGGGGCCGGGCCGGGTCCGGCGGGGCCTGATCGCTCCGGCCGGCGCCGTGGTTGTGGCGAGTGGCTGCGGAGTTGGTGCGGAGCGGTCCCCGAACGGGGTGATCGCCGGTTGCGGCGGATCCGCCGCGACCGAGCGGCTGTTCCGCCGCGATCGGTGATCACCGGGCGACTGGGGTGCCGGACCGGCGCCTCGGGAACCGCTCAGGCCGGGCCGGTGGCCTGCGGGCGCTGCGGTTCGCGGCACCACTGGCTCCACGACCCGACGTAGAGCCGGGCCCGGCCCAGCCCGGCGTGCTCGATGGCCAGCAGGTCGTGGCACGCGGTCACCCCGGACCCGCAGTAGACGACCGCGTCCGGCCCGGCGCCCAGGCCGGCGTACTCCGCGCGCAGTTCGGCGGCGGGCCGGAACCTGCCGTCGGGGCCGAGGTTGTCCTCGTAGGGGGCGTTGACCGCGCCCGGGATGTGCCCGGCCACCGGGTCCAGCGGCTCGGTCTCGCCGCGGAACCGGACCGCGGCCCGGGCGTCGATGAGCACCCCGCCGCCGGCGACGTGCGCGGCCACCTCGTCGGCGTCGGGCAGCAGGTCGACCGGCCAGGGCCGCGGCTCGCGGGCGACCGGCCGGGGATGCGGGGCGGGGCCGGTGACCGGCGGGTCGGCGATCGCGGCCAGCCCGCCGTCGAGCAGTGCGGCGTCCTGGCCGAGGATCCGCAGCAGGTGGACCAGGTGCGCGGCGATCCCGCCGCCCTGCCGGTCGTAGGCGACGACCCGGGCGTCCCACCCGACGCCGAGCGCGCCCATCGCCTGGGCGAAGTCCGCCGCGGAGGGCAGCGGGTGCCGCCCGTCGCCCGGGCCGGGCGGGCGGGTGAGCACCTCGTCGTGCACCACCAGCACCGCGCCGTCGAGGTGGCCGGCGGCGAACGCGGCTCCGGCCTCGGCCGCCGTACCCGCCTCGACGTGCAGCAGCAGCGCTCCGGCGGGCAGGTCGGCGGTCGTGGCCGCAGTGATGATCGGGCCGCTGACGGTCGGGCTGGGCGGTTCCGGGGTCATGGCGGCAGTATCGCGCGCCGCCGGTCGGGTGCCCGGCCGCCGGACCGCCCGGAGCGGCTGGGCGAGCGCCCGGAACAAGTGATCGGGATGCGCGACGGCCGGGCCCGCGCTGCGTTTTCCCGCGTGTTCCCGAGGAATGGTGTGAGCGCGGTGCCGGCCGTCGTGGTCGAGCGGTCGAATCGTGGTCGGGCCCGACTCGGCCCGGAGTGGACGACTAGATCGGCACGAAGTTGAGGCCGGCCAGGATCGGCACGAAGTCGCGGATCGGGACGGCGCCGGCGCCGGCGGAGATCGGGACGATTCCGATCGAGATCGGCACCAGGCCGGCGGAGATCGGGACCGCGCCCTTGGTCGAGATCGGGACCGCGCCGTCGGTCGAGATCGGGACCGCGTCGTCGGCCGAGATCGGGACGAAGCCGTCCGCCGAGATCGGGACGAAGCCGTCAGCGCTGATGGGGATGAACCCACTACCAGCGGAGACCGGGACGAAGCCCTCGGAGATCGGGACCAGGCCGGTGGAGATGGGGACGAACCCGCTGTCGGTGGAGATGGGGACGAACCCGTCCGGACCGGTGGCCGCGGCCGCGGCGGTGCCGGACAGGGTGGCGGCGAGTGCGACGACCGCGGCAGTGGTCGCGATCCGCGCGGCTGTGCGTCGTAACGACATGCGGGCTCCTCGTGGGATGGTGCGGCCCGATGGCGCCGCTGCTCTGTATGCCGCAGTCGGCGGAGTCGGAATGCATGGCGAATGACCCTGTTCGGCCGATCGGGACCGGGCTTCAATACGTGCGGGTCACCAGAAAAGTAGGTCGGGATCCGGCCGGTCGTCAAGAGCGGGTATTTCTGCGGACCTTTCCCGACCCCGATCGACGGAATCGGCACTCCGGACGGCGGCGCCGGGTTGACCCTCCCCCCGGGGGAGCAACCAGGATCGTCGGCGTGCGCAACCTGCTGTCGATCGGGACGCTGTCCAACGCCACCCACCTGTCGGTGAAGGCGCTGCGCCGCTACCACGAGCTCGGCCTGCTCGTCCCGGCCGCGGTGGACGCGCGCACCGGCTACCGCGGCTACTCCGTCGCCCAGATCTCCGAGGCCCGGATCATCCGCCGGTTGCGGCTGCTCGACGTCCCGCTCGACGACATCGCCCGGATCCTGCGGGCCGCCGACACCGAGGTCACCGCGGCCGTGCTCGGTGAGCACCGGACCCGGATGAAGCTGCGCCTGGAGGAGACCGAGCGGATCGTGGCCGACCTGCAGGGGCTCGTGGAGCAGCCCGACGACCTGCACCGGGTGCTGGTGCACGAGCGGTGGCGGGCCGCCGAGCCGGTGGTGGCGGTGTCCACGCGGGCCGGCCGGTCGGAGCTGCCGGCGTTCTTCGAGCACGCCTATCCGCTGCTGGTCGCCCACGTCGGCCGCAGTGGCGGGCGGGTGACCGGGCCGCCGGGTGCCTCGTACGGCTCCGGCGACGGCATCGACCTCGACGACCTGGCGGTGACGGCCTGGCTGGCGGTCGACGTCGAGCTGCCCGCCGACCCGGTCGCCGGTGTCACGTACCGCCGGCTGCCCGCGACCAGGATCGCCGTCGCCCTGCACGTCGGCGGGTTCGCCGACATGGGCGCCACCTACGGCGCCCTCGGCCGCTGGGTGGGCGAGCACGAGCGGTCCGTGACCGGCCCGCTGCAGGAGCTCTACCTCGCCGGCCCGCCGCAGGTCACCGACCCCTCCGCCTGGCGGACCGAGGTCGGCTGGCCGGTGACCGGGCACCCCGACCCCGACCCGTCCACCGAGAGGACCCCGTCATGACCGCGACCCTGGCCAACATCACCGTCGACTGCGCCGACGTCCGGCGCACCGCCCGGTTCTGGGCGCAGGTGCTGGACCGCGAGATCGGCGACCGCCCCTCCGACTTCTTCGCCGCCCTGCCCGCGCACCGACCCGGCGAGCCGACCTGGCTGTTCCTCAAGGTGCCCGAGCCCAAGACGGCCAAGAACCGCTTCCACGTCGACCTGACCGCCCCGGACCGCGACGCCGAGGTCGCCCGGCTGATCGGGCTGGGCGCGGCCAAGGTGGCCGAGCACAGCGAGTACGGCATGTCCTGGGTGGTGATGACCGACCCCGAGGGCAACGAGTTCTGCATCGGCTAGGCCGGTCGCCGCTGACCCCGCCCCGATGCCTGGAAAGCCACCTTCCCGGCGCCGAATGCCCGGAAGGTGGCCTTCCAGGCGTTCGGGGGGGTTCGGCGATGAGTCCGGGGCGCGGAGGCGGTCCTAGCGTCATGCTGATCATCGCTGGTCACCTGACCGTGGACCCGGCCGAGCGGGACCGCTACGCCGAGGACTGCCGCGTGGTCGTCGAGACGGCCCGCGCCGCGCCCGGCTGCCTGGACTTCGCGCTGACCCCCGACTCCGTCGACCCGGCGCGGATCAACGTCTACGAGCGGTGGGCGTCCGAGGCCGAGCTGGAGGCGTTCCGCGGGTCCGGCCCGGACGCCGGCACGGCCGCCCGGATCCTCGACGCCGACGTGTCGCGCTACCTGATCTCCTCGACCGGGCCGGCCTGACCGGGCCCGCGACGCCGGGGCCGGGGTGGCCCGGTGTCGTAGGCTGGGGCCCATGACGGAGCGCGTCGAGCTGGACCTCGACCCGGGCACCGCCGATTACCTGCGCACCTGCGCCGTGCGGCGCGGCGAGTCGATCGAGGCCGCCGCGCTGCGCCAGCTCCGCCAGCGGGCCCTGGCCGACTCGGCCGCGCAGACCTTCCGCTGGTTCGCCGAGCACCACCCGACGTTCTTCGAGGACGCCGAAGCCGAGCGAATCGCCGCGGGACTGTACTGACCCGTGCCAGGATCTCGCCGTGCGCCGCGGCGAGATCTGGACCTACCGGCCCGCGCTTCCCCGGCCGGGGCAGGCGGTGCTGCGGCTGATCCTGAGCGCCGACGGCTTCAACGAGGTCACCGCGCGCCCGGTCGTCATCGGCGCCCAGGTCGTCGACCACGACCCCGGCGGCCTGCTCAACGTGCAGCTCGGCGCCCAGGGCTGGGTGTCGCTGCCGACCATCGAGGCCGTCCTGCGGTCCCGCCTCGACGAGCGCGTCGGGGCGGCGACGGTGGAGCAGATGGGCGCCGTCGCCGCCGCCCTCGGCGCCATGCTCGACCTCGAGTAGCGCTCCGCCGGCCGCCTACCGGGGGTCGTGAGCGGCAAACGGTGCTGGGACACCGTTATCCGCGCACGACCCCCGCACGGCCGCCACGAGGTTCGCCGCGCGGGGGTCGGGGCCGCCGTCCACGACGCGGTTCATGACGTAGCCGAAGGCCAGGCCGGTCGCCGGGTCGGCGAAACCGAGCGAGCCGCCGCGGCCGGGGAAGCCGAACGCGGTCGGGCTGTACCAGAACGCCGCGGGGTCGGGCAGGCCGAAGCCGAGGCCGACCCGGAACGGCCCGCGCAGCACCTCGTCGATCCCGGACCGCTGCTCGGCGACCGCCGCCGCCAGGTGCTCGTCGTCGAGGATGCGGTGGCCGTCGACCTCGCCGATCAGCGCGGCGTAGAACCGGGCCAGCGAGCGAGCGGTGGTGATGCCGTTGGTGGAGGGCAGCTCCGCGGTCCACTCGGCGGGGTCGTTGTGGTCGAGGGCGGGGGAGATGACCTGGGTCGAGCGCCTGGCCAAGGAGGCTGGATCGCCCCAGACGGCCATCGCCTCGCGCACCGGTTCGGGCAGAGCGGTCAGGTCGACCGCGGCCATCGCGTCCCAGTCGACCGGCTGCTCGACCAGCCGGCTCACCCGGTGGTGCTCCCCTTCCGGAAGCCCGATGTACAGGTCGAGGCCGAGCGGCGCGGCGATCTCCTCGGCCAGGAACCGGCCGATCGTGCGCCCGGTGGCCCGCCGCACGACCTCGCCGACCAGGAAGCCGTAGGTCAGGCCGTGGTAGCCGCCCCGGGTGCCCGGCTCCCACACCGGGGCACTGCGCGGCCAGCGCCTCGACCACCGGCTCCCACGATCGCCTGCTGCGGGGTCACCGGGCTGTCCAGTACGGGTAGCCCGGCCTCGTGGGTGAGCAGCCACCGCACCGGGATCCCGCCCTTGCCACCGGCCGCGAACTCCGGCCAGAACTCCGCCACCGGTGCGTCCAGGTCGAGCTCGCCGCGCTGGGCCGCCAGGTTCGCACAGGCGGCGGCCACGCCCTTGGTCGTCGAGTAGACGACCTGCAGGGTGTCGCGCCGCCACGCCCGGTCGGTCGTCGGGTCGGCGAGACCGCCCCACAGGTCGACGACCGGTTCACCGTTCAGGTACACGGCCACCGCGGCGCCGATCTCGCCGTGCTGGTCGAAGTTGGCCGCGAAGGCCTCGCGGACCGGCTCGAAGCCGGGAGCGGTGGAGCCGCCGATCTCGGGCATGCGTCGTCGCCTCTCGTGCGTCGGGGGGAGCGGAAGCGCTCAGTCGCGCCACTTGTCGAGCAGCCACGCGCAGATCTCGGCGCGGGTCATCTCGGGGAACTCCTCGGTGAAGGTGTC
>JASLAP010000603.1 GCA_030147065.1 Pseudonocardia sp. | reverse complement strand
TGGGGCGGCTGGCGGATCGTGCCCGAGCAGGTGGAGTTCTGGCAGGGCCGGTCCGACCGGATGCACGACCGGCTGCGGTACGAGCTGGACCCGATGGACCGCACCTGGTCGGTGCACCGCCTGGCGCCCTGAGGTCGTCCGTCCGGGGTGACCCCGGGCACGTCGGGCCGATTCACCCGGTCCGCGCCCGATCCGGAGTGGTAGGTCTGTTAGCTGTGACAACGACCGGTCCGGAGGAACCCACCCGCCCGAACCAGGTCCCCCCGGGTGCCCCGCCCGGACCCGGCACCACCACCGAAGCCCCCACCCGCCGCATCGCCCGCGCCGTGCGCGGCACGCTGGCCGACACCCGGCCGCTGCGCACGCCGGCCTACCGCCGCCTGTGGGTGGCCGGGATGGTGACCGTCGTCGGGGCTCAGTTGTCGGTGGTGGCGGTGCCGGCGCAGATCTACCAGCTCACCGGCTCGTCGGCCTACGTCGGGCTGACCGGGCTGTTCGGGCTGGTTCCGCTCATCGTGTTCGGGTTGTGGGGCGGGGCGATCGCCGACGCCGTCGACCGGCGCACGTTGCTGCTGGTGACCGGGACCGGGATCGCGCTGTCGTCGCTGGCGCTGTGGGTGATCGCGGCCAGCGGGGTGGGTGGGGTGTGGCTGGTCCTCTCGCTGTTCTCCGTGCAGACCGCGTTCCTGGCGGTCAACCAGCCGACCCGCAACGCCGTGCTGCCCCGGCTGCTGCGCCCCGACGAGATCCCGGCGGCGAACGCGCTCAACATGACGGTCTTCCAGGCCGGGGCCATCGCCGGGCCGCTGCTGGCCGGCGTGCTGATCCCGGTGATCGGGCTGCCGACGCTGTACCTGCTGGACGCGATCGCGCTGCTGGCGACGCTGTGGGCGACCTGGAAGCTGCCGGTGATGCCGCCGGACGGGCCGGTGCGCCGCCGCGCCGGGCTGCGCGAGGTGGCCGCCGGGTTCCGCTACGCGCTGCTGCACAAGATCCTGCTGGTGTCGTTCCTCATCGACGTGGTGGCGATGGGGTTCGGGATGCCGCGGGTGGTGTTCCCGGAGATCGCCCAGCGCACCTTCGGCGACCCGCCCGGCGGCGGCCTGGCCTACGGGCTGCTGTTCGCGGCCATCCCGATCGGGATGGTGCTGGCCGGGGTCTTCTCCGGCCGCCTCACCCGGGTCCGCCGCCAGGGCGTCGTGGTCACCGTGTCGATCTGCGTGTGGGGGTTGGGGGTGGGGCTGTTCGGCCTCACCGACTCGCTGTGGCTGGCTGTGCTCTGCCTCGCCGTGGCCGGGGCGGGCGACCTGGTGAGCTCGGTGTTCCGCAACGCCATGCTGCTGTCGGTGGCCACCGACGAGATGCGCGGCCGGATGCAGGGGCTGTTCATCGTCGTCGTGGCCGGCGGGCCGCGGCTGGCCGACCTGTGGCACGGCCCGGCCGCGGCCTGGGTCGGGCCCGGGGCGGCCGCCTCGGCCGGGGGGTTCGCGGTGATCGTCGCGGCGGTCGCGGTGGTGCTGGTGTTCCCGGTGTTCTGGCGGTACCGGGCGCCGGTCGCGAGCACCGCCTGAAGTCCAGGTCGTGGGCTGTGGCTGGGCATCGTGCTCTGCGGGTTCCTGGCCACCCCGCTGTCCGGCCGCCCGCTGCAGCAGTTCGTGGTGGCCGGGATCCTGCTCGTCGTCGGCGCGGTCCTCTGGGTGATCAACTACCTGGTCCTGGGCCGGGTCGACGTCGACCCCGCCCACCTGGGCAAGTCCTGACGCCGGAGATCACACGGTTCAGCCAGCACACCGACCCGGCCGAGCACTAGCGTGGCAGGCCACCACCGAACTTTCCGCTGACGGACAACGAGTGCGAGGGAACCTCCACATGGCCGACGACACCACCGAGACCCCGACTGCCGTCCTCACCTACCCCGGCGGCGAGCACCCGATGGAGATCAGCGCCGCCACCGAGGGCGCGGCGGCGTTCGACATCAGCAAGCTGCTGCCGCAGACCGGCATGGTCACGCTGGACACCGGGTTCGGCAACACCGCGGCCTGCCGCTCCGAGATCACCTACATCGACGGCGACGCCGGCATCCTGCGCTACCGCGGCTACCCGATCGACCAGCTGGCCGAGAGCTCCACCTTCCTGGAGACCAGCTACCTGCTGATCTACGGCGAGCTGCCCAGCCAGCAGCAGCTCGACGACTTCAGCAACAAGATCAGCCGGCACACCCTGCTGCACGAGGACCTGAAGCGGTTCTTCGAGGGCTTCCCGCGCGACGCGCACCCGATGCCGGTGCTGTCCAGCGCGGTGAGCGCGCTGTCGACCTTCTACCAGGACGCGCTGGACCCGTTCAACAAGGACGCCGTCGAGCTGTCCACCGTCCGGCTGCTGGCCAAGCTGCCGACCATCGCCGCCTACGCCTACAAGAAGTCGGTCGGCCAGCCGTTCCTCTACCCGGACAACTCGCTGGGCCTGGTGGAGAACTTCCTGCGGATGACCTTCGGCTTCCCGGCCGAGCCGTACGAGGTCGACCCGGCGTTCGTCCGAGCGCTGGACATCCTGCTCATCCTGCACGCCGACCACGAGCAGAACTGCTCGACGTCGACGGTGCGGCTGGTCGGCTCGTCGCAGGCGAACCTGTTCGCCAGCATCTCCGCGGGCATCAACGCGCTGTTCGGGCCGCTGCACGGCGGGGCCAACCAGGCGGTGCTGGAGATGCTGCAGAAGATCCAGACCGAGGAGAACGGCGACGTCGACGCCTACGTCAAGCGGATCAAGAGCAAGGACGACAAGGGTGCCCGGCTGATGGGCTTCGGGCACCGCGTCTACAAGAACTACGACCCGCGGGCGAAGATCGTCAAGCAGAGCGCCGACGAGATCCTGGACAAGCTCGGCGTCACCGACCCGCTGCTGGACATCGCCAAGGCGCTGGAGGAGAAGGCGCTGGGCGACGACTACTTCGTCGAGCGCAAGCTCTACCCCAACGTCGACTTCTACACCGGCGTGATCTACCGGGCGATGGGCTTCCCGACCAAGATGTTCACCGTGCTGTTCGCGCTGGGCCGGCTGCCCGGGTGGATCGCGCACTGGCGGGAGATGATCGAGGACCCGAGCACGAAGATCGGCCGTCCGCGCCAGCTCTACACCGGTGCGGCCGAGCGCCCGTACGTGCCGATGGACGCCCGCTGATCGACTGAACGCCACCCCCGCGGCTGGGTCGCCGGCGCGCGGGGGCCGGCTGCCGGCGCTAGCGTCGGCGCATGGCGGACAGGGCCGACACGGCCGTCGTGTGGTTCCGGCGCGACCTGCGGGTCGCCGACCAGCCCACCTTCCTCGCCGCGGCGGACGCAGCCGACCACGCGCTGGCGCTGTTCGTGCTGGACCCGGCGCTGCTCGGGCCGGCGGGCGGCGCCCGGACGACGTTCCTCTACCGGTCGCTGCGCGCGTTGGACGAGGCGCTGGGCGGGCGGCTGCTGGTGGTGCGGGGCGATCCGGTGGAGGTCGTGCCCGGGGTCGCCGAGGCGGTCGGCGCGGACTCGGTGCACGCCGCCGCGGACTTCGGGCCCTACGGCCGTCGCCGCGACGAGGGGGTCGAGAAGGCCCTCGTCGATGCCGGTCGCGCGCTGGTGCGCACCGGCTCGCCGTACGCGGTGGCGCCCGGCCGGGTGCGGAAGGCCGACGGTGAGCCCTTCCGGGTGTTCACCCCGTTCCGCCGGGCCTGGGGCGAGCACGGCTGGCGGGACCCGGCGGGCACCGACGCCGGCACCGTCGACTGGCTGGACCCGGCCGACAAGCGCGGCGGGCCGCCCGCGGTGGCGATCCCGGACGACGAGGCCGTCCCGGTCGACCTGCCCGACGCGGGTGAGGCCGCCGCGAAGCGGCAGTGGGCGGCGTTCCTGGACGACGCCGTCGACCGGTACGGCGACGACCGCAACCGGCCCGACCACGAGGGCACCTCGCGGATGTCGGTGTACCTCAAGTACGGGCTGGTCCACCCCCGCACGCTGCTGGCCGACCTCGCACCGCGGCGGTCGAAGTCGGCCGAGGTCTACCGCACCGAGCTGGCCTGGCGGGAGTTCTACGCCGACGTGCTGTTCCACCGGCCGGACTCGGCCCGGCGCAACTACGACCGCGCCTTCGACGCGCTGCCGCTGGCGTCCGGGAAGGCCGCGGAGGCGGCGTTCGAGGCCTGGCGGGAGGGCCGCACCGGGTTCCCGATCGTGGACGCCGGGATGCGCCAGCTGCGCGAGCAGGCGTGGATGCACAACCGGCTGCGGATGATCACGGCCAGCTTCCTGGTCAAGGACCTGCACCTGCCGTGGTGGCTGGGCGCGCGGCACTTCATGGAGCTGCTGGTCGACGGCGACCTGGCGTCCAACCAGCACGGCTGGCAGTGGACCGCGGGCAGCGGCACCGATGCCGCGCCGTACTTCCGGGTGTTCAACCCGGTGACCCAGGGCGAGCGGTTCGACCCGGACGGGGACTACGTGCGCCGGTTCGTCCCGGAGCTGCGCGGCGTCCCCGGCAAGGCCGTGCACAAGCCGTGGGAGCTGCCCGGCGGGCCGCCGGACGGCTATCCGGGACCGATCGTCGACCACAGCGCGGAGCGCCAGGAGGCCCTGGACCGCTACCAGCGGGTCAAGGCCGCACGGGGCTGACCGCTCGCGGCACGCCGGTGCCGGGCCGGCCCCGGCCCACCGCCGCCTGGTTACCCTCACCGGCATGGCAGAGCATCCGTCACGGGGCCGGCGCCTTCGGCTGGTCCTGGTCCTGCTGGTGGTCGCCGCGGTGTGGCTGGTGCGGTCCCGGCGCGCGCTCACCCAGCCGGCCTGGGAGGACGCCCGCCCGTTGCCCCGCCCGCCGGCCCGGCCGCAGCCCTCCCCGGCCCCGGCCCCGGCCCCGGCCC
>JASLAP010000577.1 GCA_030147065.1 Pseudonocardia sp. | reverse complement strand
GGGGCGGGCGGGAATCATTCGGAGTGGTCGGCCGTTGGAGAGACTGTCCGGGTCGGGCGACCTGTGTCCCCGGGTCTCACCTAGAAGAAGCCGGTACGGAGTTCCGCTCCGCGGGGCCGTACCGCGCCACGCGCCGCGAGGCGACCAGCGCCCGGCCCGGACACCCTTACCTCCTGCGAACCCCCACCAGCCTGCCGCGCCGGCGACTCCCACCGCCGCGCGGTTGCCGGGCGGCGCCGCCCCCGACGGCGCCGCCCCCCAGAGCGTGCTCGAAAAGGGGTTCGGGCCGACAGACGGGACGTGGAACCATGAGGGGCGACCGGGTAGAGATCGTCATCGACGCCGGCAGCGGCACCACCCGCAGCTACGAGATCGTCGCCACGCGGGCGGGTCGCCGGGTGGCGATCACGCACTCGCGGGGCACCATCGAGGTCAGCGAGGTGACCCGCGGCGGCAGCACGGTCCGGACCGCGCGCTTCCTGGCCAACCGGGTGCTGGCGCTGGTGGAACACCCGGCCGCCGACGACCCGGCACCCGACGAGATCACCCCCACCCTGCGCACCGCCTGAGCGGGCCGGAAGGCACACTGCGAGAACGATGTCCCCCACCTCCACCGGAGCCGGCCCGCCGGTCAGCCCGCCCGCGGACCGCACCGGCACCGGGCGGGACACCGGCTCGCAGCCGGGCCGGGCACCCGCGATCGACGCCGACCGCACCACCGGATCCCCTGCGCATCCGTCCGGCGAGGGGCCGTCCGCCGCGGGCGAGCGCCGCACCGGTCGCCCGGCTCGGCGACGTGGCGGCCGACGGGGCGGGCACGGGTCGGCTCGCAGCGGCGCCGAGCGATCGGGCGACCGGCCCGCCGACAGCGGCCCGACGGCAGAGGGCCGGACCCCCGGCGACCGCGAACCCGGCGGTCGCCGTTCCCGCCGTCCCCGGCGGCAGCACTCGTCCGACGCCGGTCCCGTCGTGGACACGCCGGTCGTCGACACCCCGGACACCGCCGCCCTGCGCGAGCGGCTCGCCGCGGTCGCGCTGCGCGACGAGCACCGGCTGGGCCGGCGCCTCGACGCGGCGCTGCGCGTCCGCGACGAGGCCGCCCGCACCCGCGACCTCGCCGCCGTCGCCACCGCGATCGACGAGGCCGAAGCCCGGCTCGCCCGCCGCGCCGGCGCCGTCCCGAAGATCGACTATCCGGCCGCGCTGCCGGTCAGCGCGCGGCGCGCGGACATCGCCGCGGCCATCCGCGACCACCAGGTCGTCGTGGTGGCCGGCGAGACCGGGTCGGGCAAGACCACCCAGATCCCGAAGATCTGCCTGGAGCTCGGCCGCGGGGTCCGCGGGCTGATCGGGCACACCCAGCCGCGCCGGCTGGCCGCCCGCACGGTGGCCGCCCGGATCGCCGAGGAGCTGCACACCGAGCTCGGCGGGGCGGTCGGCTGGAAGATCCGGTTCACCGACCAGGTCGGCGAGGACACCCTGGTCAAGTTGATGACCGACGGCATCCTGCTGGCCGAGCTGACCGGCGACCGGATGCTGCGCCAGTACGACACGCTGATCATCGACGAGGCCCACGAGCGCAGCCTCAACATCGACTTCATCCTGGGCTACCTGACCCGGCTGCTGCCGCGCCGTCCCGACCTCAAGGTCGTCATCACCTCGGCGACGATCGACCCGGAGCGGTTCGCCGAGCACTTCGCGCTGGCCATCGGGGCGCCGGTGCCGATCGTCGAGGTCTCCGGGCGCAGCTACCCGGTCGAGGTGCGCTACCGCCCGGTCGTCGACCCCGACGACCCGGACGCCGACCCCGACCGTGACCAGCTCGACGCCATCGGCGACGCGGTGGCCGAGCTGTCCCGCGAGGGCCCCGGCGACATCCTGGTGTTCCTGCCCGGCGAGCGCGAGATCCGCGACGCCACCGACGCGCTGGCCAAGCGCGACCTGCGCGGCACCGAGATCCTGCCGCTCTACGCGCGGCTGTCCACCGCCGAGCAGCAGCGGGTGTTCAAGCCGCACCCGGGCCGCCGGGTGGTGCTGGCCACGAACGTCGCCGAGACCTCGCTGACCGTCCCCGGCATCCACTACGTGATCGACACCGGCACCGCGCGGATCTCCCGGTACTCCCGCCGGCTCAAGGTGCAGCGGCTGCCGATCGAGAAGATCTCCCAGGCCAGCGCGAACCAGCGGGCCGGGCGCTGCGGCCGGGTCGCCGACGGCATCTGCGTGCGGCTCTACGCCGAGGACGACTTCGACGCCCGCCCGGAGTTCACCGAGCCGGAGATCCTGCGCACCAACCTGGCCTCGGTCATCCTGCAGATGATCTCGCTCGACCTGGGCGACCCGGCCGGGTTCCCGTTCGTCGAGCGGCCGGACGCGCGGTCGGTCGCCGACGGCGTCGCGCTGCTGAACGAACTGGGCGCGCTGGACACCGCGCCGCACGGCCCCGAGCGCCGCCTCACCCCCGTCGGCCGGGCGCTGGCCGCGCTGCCGGTCGACCCGCGGCTGGGCCGGATGCTCGTCGAGGCCGACCGCACCGGCTGCCTGCGCGACGTGCTGGTGATCGCCGCCGCGCTGTCCGTGCAGGACCCGCGCGAGCGCCCCGCCGAGCAGCGCCAGGCCGCCGACGCCCGGCACGCCCGGTTCGCCGGCGAGTGGACGGCGGACGGGGTCACCCTCGACGCGGCCGGCTCGGACTTCCTGGCCTTCCTCAACCTGTGGCGCTACCTCGTCGAGAAGCGCGCCGAGCTGTCCGGCAGCCGCTACCGCAAGCTGCTGCGCGAGGAGTTCCTGCACTACCTGCGCATCCGGGAGTGGCAGGACCTGCACCACCAGCTGCGCGCGGCCGCCCGCAGCGCCGGCATGACGATCCCGGACACCGCTGCGGGCACCGACCCCGACCTCGTCCACATCGCGGTGCTGTCCGGGCTGCTGAGCCAGGTCGGGATGCGCGAGGAGGAGACCGGCAAGGCCAAGCCCGCGGGCAAGCCGGAGCGCCGGGGCGCGGTGGAGTACCTGGGCGCCCGCGGCGCCAAGTTCATGATCTTCCCCGGGTCGCCGCTGTCCCGGAAGGGACCGCGCTGGGTGATGGCCGCCGAGCTGGTGGAGACCTCGCGGCTGTTCGCCCGCACCGTCGCCCGGATCTCCCCGGAGTGGATCGAGCCGCTGGCCGGGCACCTGGTCAAGCGCGCCTACTCGGAGCCGCACTGGTCGCGCAAGCGCGGCGGCGCCGTGGCCACCGAGCGGGTCACGCTGCACGGCATCCCGATCGTCCCCGCCCGCGCGGTGGACCTCGGCCGGATCGACCCGGAGCTGGCCCGCGAGCTGTTCATCCGGCACGCGCTCGTCGAGGGCGACTGGCAGACCCACCATCCCTTCTTCTCCGCCAACAGGGCGCTGCTGGAGGAGGTCGCGGAGCTGGAGGAGAAGGCCCGCCGGCGCGACATCGTCGTCAGTGACGACGTCCTCTTCGACTTCTACGACAAGCGGATCGGTGTGGAGGCCGTATCCGCGCGGCACTTCGACACCTGGTGGAAACGGGTCCGGCGCGAGCAGCCGGACCTGTTGACGTTCACCCGGGAACTGCTGCTCAACGCGTTCGCGGCCGGGGTGAGCCCGGACGACTTCCCCGGCACGTGGACACCGGGCGGGCTCGACCTGCCACTCACCTACCGCTTCGAGCCCGGTGCCGGCGACGACGGCGTCATCGTCGACGTCCCGTTGGCGCTGCTGGGGCAGATCTCGCCGGGGCCGTTCGAGTGGCAGGTGCCGGGGCTGCGCGCGGAGGTGGTCACGGCGCTGGTCCGGTCGCTGCCGAAACCGGTGCGGCGGCACTTCGTCCCGGTGCCCGATACGGTGGCCGAGGTGCTCGGCCGGCTCGGCGAACCCACCGACGAGCCGTTGCTCGACGCGCTCGAGTACCACCTGCTACGGCTCACCGGCGAGCAGGTCGCCCGCGAGGACTGGGACTGGAGCCGCGTCCCCGATCACCTGAAGGTGTATTTCCGGGTGTGCGACGAGAGCGGTCAGGTGCGCGGTCAGGGCCGCGATCTGGCCACGTTGAAGGCGTCGCTGCGGGGCGAGGTCCGCGCGGCCGTCGCGGCCGCGGGCTCCGAGCTGGAACAGAGCGGGCTTCGCGAGTGGACGTTCGGAGCGCTGCCCCGCGAGGTGACGCGCGAACTGGCCGGCTTCGCGGTGACGGCGTACCCGGCCCTCGTCGACGAGGTCGAGTCGGTCGGCGTCGGCCTGTTCGAGACGCCGGGTGAGCAGGCCGCGAACATGTGGACAGGCACCCGGCGCCTGCTGCTGCTCACGATCCCACCGCCGGTGAAGCAGGTGGTGGGGCGTCTGTCGAACCACGCGAAGCTCGCGTTGGGGCGCAACCCCCACAAGGGCGTCCCCGATCTTCTGGACGACTGTGTGGCCGCGGCCCTTGACAAGCTCGTCGCCGACGCGGGTGGGCCGGTCTGGGACCTGCCCGCTTTCGAGGCCCTGCGCGACAAGGTGCGTCCGCAACTCGTCGGCACCGTTGTCGACACCGTCGGCAAGGTGACGCCGGTTCTCGGGCTCGCCTACGCCGTGGAGCAACGGTTGGC
>JASLAP010000525.1 GCA_030147065.1 Pseudonocardia sp. | reverse complement strand
CTGTGCGCCGCCACGGGCACCGCGCGGACGAGCGCCCGCGACACGGCCGTCTCCCCGCAGCCGCGCGGCTCGACGGCCACCGTGGAGTGCTCGGTGACCGGCGGCGGGTGCACCGGCCGGGCCGGCTCGGTCGCCTCCTCGGCGCCGGACCACGTGGTGCTCGACCCGGTGACCGGCCTGCCCGCGGCGGGACAGCCGACGGCCGGTCCGTCGAGCCTGGCCCAGGCGACGGTGGCCCTGGACTGCCCGCAGGGCTGCGACGGCACGGCCACCGCGAGCGCCCAGGGCTCCGACGGGGCGGTGGCCGGGGGGCCGCCCCGGCCGTCGACCGGCACCGTGACCTGCGCGGTCGGCGGTGGAGCGTGCGGCGGGCAGGCCGAGGCGGTGGCCTCGGCGGCGCCGGGGGCGACGCAGATCCTGGCCGCGCGGCTGGGCACCGGCCCGTTCGACCCCGCGGCGCTCGCCCAGGGGCGGGCGGCCGCCGAGCAGGACACCGAGCAGGACGTTGCCGGCCCGGCGGGCGCCGGCCAGGACGACGCCGGCAGCGCCGACGGTGCCGTCGTAGCGGGGCCGTCGTCCGCCGTGGTGGTCACCGGGATGCTGAACTGCGCCGAGGGCTGCGACGGCACCGTCACGACGCTGGCGACCGGCTCGGACGGGGTTTCCGAGCGGGGATCGGCCGGGACCGCGGGCTGCACGCTCGCGGGCGGGGTGTGCGGTGGCGCGACCCGGTCGGTGGCCAGCTCCGATTCCACCGTCGCCGACCTGCTGCCCGGCCTCGGGCTCCCGGCCGACCAGGGGGTGGCCGACGGCATCGACGGCGGCCCGACGGCGGCCGTCGACCGCAGCAGCGGGACCCCGGCCGGGCAGACCCCGATCACCGGGGGCGGGCAGCTCGCGGTCGCCGGCCCGGCGCCGGCCGCCGGTCCGTCGAGCCTGTCCGATGCCGATGCCATCGCCGAGTGCGCCCAGAACTGCGTGGGCGGTGCGTGGTCGTCGACCACCGGCACCGACGCGGCGGCCCCGGGCGCGGCGATGGCCGGCGGCGCGAGCGAGCGCGGTCCTCCGTCCACGAGCACCACCACGTTCCGCTCCACCTGCGTGACCGGTGCGGACGGGTGCGTGGCGCAGTCCCGCTCGGCCGCTGCGGCCGGTGCCGGGGTGGACTACCTGATGACCCGCAACGCGGTCGAGGCCGCCGCGGGTGTGCAGCTGCAGTCCCGCAACGCCACCACGACCGAGACCACCGAGAGCTCCACCGAGGACCAGGACCAGAACGACCAGGACCAGCAGGACCAGCAGGACCAGGCGGCCGAGGACGAGCCGACGGGCCCGCTGCCGATCACCTACTCCCAGTCCACCGGGATCGCCGAGTGCCTGGGCGCGGACTGCGCCACCATCGGCGAGTCCGTGTCGACCACCACCGGCCTGGGTGACGCGGCGGTGTCGACCTCCACCGGCGAGGGCCGCTGCACCGGACCCGCCTCCGGGTGCGCGGTGTTCGCAGACGCGACCGCCGCGACCACTCCCGACGCCGGGACGACAGCCGACCCGGAGGACCCGGCGGCCGAGCCGGTCCCCGGGGTCACGGGCACCACCGAGGCCGGGGCGCGGCTCGACTGCCCGGCGCAGTGCCGCGGCACCGTCACCGGCGACACGATCGCCGCCGCCTCCCCCGACGGCGGTGCGACCGCCGCGGCCACCAGTGCCCGCGACGCCCTCCAGGCCGCTCAGGCCGCTCAGGCCGGACAGGCCGGACAGGCCGTCGGCTCGGATGACCCGGTCGCCGACGGCAGTGGCGGCGGTGGCGGCGAGGGCACTGGGGTGGCCGCCCCCGCCGGCGGGCCGGTCGTGGCCACCGGCCCCGCCGAGCCGACGCTCGACGGCGTCGGGGTGGACCCGACCAGCGTGTCCGTCGCCCGCGCCGAGACCGCTTGCGCCGGCGACACCCCCTGCACCGCCGCCGTGCGGTCCAACGGGTCCGCGACCACCACCGGCCAGATCGGGGCGGGCCGCTTCGCCACCACCGCCGCCGGCGCGGACGCGGTGTGCACGACCGCGCTGGGCGGCTGCCCGGCCGAGACCACGAGCTACACGGTCGGCACCGACGACCCGGCGGCGATCGAGACCGCGGTGTGGACCGCGTACGCCGCCCAGCAGCCCGCCGCCGATCCGGCCGCGGACGCCGCCGGCGCGCCGGCCGACCAGGCCGACCTGGCAGCCCTGCCGCGCACGACGGTGGCGGTCGGCGGGTCGGACTGCGCGTCGACGGACGGCTGCCACTCCGGCACCACCGGGTTCGCCGCGGAGCACACCGCCGAGGTCGTCGCCGAGTGCGTGGGCATCGGCTGCGCGACCCGCACCCAGGGCGCGGCGCTCTACGACGGCAACACCGCCACCGCCGACTCCACCTGCACCAGCGCGGAGCTCGGGCAGTGCGTGGGGACCAGCCGGGTGGGGGCATCGGCGACCGGGGCCGAGGTGTCCGCGGCCTGCGACGGCACCGAGGGCACCACCTGCACCCACGAGTACGCCGCCGCCAGCCACGACGCGGACACCACGGGTGGCCACCGGGCCACCGCGGACGCCACGTGCGGTGCGGCCGGCTCGGCGGGGACGGGCTGGTGCGCCACGTCGGCGGCGGCCGAGACCACCGCCGACACCGCCATGGCCGCCGCGGCGTGCCAGGGCAGCGCGGGATCCGGGTGCCGGTTCAGCTACCGCGCGCACTCCGCCGAGCGCGACTCCGGTGCCGGGAGCGCGGCGCGGGCCTCCGCGACCGGGACCGCCTCGGGGACGTTCGGCGGCGGACAGGCCGTCACCACGGCGGCCGCAGCTGCCGGCCCGGGTCAGGCGTCGGCGTCGGCGAGTTGCCAGGGCACTCCGGGGACCGACTGCGGGTACTCCTACTCGGCCCGGGCCGACGATTCGGCGTCCGCGGCCGGTGCCTCGGCGCGCGCCTCGGCGACCGGCTCGGGCAGCGGGAGCACGGGTGGCGGCGGGGCCGCGGTGTCCGCGCAGGCCTCCGCCGGCCCGGGTCAGGCGTCGGCGTCGGCGAGTTGCCAGGGCACCCCGGGGACCGACTGCGGGTACTCCTACTCCGCGCGGGCCGCGGACTCGGCCTCCGCCCCGGGTGCCTCGGCGCGCGCGTCGGCCAGCGGTTCGGGCGGCGGCGGAATGGGCTCCGGCGGGGTTGCGGTGTCGGCGCAGGCGTCGGCGTCGCCGGGTCAGGCCTCGGCGTCGGCGTCGTGTTCTGGGGCGGCGAACTGCCGGCACTCGTACTCGGCGCGGGCGTCGGCGTCGGCGTCGGCCCCTGGTGCGTCGGCGAGTGCGTCGGCGAGTGGTTCCGGTGGTGGTGGCCAGGGCTCCGGTGGGGTTGCGGTGTCGGCGCAGGCGTCGGCGTCGCCGGGTCAGGCGTCGGCGTCGGCGTCGTGTTCGGGTGCGGCGAACTGCCGCCACTCCTACAGCGCGAACGCGTCGGCATCGGCGTCCGACCCATCCGGGTCCTATGCCAACGCCTCGGCAAGCGGCTCCGGCGGTGGCGGTCAGGGCTCCGGCGGGGTGGCGGTCTCGGCGCAGGCGCAGGCGGGCGACGGGTTCGCCCGCGCGTCGGCATCGTGCAGCGGGGCGGCGAACTGCAGCGCGACCTACACCGCGCACGCCGAGCTGACCCGGACCAGCCCGGCCGGGGAGACCGCGCACGGTGAGGGCACCTGCTCGGGCTCGGGCAACGGGGGCTGCGGGGTCACGGCGAAGGTCCGGTTCGGTCCCAACGGCGGCGGTGGCGCGGAGTGCTTCGGCAACTGCGCCAACTTCACCCAGAGCGGCTGGTTCCGGGCGCCGGCCGGGATGGGCTACGACTCGGCCGGCAACCTGGTCTCGGTCGACGAGAACGGCAACCCGATCCCGATCGAGGAGATGGGACCCGAGGACCGGGCGGTGGAGGGCACCCGGGACGCCGACGGCAACCCGATCCTCAAGATCAAGCCCAAGGGCGCGGACGTCAGGACCTACCCCTGTCCGCAGATCCCCTGCACCGCGAACGGTCCGGGCGGGGAGCGGATCACCTACGACCCGAGCCGGGGCGGCTTCGACGCCGGGATGCCGACCGAGGCGGATGCGCCGCAGGGCCCGATGGACACCGCCACCGGCACCGACGCCGTCCGGATCGCCCGGGACGGTCAGGGCAACGGGTCGGGCTGGATCCGCGGCACCGGGCAGGTCACCAACGGGGCCACCGGGGAGACCGTCACCTACACCGCGCCCGCCCCGACCGGCGAGCAGCACAGCTTCCGGCTGACCAACCCGACCACCGGCTCGCCGTTCACCGCGCACTGCGGCGCGGCCTGCGAGTACCGGGGTGCTCCGGTGCCGGACGCCCCCCAGGTCGACCACCTGGTGCTGCAGGCCGGTACCGCGGACATCGTCGGCCGCGACCGCAACGGCAACCCGGCCACGATCAACTTCGACGGCACGGGCCGGTTCACCTCCGCCGAGGGCGACCTGCTCACCGGCATCGGGCCGCTCACCTCGCCCGGGTTCGCCACCGGCCGGGTGAGCATCGTGACCCGCGACCAGGCCGGCCTGGGCGGTTTCATCGCCGTGCAGGGCGAGGGTTCGATCCGCCCGATCGAGGGTGGCGGGCTGATCTGCACCGGCGGGGCCTGCGCCGGCACCCACCAGATGCCCACCGAGCGGGGCGCGGGCGGGGTCAACGTCTGCTCGCTGACCGGGGCCGGCAGCTGCACCGGGATCGGCGCCCCGGTCGGCAGCGGCCGCACCACCGCCGCGGACCTGCAGCTCGCCTCCGTGCCGGACGGCCAGGGCGGCTCGGTCTACTTCGTGCAGTACCTGCGCAACTCCGACGGCACCGGAGGCGGCGCGGTCTCCTTCGTCACCGGCGCCGGCGAGGCCGAGGGCTACGACGCCTACGGCAACTGGGTCCGGGCCGACGGCGACGGCGCCCGGACCGCGCTGCTCTACGCCGAGTCCGACGGTTACCACTCCGGGCAGTCCTGCGTGGCGGGCGCCGGCGGCTCCTGCACCGGCTCCGCCCCCGCCGAGCGCCGGCTGCGGTGGGTCGAGCCGGGCGACGCCATGATCCGCGCCCTCGGCGCGGGGCCCGGCTTCATCGGGCCCGTCGCGGTCACCCCGCGCGGCAAGGCCGACGCCGTGTTCGAGTTCGTCGAGGGCCAGTCGCACCTGCGCTGGATGGCCGAGACCGGCAACGAGCAGCTCAGCCCGGTGACCCGGGCGTACGCCGCGGCCAAGGCGGACGACGTCGTCACCCCCGCCGAGGCCCGCGAGCTGCAGGCCCTGGTCGAGGGGCTGGACCCGAAGACCCGCACCCGGTCTGGCAACACCGAGGGCGCGCTGGACACCGTGCTGCTGGTCAACGGGACGCTGCCGCGCACCACCGAGGACGTCGAGCGGACCCTGGCGGGGAACCCGGAGCTGGTCGCGACCCTGCTCGGCCGGTCGGTCGCCCCCGGCTGGGAGCCCTCCGACACCGACATCGTCGACGCCAAGGACCGACTGCTGGACCAGCAGGCGGCCTCGGCCGGGATCACCCGCGAACTGACCGCCCTGCAGCCGCAGCGCAACGCGCTCGCCGACCGGATCGCCGACTACGAGCAGGACGTCCGCACCTACAACGCCGGCGGTGCCGGTGACCCGGACGAGCTGGAGCGGCGCCGGGAGCGGATCATCGGTGACTCCCGGGCGCTGGACCTGCTGGAGCAGCCCATCCGGGCCCGGCTCGCGGACTCCCAGAGCGTGCTGCGCGGCTACGACCTGGCCGCCGGGCTCGCCGGCGGGGACGCCGGCTACGCCGCGGACATCGACGTGGCCGCCCGCAACCTGGCCGCGGTCGACGGCGTGGTCGACCTGCTCCCGCAGAACCTCGACCCGGCCACCGTCGACGCGATCATCGGCTTCAGCGACGCCGTCCGGCTCGGCTACGAGGCCTCCATCGAGGCCCCGCGGGCCCCGGCCAACCGGCTCGGCGACCTGCAACTGCCCTCCACCGGCGCGGCGGACCTCGCCCTGGCCATGCGGGCCAACCTCGGATACGACTACATCGCCACCCTGGTCCGCTCGGAGAACAGCCCGTTCGTCAACCAGGACGGCAGCGACTTCACCCCGGACCAGATCTCCGACGTCGCGGCCACCTGGGTCTACGACCGCAGGCCCGGCTCCGCGGCCGAGCTCGCCCGGCTCGACGCCACCCCCGGTACCGCCCAGCAGGCCCTCGACCTGCTGCTCGGCCTGCCCGGCGACCCGGGCTACGCGGACCGCCGGGAGAACTACCTGCGCCAGATCAACCACGGTGGCCTGATCCGGGACGCCGCGTCGATCCTGTCCGAGGGCGAGGAGGAGCGGCTCCGGGACGCGGTGAACGAGGCCGACCCGAAGAGCGTCGGCGGGTTCTTCCGGTTCATGCTCGACGGCGCCCACCTGATGCAGTCGGAATCCGTCCGCTGGTACAACCGGCAGGTCGGCACGGGCACCGACGGCTTCTGGCGCAACCTCGGCCGCGGCGGTGTGACCGCCGTCTCCGGAGTGTGGGGATCGCCGGGGCTGATCCTCGGCGGTGGCGCGGTCGAACTGCAGAACCGGGCCAAGTACGACGGCTGGCTGACCACCGCGGCGGCGGGCTCGCCGGTGACCTTCCCGTTCCGGTCGTTGATCGGGGAAGTGGACCCGACCGCGCACCCGGAGAGCCGCCCGGCCCGCAAGCCCGGGGAGACCGACGTCGAGTACTACACCCGGCTGAACCCGCTGACCGGCGGCATGATCCGCACCCCGCTGGACCACTCCTACAACCGCTGGCTCGGCGACGGCGACGTCAGCGACGACTACCACGACCGCCCCATTGAGTCGTTCATGGAGGACGCCCTCCCGTTGATGATCCTGGCCGGGCCGATCTCGGCGGGCATGCGGGCCGGCGCGGTCAGCGCGGCGTCCCGGGCGGCGGTGGCCCGGTCGGTCCTGGCCGACATGCCCGCAGCGGCCGCGCGCGGGGTGCAGGGCCGGGCCGTGCTGGCCGAGGCGCTGCGCCTGGAGGGGCGGGCCGCCCGGCTGGACGTGGCCGGCCGGGTCTCCGGGGCCGCCCTGACCACCGCGACCGTGCCGTTCCGGATGATCACCGGCCCGGTCCGGGCGACTGCCGGTGCCGTGCGCGCCGTGGCCGTGCCCACCGCTCACCTGGCCCAGCGGGCCGCGACGGCGGCCGGGTACCGCGCGATCGGGAACGCGATCGCCGGCGGCCCGACGAAGGGCTGGACGGCCACCGCCGGCGGTCTGACGGCGACCGCCGGCCGGCTGGGCCGGGTCGCCGAGACCGCCCGGGCGACCGTCCGCGAGGGCTGGCTCGGCCGCAACGGCCTCGGGGCCGCCTACCACGACGTCGGGGTACGCCGGGCCGCCCCGAGCAGCGCGATCGCCGAGGCGGTCGCCGACCGGACGGGCCGGATAGCGGCCGGCGGCCGGGGCGACCCGGTACTCGCGGCCAGGGCCGCCCGCTACGAGCAGGCCATTCCGCTGGTGCTGGCCGATCGGGCCGGCCTGATCGCCCGGGCGGGCGGCCGGCCGGGCGCGGCCAGCGCGGTCGCGGCGGAGCTGGCGACCGCCCGCGCCACCGCAGCCGACACCGCGGTCCCGTTGGCCGAGCGGGTCGACGCCGCGCTGACCGCCAACGGCAACGCCCCGGTGACCGCAGCTGCTCTCGCCCGCCAGCTCGGGGTGAAGAAGTCCCAGATCCGGACCGCCCTAGCGGAGGGCCCGGCCGGGTTCGCCGGCGCCGGACGGCCGGTGCTGGTCCGCGACGGCGCCGCCACCGCGTGGGTGCAGCGCCCGGGCGAGCCGGCACCCGGCACCGTGCCGGCCGGCAAGGCCGCCGTCCGCGGTGACAACACCGCGGCCCCCCGACCCACCGGCGCGAACGCTCCGGACCCGGCCGCGCTGCAGGCCGAGCTGGGGGCGGCCCAGCGCCTGGCCATGCACCTGGACCGGGCCGGGAGCACCGACCCCGCAGCGGCCGGCTCGCGCAGCGCCCAGCTGCGCTGGGTCGACGGGGAGCTGGCCCGGACCTCCGACCCGGTCGTCCGGCAGGGCCTCACCGATCTGCGCGGCCGGATCACCGGGCGGGTGGCGTCGGCGGCCGACCGGGTCGCCACCATCGAGCACGAGCTGCTCCTGGAGCGCGAGCTGCGGGCGGTGCGCCCGCAGCTCGACCAGATCAAGAGCACCTGGGCGGGGCTGGACGAGGCGCGGTTCAACGAGTTCCGGCAGCGTCGGGCCGCCGGGGAACTCAGCGAGGTCGAGCTGGTCGCCCTGATCGCCGAGCAGTACCGGCGGGTGTCGGGAAACCGGCTGCACGACACCCAGCTGGCCGCGGCGATCACCCTGGACAACGGCGCGGGCGGCGCCGGGCTGCTGTCGAGGGGCGGCCGCGGCGTGGTCGTCGACCTGGCCACCGGTGAGGGAAAGACGGCGGTGGGAACGCTGGACGCGCTGCGCCGGGCCGGCGACGGGCGCGGCGGGGTGCACGTGCTGACCAGCAGCCCGGAGCTGGCCGCCGAGTCGGCCGCGGCCTACGCGCGGGTGGCCGAGCCGCTGGGCATGCGGGTCGGTGTGCTGCGGCACGGCCAGACCGCTGCCGAGCGTCGCGCCGCCTACCAGGCCGACGTCACCATCGGCTCGGCCAGCGACTTCATGTTCGACCGGCTCGCCGATCAGCAGCGACCGGTCGCCGCGCGGGTGCAGGGCCGGCACCGCCACGCGCTGGTCGACGAGGCCGACATGATCATGCTGGACTGGGGTGGCAGCCCGCACCGGCTGGCCGTCGGCGTCGAGGGGCTGACCCGCTGGCCCGACGTGATCGCGGCCCGGGACCTGGCCCGGACGCTGCGCAGCGGTGAGTTCGCCGTCGTCGACGGCACGGCCACGATCAGCGCCCGACAGCTGCGGGCCATCGAGCGGCGCACCCGGCAGCAGCTGACCGAGCAGCAGCGGGTCGACCTGGTCAACGCGCTCGACGCGCGGGCGGTCCTGCGCGACGTCCGGTACAAGATCGCCGACGGGACCCGGGCGGAGATCCTGGACAACCTGAACGGCAGCGCGCTGCCCGGGCAGCGGTGGAGCAACGGCCTGCACGAGGCGCTGGAGGCCGAGCTCGGCATCCCGATCGGCCGCAGCCAGCGGACCGTGGCCGAGCTGACCGTGCAGCAGTACCTGCGCTCCTACGACTCGGTCGGTGGGATGACCGGTACGGCGGTCGCCGCGAGCCGGCAGTTCAGCCGGCTCTACGGGCTGCAGGTCCGGGAGATCCCGAGGCACGCGCCCAGCCGGCTGACCACCGCCAGCCGGCAGGTCTACGCCTCCCCGCAGGCGTGGCAGGACGCCCTGATCGCGCAGCTGGAGCAGGCCGGTCCGACCGGGCGCCCGCAGCTGCCGGTCTTCCGGACGCCGGCCGAGGCGGAGGCGTTCGCCGCGGCCCTGGAACGCGCCGGGATCAGCCCGGCGGTGGTCAACGCGCTGGACCACCGGCTGATCACCGAGCAGGCGGCCATCGAGGGCGCCGGGCTGCCGGGCGCGGTCACCGTGGGCACCGCCCGGGTCGGCCGCGGCACCCACATCCAGCCCAGCCCGGCGGCGATCGAGGCCGGCGGTCTCGCGGTGACGGTGGCGAACCTGTTCGAATCCGCCCGGGCCACCCGCCAGGCCTTCGGCCGCGCCGGCCGTCAGGGCGAGCCGGGCTCGGCCCGCGAGATCCTCAGCCTGGACGACCCGATCCTGCAGGCCTACGGCGACCGGGCTGCCATCGCGCGGCTGCGCGAGCAGTACGCGACCAGCACCGATCCCATTCCGGCGGCCCAGGTCGACCGGCTGGTCGACCAGGCGGTGCAGCGGGCGACCCGGGCGGGCGAGCGCGCCCTGCGGGACACGCTGAGCGGCAAGGCGCCGGCCCGGACCGCCGTGGTGCGGCAACTCGACGCCGCGGCGCTCAACGAACTCCCCGGTCCGGGTCGAGCGGGTCCCGGCGGGGTGCGGGCCGTGGCGGTCGAGGCGGTCGTCACGCGGATCCGGGGGCTGGAGCGCAGCGCCGCCGAGGCCCGGGGCCGGCTGGCCGCCGCCGAGCGGGCGGTGGCCCGTGGGGCGGCGCCGGACGCGCTCCACCGCAGCTGCGCCGACGTCTGCCGGACCGCCGGGCAGTTGGCCGAGGGCCTCGCCGAGTACCGGAGGTTGACCGAGCGACCGGCGGTGTCGGCGCGCGACAGCGTCACCGGGCCGGTGTCGGCCACGGCCGAACAGGTCGCGGTCGACCTGTTCGGGCTGGCGCCGGACGGACCGGCGATCGCGGCGGCGCTGGCCGAGGCCGGGGACCTGGCCACCGCGACCGAGGTGGTGCAGCGGATCGCGTTGGGCGCCCAGCTGATGGAGGTCACCGGTGGGCAGTGGGGTCCCCCGGGCACGGTCCGCGCACTAGCCGGCCGCTCGCTCGCGGCCCTGCAGCGGCTCGACTCCCTGCAGCGGCGGGCCGCCGCCGCGGACACCACCCCGGTCGAGGTCGGCAGCGCCCGGGCCCAGCTGGCCGGCGCGCTGGCCACGCTGTCCGGGATGGTGCAGGCGCGCCCAGCGGGCTCCGCCGGGCAGGCGCTGGTCGATCTGCTCGGGCCGCAGCTCGCCGGGCAGCTGGACCGGGTGGAGCAGGCCGGCGCACCGGCCGCGGTCGTCGCCGATCTCTACGCGCTGACGGCGACCGGGCAGGCCACTGCCGAGGAGGTCACCACCCTGGTGGGCGCCGGGACGATCCCCCGACCGGCGCGAGCGGCCACGGTCGTGGGCGGGTTCGCCGCCGAGCACCGGTTGCCGTGGAGCCCGGCCAGCAAGCGGCAGCTGCTGGAGGCGCTGCGCAGCGCGGCGGCGGTCCCGGACAGCGCGCCGCGGACGGTGGCGGTGAGTGGGCAGGAGGTCGTGGTCCAGCGCCTCGGCCAGGGCACCACCGTGCTGCACCACCCGGCCCAGCCGGGGGTGGCGACGGGTGCCGGGCCGACCGGACTGGGCCGGATCGACGTGACCGCCGCCGACGGCTCGCGCAGCTCGGCGGTGGGTACGGTCGTCGCCGTCCACGGTGATCGGGTCTACCTGGTCACCACGGGCGCCCCGGCGGACGGCTCGGTGCGGGTGGTGCTGGGCGGCCGCAGTGTCGCGGCCCGCGTGGAGCCGGCGCCGGACCCGGCCGTGCTGGCTGTCGAACTCGGCCGCGCCGCCTACTGGGACCGGGTCCCGCTGCCCGCTGCCACGGCGGTGGACGGGGTGGCGCCGGCCACCGGCGTGCTGGGCGGTCCGGGGCTCGGGGCCCCGGCCGGACCGGTGTCCCCGGCGGCGGCCGGCGGGTTGGTCGTGGTGTCGGCCCCGGTGGCCGGGCTGCCCCGCCCGGTGAGCCCGGTGGGTCCGGCCGCGGTGGGTGCGGCGACGATCGCCGACGCCGTCGGGCCGGCTCCGGGTGCCCTGGCCGGGGCCCCGGTGCTGGTCCTCGACGCCGCCGGAAGGCCCGGTCTGGCCGGGATGGCGGTGGGCGGCTCGGCGGGGACGGCCGCGGTCGGTGGCCCGGTGCTGAGCGCACTGGCGGTGCGGGCGTACCTGCGCGCTGCGCTGCCCGGCGGGCCGTGGAGCCCGACCGGTGTCCCGCCGCGGCCGGCGCCGAACCCCGTCGATCCGGCCGCGCCCACCGGCCCTCCGGTCGGCCCCGCCACGGCTGCCCCGACC
>JASLAP010000404.1 GCA_030147065.1 Pseudonocardia sp. | reverse complement strand
TCAACCTGGAGTGCCCGGTGTCCGACCGCGGCGACCTGGTGCCCAAGCAGTTCAACTTCCGCTGCGACCCGGCGGCCCTGCCGGCCGCCCGCGAGGCCGGCGTCGAGGTGGCCAACCTGGCCAACAACCACAGCGGCGACTACGGCCCGCAGGCCCTGCTCGACTCCATCGGGCACGCCCGCGCCGCCGGGATCGCCCCGGTCGGCGTGGGCCCCGACGTCGCGACGGCCAACGCCCCGGCGATCATCGAGCGCGGCGGCTGGCGGATCGCGGTGCTCGGCTTCGGCGGCGTCGTGCCGGCGGCGGACTGGCTGGCCGGCCCGACCCGTCCCGGGATGTCCAACGGCGACGACATCGCCTCGATGACCGCCGCGGTGCGCGGCGCCGCCGCACAGGCCGACCTGGTGTTCGTGTCCATCCACTGGGGCGCCGAGCTGGACACCGAACCACGCGCCGAGGACGTCGCCCGGGCCGAGGCGATGATCGACGCCGGGGCCGACGGCATCTTCGGCCACCACGCCCACCGGCTGCAGCCGCTGGGCAGCCACGCCGGCCGGCCGATCGCCTGGGGGCTGGGCAACTTCGTCTGGCCGAACTTCTCCGCGGCCGGGTCGCGCACCGCGGTCGCCCAGTTCGTGGTGGAGCCGGACGGGTCGGTGCGCGGCTGCCTGCTGCCGGCCGAGATCACCTCCCCCGGCCGCCCGGTGCTCACCGGGGCCCGGACCTGCCCCTAGCGGTCCGGCCCGGGTCAGCCGGAGCTGCGGACCTCGTCGACCCAGGCGTCGATCCGGGTCCACCAGTCCCAGAGCCAGGCCACCTGCTCGTCCCGGTCGCGCGGCACCTCCGCGGCCGGCACCCGCCAGAACCGCATCCGCACCGTGGTGTCCAGCGGCAGCTCGCGCCAGACGTCGGCCATGGTGAACAGGTGGTCCAGCCCGGCGTGCGCCACCCACACCACGTCGGCTTCCGGTGCGGCGGCCAGCGCGGCGGTGAACCCGCCAGGGCGGGGCGGCAGCACGTGGCGCATCTGCTCGGACCGCCGGGCCATCTCCTCCAGCCCGCGCGCCCGCAGCCGCTCGATGCCGGCCAGCCGGCGCCGCTCGGTGAAGTTGCCGCCCTCCGGGAAGATCACGAAGGCGTCGTCGTGGTCCAGCGCGGTGGCCAGCTCGGTGATCCGGCGCTCCAGGCGCCCGCCGCCGCCGCGGACGAACCGGTTGGGCAGCCGGTTGAGCACCACGTCGATGGCCGGGTCCCACTGCAGCCGCTCGTGCAGCACGATCCGCGGCTCCCGGTCGTACCAGTTGACCAGAGCGTGGACCAGCAGGAACGAGTCGCCGGGGCCGGCGTGCCGGCAGGCCACCACCAGCGGGCGGTCCCGGTAGTCGTCCGGCGGCGGGCCCTCGGCGACGACCTGCAGCCCGAGCACCCGCGACGCCACCCGGTAGAGCACCCGCAGGTACCAGCCGACCAGCTGGTAGTGCAGGTACTGGAAGTAGGGCGTGCGCAGGGCCAGCCCGAACCCGGCACCGATCCACAACCCGAGCAGGGCCACCAGCACCACGCTCTCCAGCACCAGCGCCACGGTGGCGACCCACAGCACCCGCAGCGCCCGCCACTTGCCCGGCAGCAGCGGCGACAGCGCGGCCGCGACCAGCAGCCAGCCGGGCAACGTGATCACCAGGAACGCGGTGAACAGCACGACCCCCGGCCCGAGCAGCACCCGACGGACGATCCGCGGCGGTGGCGTCACCGCGGGGTCCCGCCGACCACCCGGTCGCGCAGGTACTCCGCGGACGCCCGGTGGGCCGCGGCGATCCGGTCGTCGGTGGCGCCGGTCGCCCGGTAGCTCAGGGCCGCCCGGCTGTCCCAGCGCGGGGCGCCGCCGCCGGTGGGCAGCACGTGCACCTCGACGTCGTCGGGGACCGCGGCCAGGTCGCGGGAGTAGCGGTGCCGGCGGGCGATCTCGAAGGCGACCATCGCCACCTCCCACGGCCGCCGCGGCGGGCGCAGCGGCTGGTCGATCCGGCCGACCTGGAGCACGAACACCCGACCGGCGCCCAGCTCCACCGCCCGGCCCAGCGGGATGCTGTTGACCAGGCCGCCGTCCAGGTAGTGCTTCCCGTCGATCTCGACCGGTGGCAGCAGCCCCGGCACGGCCGCCGAGGCCAGCACGGCGTCGACCACCGGGCCGCGGTCGAACCAGTGCTCCGCGGCGTCCTCGATGCCGGCCGCGCAGCAGGTGAACGGCACCGGCAGGTCCTCGATGCGGCGCTCGCCGAGCACCGCGGACGCCATCCGCCGCAGCGGCCCGGACGAGTGCGCCGCCACCCCGCTGCGGGCGAACTCGCGCAGCCGGGCCACGCTGCCGGCGGCGAACAGGCTGCGGGCGTCGGGCGAGCGCCAGACCTCCGCCAGCCGGTCGGCGACCTGGTCGGGCGGCAGCGCGGCGAGCACCGCCCCGTTCAGCGCGCCCACCGAGGTGCCGACCACCAGGTCGGGCCGGATCCCGGCCTCGACCAGGGCGCGCAGCATGCCCAGTTGGACCGCGCCGAGCACGCCGCCGCCGCCCAGGACGATCGCCGTGCTGCCGCCGCTCACCCCGCCCATGCTGCCAGCACCCGCCCCGGGCCCCTCGCCCCGGCGCGCGGTGGCCACCGGGTGTGCGCGCTCAGCGGCGGCGGGACCGGAGGGACCGCACGACCAGGGCGATGCCGCCGACCAGCGCGACCAGCCCGATCACCAGCCAGAGCGTCGAACCGGTCATGAAGCTGCCGCCGAGCAGGTTGAGGCCCTGCAGCGTCCACACCGCGCCGATCAGGGCGAGCACGACACCGAGCACGGGGACCGCGTAGCGCGTCATCCACCGATCATGCCCCGGGCGGGCGGGCCGGCGCGGTCCGGCCCCGGAGGTCAGGACACCGACACCGCGTCGCCGACCCGGACCGTCCCGCCGGCCACCACCTCGGCGTACACACCCGCGCAGGGCAGCAGCCCGAAGCCGGGGACGTCGACCCGGTTCTCGGCCAGCGGCGTGCGCAGGGCCTGCGGAGAGCGCGGGAGGTCGCCGTGCTCCAGCGTCGGGACCGAGCACCGCGGCGTCGGCAGGATGCCGCGCAGCCGCACGCCCCCCACGGTGATCGCCCGCCCGACCCACCCGTTCTCGGCGAACGGCCGCCCGTCCGGGCTGTCGACCACCACGTTCGGCCGGTAGCGCAGGGCCGACACCCCGATGTGCTCCAGGGTGGTGGTGGTGATCAGGTGCACCGGGGCGTAGTCGACGAAGTTCGCGCCCGGCGTCCCCTGGGCGATCTCCAGGGTCGCGAACGGCACCTCGGCCTCGACGCCGTGGTCGAGCACGTCCTCCGGGGCCGGCCGCTCGACCTCGGCGCCGGCCGGGCGCACGGCGGTGAGCCGGACCGCCCGGCCGAGCAGGGCCGAGAGCGCATCGTCGACGTCGTCGCCGCTGCCGAGTACGCGGCCGTCGGGCAGGGTGATCCGGACATCCCCGCCGTCCACGACGGCGGCGCACTGCAGCAGCAACCGCCACAGCCGGGGGTGCTTCGCGGTGGCCACCCGGCCGGTCTCCCGGTCGACCAGGGCAAGGCCGCGGTCACCGGCCAGCCCGGCCGGGCCGACCTCGGCCTCGGCCACCTGCTCGCCGAGCATGGACTTGACCGGGTAGCGGCGCAGCGCCGCCGCCGTCCCGGCCGGACCGGACCCCTGCTCGCTCACGATCGCACTCTCCCATCGCACCAGCCGATCATCCGCGACCGACGGGATCAGCGCTACCGCGCTCGTCCCGCCGTCCGGATTCACCAGCGGACGCCGGGGAAGCGCAGCCGTACCGGCGCCTGGACGCGGGCGCATGCCGTGGGAGTGACCGGGCGCTGGTCGCCGAGGCGGTCGCGGCCGGGGTGCGGCACCAGTTGGCGCAGCCGCCGGGTGCGCTCCTCGGTGGCCGGGTGGGTGCGCAGCAGCAGCGGGTCGGGTGCCCGGCGGTGCGGCACCACCACCCGTTCCCAGATCCGCCCGGTCGTGCTCTCCAGGCGCTCCAGCCCGCGGGCCAGGCCCTCCGGGTCGCCGGTCAGCACGGCCGCCGCCAGGTCGGCGTCGTACTCCCGGGACCGCGACAGCGCGAGCTGCAGCAGGCTCACCACCGTCGGCAGCGCGCCCAGCAGAGCCAGCAGCCACAGCGGCGGGTAGCCCCCACCGAGCATCAGCGGCACGGTGATCACCAGCGACAGCACGCCGCCGTAGGCCAGCACGTGGGTCACCCGCCCGATCACGTCGGACAGGTTCATGATCCACAGATCGCCGGCCCGGATGTGGCTGATCTCGTGGGCCAGCACCCCGGCCAGCTCCCGGCTGGGCAGGGTGCGCAGCAGCCCGTCGGTGACGGCGACGGCGGAGTCGTCACGACCGCCGACGGCGAACGCGTTGAGCATCGGGCTGGCGACGTAGTACAGCCCGGGCACCGCCGGCAGGCCCGCCCGCGCGGCCAGCACCCGGACGTAGTGGTGCAGTTCGGGCAGCACCGTGGGCGGGATCGGCCGGGCCCGGTACATCGACAGCACCAGCCGCGGCGTCGCGGCCGGGCGCAGGGCGAGTCCGACCACCGCGACCCCCACCGCCACGAACAGCCCGGCCGGTCCGAAGAACGTCCAGGCGAGCAGGGCCAGCACGGCGAGCATCCCGCCGATCAGCAGGACCGCCTGCGCGGCGTTGCGCACCCGGTGCCGGCGGCGGATGCGGGGATCGAGCACCGCTACCGCCGTCCGGTGGTTCTCGGGAGGAGGGGACGCACATCCGTCCTTTCGCCGCGCCACGGGTGACCCGGGGATCACGGTAGCCGGATCCGCGGGGACCGGCCCCGACCGCACGCGCGAGGCACCGGGCTCGCGCAGACCGTCCCGGGTCGCGCAGCCCGTGGAGGGTGCTCGCAGCCCGCCGGCGGGCTGCGCTGACGAGCACCGACCCGGTTGTTCGATGATCGAGAATGTCGGCCGACGGCGTAAGCTGGGCCGGTGGACGAGGTGCGCGACGAGCTGGTGCGTCTGCTGCAGGCCTACGCGACCGAGGCCGAGCGGCTCGGGCACGCCTTCGCCGACCGCCACGGCCTGCACCCCACCGACCTGCAGGCCCTGTTCGCGGTGATGCAGGCCGACCGGGCCGGGCAGCCGCTGACCCCCGGGCGGCTGGGGGCCCGGTTGGGGCTGTCCTCGGGGGCCACCACCGCGGTGGTCGACCGGCTGGAGCGCGCCGGCCACGTCCGGCGGGTGCGCGACGACCGCGACCGCCGCCGGATCACCCTGCACTTCGGCGAGGCCGCGGCGGTGGTGGGCCAGGCCTTCTTCGGTCCGCTCGGCGGCCGGATGGACGCGATGCTCACCGGTTACGACCCCACCGAGCTGGCCGCGATCCGGCGTTTCCTGGCCGACACCAACGAGATGATGCGTGAGCACCGCGAGGCCGTCACCGCCGCGGAGCCCGGCCCCGGCTGAGCGGACCGGTCAGCCGGCGGGCACCCGCACCACCCGCCCGCCCGGCGGCTCCGGGACCGCGGCCGGGTGCAGGGCCCAGGCCAGCGCCTCGATCCCGTCGACCAGACCCGGGCCGGCCTGCACGACGTAGCGGGCCGAGTCGATCGCGACCAGGCGCACGCCGGGCAGCCGCGCCGCCACCGCCGGGCACTGGGCCAGCGCGCCGTCCAGGCCGAACCCGCAGGGCGCCACGACGACCACGTCGGCGGCGGGCAGGCCGGCCCAGTCCGCCGCGACGCTGCGCCCGCCCTCGATCGCCCCCACCGGGTCGCCGCCGGCCCGCCGCACCAGCTCGGGCACCCAGTGCCCGGCCAGGTAGGGCGGGTCGGTCCACTCCAGCA
>JASLAP010000378.1 GCA_030147065.1 Pseudonocardia sp. | reverse complement strand
AGGACGCGCTCCGATGCGCGCGCGCCGGGCTGAACCGGCCGCCCGGCTCGACCACGACCCCACGCCCCAGCGAGCGGGCTATCGCACCGGGATCGGCGCGGGGGTCCTCGGTGGCCCGGGGTGGCCGACTGGGCGGCGGTGTTGGCTGGTGTTGCGGGGGCGGCGCGCGGAGTGTGCCGGCCCGAACGGCGCCAGCGTGATCGATCAGATCGCTCATCCTGACCCCACCTCGCTCACCCCGCACCGACCGGCGGTCACGCAGCACTCGCGCGGATCGGCCCGGACCCGTGTACGTCACTGGTCCATGCCCTGGCGCCGGCGCGCAGTCGCGGGAGCGGGTCGGACGACGGCGACAGATCGCTGGCCGCGGGGTCGGAGTTCGCCGCCCTCGGGCCAGTTCCTCCTGGAGGTGGTCCGGCGGCCGGCCGAGGACCTGATCGACACGGCCGAGCGGCTGAGATCAGCGCCGGGGCCGACGACCCCGACGCAGATGTGACGCCGCTGCCCCCGACCGCCGGCGCGGCCGCGGCGTCGTCCAGGGTGTGGGCGGGTCGGGGGAGGAACGGGTGGACCGGGACATCGCGGTGCTGGAGGACCTGGCGCGCGACGCCATGGCGGAGCTCGACCGGGGCGACCGCGCACTGGTGCTGGTCGCGCAGTGGGACGGGTAGCCGCGGGCCGTCTCGGTGCCCGACGTGGCGGACGGGGGCGAGCTGCACCGGCTCGTCGACGACCGCACCGCGCCATCGGCCGGGCGCAGCGGGCTGGTGGCCGGCGCCTGGCCGGCCCGGCGGCCGGCGCCGGTGGCAGTCGCGGGAATGCGGCAGGCGTACGCGCAGCGCACCGGGCCGGGAGAGAAGGGCTGGTCCTCGTGCGGGAGTACGAGTACCGCCGCTGCTCCGCGAGCGCGCGGGATCACCCCGCGGATCGCCCGAGTGCCGGCCAGTGCTCGCGGCTCGATCATCTGCCGGTCATGGCTCGGCGAGCAGGGGCCGGTAGTTGGCGCGGTAGATCCGGTTCCCGGCCATCCGGAGCAGGGCAGCGCGGGCCGGTGCCGGCAGGGCGCGAGTGCGGTCGCGGCGATCCGTCTGCTGCCGGACCCAGCGAGTGCGCGGAGCGCGGCGGGACGCGAATGCGGCCAGTGCGCGGGGTATCGGGGAGCCCAGCGCGAGCTGGTCGGCGAGCACGAGCGCGTCCTCGCACGCCATCGCCGCACCTTGTGCCATGTTCGGCGAAGTTGCGTGCGCGGCGTCACCGATCAGAACGACGGTGCCGGCCACCGGCCGGACGGCGCTGAGCTCCTCGATCGGGGTCACGTGCGGTGCCCCCGAGCCTTCGAGCCGTTCGAGCGCGGCCGGCACCGGCCCGGCGAAGTCGGCGAACAGGTCGCGGAGCCGGGTCGGGTCACCGCCAGTCGGCTCGGCGGCGCTGACGTCGGCGTAGCAGTAGACCCGCCCGCTGCCGATCGGCACCAGCAGGAAAGTGCGCCCACGGCCGAGGAGGGCGGTCCAGGCCCGGACGTCGGACAGGTCCTCGACCACGAAACGCCAGCTGAGCTGCCCGACCGGTCGCGGCGCTGTGACGTCGCCGATCAACCGTCGGACGCTCGAACGGATGCCGTCCGCCCCGATCAGCAGATCGGCCTCCCGGCGACCGCCTCCGGACAACGTCACTGCCACCCCGTCGCCACCACGTTCCAACCCGCTCACCGTGACGCCGTGCCGGATCTGCACGCCCGCCTCGTCGTACAGGACCCGGTGCAGCTCGGCTCGCGGCAACGCCAGGCACGGACCGCAGCCGCCCCACACCCGTGGCAGATCGATCTCGGCCAGCACCCGGGCGCGGTGGTCGAGGAAGCGCTGCACTTCGATCACCGCGGCACGGTCGATGACGGGCGCCAACAACCCGAGCCGGTCCAGCGCACGAGCCCCGTTGCCCGGCAGGTAGAGGCCGGTCCCGCCGCCGGAAGGGCAAGCGCCCCGTTCGAGGACCTCGGCATCCCAGCCCGCGCGGCGCAGCGCCGTCCCGGCTGCCAGCCCGGCGATCCCGCCGCCGACGATCAGCGCCCGCATCGCAGCAGCCACGACCCGTCGTCGTGCCCGTGCCAGGACGCGCCGGACCAGTCGGCGCACTCGAGCACGGTGGCGGCGCCGACATCCAGGACGTGCTGGCTCTCATCCATCGGATCGATCCCCAGCGGGCGCGCGGTGCGGGCGCGCCGAGCCCAGCACCAGGGGGTGCACCAGGGCCGGCATGCCGCGCCAACGCGCGGTCGTCAGGACGTCGAGCAGCAGTACCGCAGCGATCTCGTCGAGCAGGGAACGGTCGCACCGGCAGCCCGCCGCGAACCCGGCCCACGCGTCGGCGCGGCGCCGTTGCCGCCGGGCCAGGCGCGGGTCGTCGGACAGCACGTGCTCGCAGAAGAGCAGTCGGCCGTCGGGGCGCAGCACCCGGGTGATCTCGCGCAGCGCCGCAGCCGGGTCGGGCACGGTGCAGAGCACCATCGTGGAGACGACGGTGTCGATCGAGGAGTCGGCCACGGGCAGCAGGTCCGCGCCGGCCTCGACGACAGCGGCGGTGCGGCCGGAACGCCGGACGCGCCTGCGCAACCTGGCCGCCATGCCCGGATCCGGCTCGGTGAGCAGCAGCGAGGCGAGCCCGGCCGGGTAGTGGGGGAGGTTCAGCCCGGTGCCCGCGCCCACCTCCAGCACCCGGCCCCGGGCGCCGGCCACCAGCTCGGCCCGGCGCGCTCGCATGCCGCGGAGCTCGCCGAGGTGCAGGAACGGGTCGTAGACGGCGGCGTTCGCGCGTGCTCCCCAGCTCGGCCGGGTCGCGGTCGTGGTGGTGGTCATGGGTTCCTCCCGGGACGGCCGGTCGGCGTCACTGCACGAACCGGTGGAAAGGTGGGGAAGTCGTCCTGCTGCCCGGCGGCTGGTCGAGAACGAGCTGGCCCGGCGCCACCAGCCCGCACCTCAGCTCGGGCGTCACGACCGACGGGTTCGGTCCGGACCCGGGCGACGACCCGGACGTAGGGGTACTCGTAGCGCGCCGGGCCACCGGGTCGGCCGCGGTTGGCGCGGGCCGCGAACGCTGCGAACTCCCTGTCGAGCGCCGCGATCCGGCTGGGATCAGCAGCGATCGCGGCATAGGTCGCGATCGTGGGACCGAAGGTGCGCTTGTAGAACTCGCACAGGTGCGCGGGATCGGTGAAGTGGTCCACGACCAGCACGTGCTCGGTCACCTCGAGCGTCTCGACGCGGTCGCCGAACAGGTCCCGGAGGTGCTGCCCGGTCCCCCACAGCAGCGGTGACAGCGCGCCTGGAGGTGGCGTCGCGTACGCGGCGAAGACGGCGAAGAACTCCGCGGCGAACCCCTGCACCGGCCAGTTGATCATCCCGATGAGCCCGCCCGGTCGGCAGACGCGCAGCAACTCGTCCGCGGCCCGCTGGTGGTCGGGGGCGAAGATGACCCCGATCGCCGACGTGACCACGTCGAACTCGTCGTCGGCGAAGGGCAGCGCTTCCGCGGCGGCCTCCACCCAGTCCAGGTGCACCCCGCGCGCGGCGGCGGCGCGGCGACCGTCGTCGAGCAGCTCCGGGGTCGGGTCGCAGGCGACCACCTGCGCCCCGGTGGCGGCCGCGCGGATCGCCACGTTCCCTGTGCCCGCGGCCACGTCGAGGACCCGTTGCCCGGCCGCGACGGCACACGCCCGCACCAGCTCGGTCCCGAACCCGGCGAGCAGCTCGGCCACCCGGTGGTAGTCCCCCAGTGCCCACACCGCCCGCTGGCCGGCCGCCGCTCCGGCGGCGCCCGCGTGCTGGACCTGTCGGTCAACCATCGTCGGTCTCCTGCCCATGAACCTCCACGTCGAACCGAGTGTCAGGGGTCGACCCGAATCGGGAGAACAACAGAAACTGCAGTTGGCATCCGGTCGACGCCCGGCCATGCTGCGGGGATGGAACGCGGCTACGGGCAGTACTGCCCGATCGCGATGGCGGCCGAGGTGCTGGCCGAACGGTGGACGCCGCTGATCATCCGCAACCTGCTGCTGGACTGCCACCGGTTCAACGAGATCCACGAGGGCTGCCCGCGGATGTCGAGCACGCTGCTGTCCAAGCGGCTGCGGACCCTGGAACGTGACGGCGTCATCAGCAGCGTCGCGGCGCCGAGCGGACGAGGGCGCCACTACTTCCTCACCCCGCCCGGCCATGAGCTGGCCGAGGTCGTGATGCACCTGGGAGCCTGGGGGGCGAAATGGCTCGAGGTCACCCCGCGCGAGCACGATCCGTACATCGCGTTGTGGTCCTGGGCGCGAATGATCGACGTCGACGCGCTGCCCCCGCACCGGGTCGTGGTCCGCTTCGATTTTCGGGACCGCCCGCGCGAACCGTTCTGGCTGCTGCTCCAGCACCATCGGCCCGAGGTGTGCATCACCCACCCCGGCAGCGCCGACGACCTCGTCGTGCACACCGACGTCGCCACCCTCGTCGAAATCCAACGCAACCGAGTACCACTGACCGACGCGATCGCCAGGGCGACATTCGTCCTGGACGGCAACCCCGTCCTGGCGCGCGCCCTGCCGAGCTTGGGCGGGATCACCCCGACGCCGGCACCGCCGACGGTTGCACCGCGGTGACCGCGCCGGACGACGAGCTCTCTCCAACCTGCTGAGGCGGTCGATGGCTGCTGCGGCGTGCTGCGCCATGCGGAACCGGTACGGAACGGGTGGACCGTCCGCTCAACCCAGCCGACACGCCGCACCGCCGCGGACGGGCCATAGCCGACAGCGAATTCGTCAGGCGCTTGCTGGGATCACCAGGCTTCTCACTAAGATCAATTGGCCCTACAGAGAGCTTGAGGCGTCGACGCCGAGAGCCCCTTCCGAGGGACATCGCCCATTCGACGAGCATGGTCACGAGCCGAGCCGAGGACGCCGGGCCGGACCACCTGTCTCACTCCCGTGTCATCGACGACATGGGGGTGACATCGGATTTGAGACAGTGACAGCGGAATTGAGACCCTACACAGGCGATCAGCCGTGCGCGAGGTCGGCGAAGCGGCTGTAGTGAAGCTGGTGGGCCACGGTGATGGTGTTGGTCGGGCCGTTGCGGTGCTTGGCCAGGATCAGGTCGGCCTCGCCGGCCCGGGGGTCGTCGCGCTCGAAGGCGTCCGGGCGGTGCAGCAGGATGACCATGTCCGCGTCCTGCTCGATCGAGTTGTGCGCGGCGATTCCGTTGGCCATGAAGTTGTGCGTCCCCGGGACCGTCGCGTCGTAGACGGGCTGCTCACCGAGACTGGTGATCTCGGCGATCTCGTCCCAGAACACGTCGTTGGTCGCCAGCATCTCCAGGTTCGCGTCCTCCAGCACGACCGCGGCACGGGCGAGCCGGGACCGGCTCGGCGAGTGCTTCCACATCGTCGAACCGCAGAAGCGGGAACCCATCGCCGCGGCGAAGTCGCGATGGGTCATCTGCTGGGTCGACAGCAGCGTGCGCACCTCGCCCCACACCGCCTTGGGCACGGTGTCGGTGCTGGTGTTGGCCGCGATGGTGCTGAGCTGCTCGGCCATCCGCTCGGCAGCGACCCCGCGCGCTCCGTGCACCCCGACGAACTGGACGAACGCGCGCTGGTGCTCCGAGCCGGTGACGTGCAGGTGCCACCCGTCGCGGTAGCCGGCCTTGCGGATGCGCTTGATGCGCGTGAGGACCCCGAACCGCAGCAGCAGCCGGGAGACGTCGTCGACGAGGCGGCGGCTGGTCGAGGCGTAGTAGATGCGTCCCGAACCGGCCCGCTCATCCCACCAGACCGACCCGTCGGTGGCCCACAGGTGCCGCAGGAACAGCGCCACCTGCTCGTCGGGCAGCGCGAACACCGGGGCGGGGACGAACTTCTCGTGGCCGCGCGCGCCGAACAGGCCGAGCTCGTCCAACCACGCGGCGATCGGGTTCCGCCGGCCGTGGGTCAGGCGGTACGGAGCGGGCAGCCGGAGCGTGGTGCAGCGAGCCGCCGCGTACTCGTCGCGCACGGCGGTGATGCCGAAGACCTGCGCCGCACTCGACACCGCGGCCAGGTTGTCCTCGTCGGTGCTCGCGTAGCGGAGGGGTTGCCTCCGGACGAACGAACCGTCACCGATGAGGTGGGCCAGCATGATGATGCGCTCGGGGTCCATGGGCACGGGCTCCAGCGGCGCCGGAACCCGACGCGGCGTGGCCAGCCGGTCGCCGGGGTTGAGATCGCCCAGGTGGCACCACCCGTCCATGGTGAGGAAGGGGTGGTTGGCCGTGGCCTCGACCTCGCGCCCGGAGGTCATCCGCAGCCGGAAGACCTCCTTCACCCCGCTCGGGAAGACGCTGGCCACCTCGCGCGGGACCATGCGCATGCGCTCGTCGAGCGACCAGACCCGGACGCCGCGCTCACCGGACTCCAGGAGCTCCCCGAAGGTGATCTCGGCGCCGGAGTCGGCGCGCAGGAGCCGGGTGCCGGCGGTGAGACACCCCGACTCACGCAGGTCCGACAGCATCGGGCGCTTGTCGGTGCGCTGCTCGGGACCGCGGTTCAGCTGGCTGATCGCCACCACCGGCACCTCGAGCTCCTTGGCCAGCAGCTTGATCTGCCGGGAGAACTCCGAGACCTCCTGCTGGCGGGACTCGACCTTGCGGCCCGAGGTCATCAGCTGCAGGTAGTCGAGGATGACCAGCTTGAGGTCGTTGCGCTGCTTGAGCCGGCGGGCCTTGGCCCGGATCTCCATCAGGGTCAGGTTGGGCGAGTCGTCGATGAACAGCGGGGCCTCGCTGATCTCGCTCATCCGCCGGGCCATCCGGGTCCAGTCGTCGTCGCTCATCCGGCCGGCCCGCATGTCGGCCAGCCGGATCCGCGCCTCCGCCGACAGCAACCGCATGACGATCTCGGACTTGCTCATCTCCAGCGAGAACACCGCGCTGGTCATGCCGTGCTTCACCGAGCACGAGCGGGCGAAGTCGAGCCCGAGCGTCGAGTTGTGCGTGGGCACCATCGATCGGCCGGCCAGGTACAGGTGCGCGGGGTTGTCCACCTCCACGCAGCGCACCGGCACGCTGGGGATCGGGCGGACGTCGACGACGTAACGCGGCCGCTCGCGGTGCGGGTGGGCCGCGGAGCGTTCCTTGTGCAGCAGCCGCTTGCGGTCGAGGCGGAACACCTCGTCCTCGGTGGTGAAGTTCAGGGTGTAGGCGGTGGAGCTGTCCTCCCGGCGGCCGCGGACCCGCCTGGTCGTGGCCGAGCACCGGTAGCCCAGTCCGACGACGAGTTCACGGACGCCGTCGAACAGCTCCCGGTTCGTCACGGTGAACTGGAGGTTCCCGGTGGCGGTCACGGTGCCGTCGGTATCCATCAGGCCGGCGAGCAGGGCGCGCCGCTGCCGCTCGGAGGCGCGGAGGTAGGCCGCCGGGACGTGCTTGTGGCCGAGCACCCCGAGAGTCCGCAGCCGGGCCTGCACGGTGCCGACGCGGGCGTGGCAGGCCGCGCACCGCCGCAGCCCGGCGGACGGTCCTCCGCACTCCGGGCAGGTCGGCGACGGGACCGCAGCTGACACGAACCGGGCTCGGCCACCGCAGGAACGTCCGCACGTACGCACTTCGCTGGTATGCGGCACGAACGGTGAGCCGCAGACCACGCACTCGCGAGCGGGGATCGGCGGCGACTCCGGGAGACGGATCCCGAACCGCCGGTGAGCCAGCCGCGCGACGAGATGGCCCTCGCTCTCGACGTACTCGGCGATCTCCGGGTCGTCGGAGGTGAAGGCGGCCGTGGCGCTCGTGCCGTCGCCCAGCCAGACGCCCAACGTGTAGGGGCCTACCGGCAGGTCCGCCTCCGGCAGCGCGAGCGGAGCGCAGGTGTCGATCGAGTGGTTGAGGCGGTTGTCGGCGGTGGCGCACCGCAGCGTCGCGGCGAGTTCGGCGGTCGTTCGGACGGCGGGCAGGACGCGCGGGGGACCGCCGCGCGCTCGGGCCTCCTGGCGGGCGCGGCGCGCCGCGCGGTCGGCGGTGACCCACTGGTGGTGGGCGTCGGCCACGATCACCGTGCCGTCGGACAGCTCGACCTCGAAGCACGGCCGGTCCTGCAGCACCTCGGTGGCCGCGACCACCCGGGTGGGGCGGCCGTCGGCGTCGATCAGCAGGTCGCCGACCGCGACCGCACCCATCGTGGTCCACCCGGTCGGCGTGGGGAGCGGGGTGTCCAACGCCAGCGCCTTGCCGAGCCCGGGCCGTGCCGCCACGACGATCATCTGGCCGGGGTGCAGCCCGTTCGTGGCGGCGTCCAGGTCGGCGAAGCCGGTGGGCACCCCGAGCGCGACGCCGCCGCGGGAGGCGATCGCGTCGATCTCGTCCATGGTCGGCTGGAGCAGCTCCTCCAGCGCGACGTAGTCCTCGCTGGTGCTGCGCTCGGTGACGTCGTAGATGGCGGCCTGGGCGCGGTCGACCACGTCGGTGACCTGGCCGCTCTCCGCGCCGTGGTAGCCCAGCTGGACGATCCGGGTGCCGGCCTCGACCAGCCGGCGCAGGATCGCCTTCTCCGCCACGATCTCGGCGTAGTAGGCGGCGTTCGCGGCGGTCGGCACGGTGGCGATCAGGGTGTGCAGGTACGGCGCGCCGCCGAGGCGGATCAGATCCCCCCGGCGCTGCAGCTCCGCCGACACCGTGACCGCGTCGGCCGGCTCGCCGCGGCCGTAGAGGTCGAGGATGCAGTCGTAGACCGTCTGGTGGGCGGGGCGGTAGAAGTCGTCGGGCCGCAGCACCTCGACGACGTCGGCGATCGCGTCCTTGCTCAGCAGCATGCCGCCCAGGACGGACTGCTCGGCGGTGAGGTCCTGGGGCGGTTGGCGGTCGAACGGGGAGCCGGCGTCCCCGCCGTCGCCGGGGGGGCGGACCGGGCGGGGCCGGCCGGCCGGGCGGTCGTCGGTCAGTGCCATACGCAGCGTCACCCCCCGGCGGCCAGTCTATCGAACATGAGTTCGATGTGTCGACCGGATCGGGGGCGGGATCACGTTGCCGTCGGGCGCCCCGGAATCCGGTCGTCGTTCGCTCTGCGGACGGTAGAACGACACACCGACGACATCCAACTCGACGGCGCGCAGGAGCCTGTGCACGGACCTGGGGATCAATCGACCGGCCCCAGTACAGAGCCGGTGCCCCCCTGTGGACGGCGTGGGGACAACTCCCGATTTTCGGCCGTTTTCCCTGCTCAGCGCATGTGCATAGGGTGTGGACAACTTCTGGTCCTCGACACGCCGTCGGCGGCCGGTCGGCGTGTCGACCCGAACGCCGCCCGCCGCCCCGGACCGCTCGCTCGGCGACTGCGCGCAACCCGGCGGAGTGTCGCCCGTACCGGGGAGCCGCGACCGCCGCGACTGCGCAGAGCTACCCCGGACATGACGACGGGGTGGGGTCCGGACCTCGGGTCCGGACCCCACCCCGCTCACTTTCCGTGACGACCGGTCGACGGTGCGACCGGTCCGGTGTCAGCTCGCGACGACCTCGATCGACATCTCGGCGGTGACCTCCGGGTGCAGCCGGACGGTCACCGGGTGGGTGCCGACCACCTTGATCTGCGGCACCTCGACGGCGCGCCGGTCGAGCAGCGGGCCACCGGCGGCCCGCACGGCGTCGACCACGTCGGTCGTGGTGACCGAGCCGAACAGCCGGCCCGAGTCGCCAGCCGCCTTGGCCTTGACCGTGACGGAGAGGTCGGCGAGCTGGCCGGCCACCTCCTTGGCGTGGCCGAGGTCCTTGATCGCCCGGGCCTTCTGGGCCCGGGTGATCGAGGCGACCTGCTTCTCCGCGCCCCGGGTGGCCACGATGGCCATCTTGCGCGGCAGCAGGTAGTTGCGGCCGTAACCGTCCTTGACCTCGACGAGGTCGCCCGGCGCACCGAGGTTCGGCACGTCGGCGGTGAGGATGAGCTTCATGGGTTGTTCCTCCGCTACTGAGATCCGCTCGCGGCTCAGCGCGCGGTCGAGGTGTAGGGCAGCAGCGCGACCTCGCGGGAGTTCTTCACCGCGACGGCCACGTCCCGCTGGTGCTGCCGGCAGTTGCCGGAGATCCGGCGGGCCCGGATCCTGCCGCGGTCGGAGATGAACTTCCGCAGCAGGCCGGTGTCCTTGTAGTCGATGTCCTGGGCCTTGTCCTTGCAGAACGCGCACACCTTGGTCGTCGGCTTGCGCAGGACGGGCTTGGCCATGGGTTGCTCCTGGTTGTGCTGGTGGCTCGTCGGTCAGAACGGGGGCTCGTCGTCGGCCGCCGGACCGCTGCCGGCCGGCGGGGCCGAACCCCACGGGTCGTCCGCGGGCGCGGAACCGCCACCGAAGCCGCCGCCGGACCCGGATCCACCGCCGGAGCCACCGCCGAACCCACCGCCGCCGCTGCCGCGGCTGACCTTGTTGACCTTCGCCGTGGCGTACTTGAGCGACGGGCCGACCTCGTCGACCTCCAGCTCGACCACGGTGCGCTTCTCGCCCTCCCGGGTCTCGAACGACCGCTGCCGCAGCCGCCCCTGCACCATCACGCGCATGCCGCGGGTCAGCGTCTCGGCCACGTTCTCGGCCGCCTGCCGCCACACGTTGCAGCGCATGAACAGCGCGTCGCCGTCCTTCCACTCGCCGCTCTGGCGGTCGAAGGTGCGGGGCGTGGCGGCCACCGTGAAGTTGGCGACCGCCGCCCCGGACGGGGTGAAGCGGAGCTCGGGGTCGGCGGTCAGGTTGCCGACCACGGTGATGACGGTCTCGCCGGCCATCGCCGTCGCCTCAGCTCGCGGCTGCCGCGGGCGCGGGGGCCCGCTTCGGCTCGCGGCGCAGCACCTTGGTGCGCAGGACCGACTCGTTCAGCCCGAGCTGGCGGTCCAGCTCGGTGACGGTGGCCGGCTCGCAGGCGACCTCGAGCATCGCGTAGATGCCCTCGGCGTGCTTGAGGATCTCGTAGGCCAGCCGCCGCTTGCCCCACACCTCGATCTTCTCGATGGTTCCCCCGTCGCTCTTCACGACGTTGAGGAAGGTCTCCAGGGACGGCGTCACAGTGCGCTCGTCCAGGCTGGGGTCGAGGATGACCATCAGCTCGTAATGACGCATGAGAACCACTCACCTCCTACGGACTGAAACGGTCGCGGTACATCCGCGACAGGAGGTTCTCATCGTGCCCCGACATAACGGCGCGGCCCGCGCAGCGGGCCGCGGAGGCGGGCGCCCAGGTGGGCACCCGGTCGGGGCGACCTGTCGAGGCTACCAGCGGGTCCACGGTGGCCGGCGGGCGGTGCCGGGCCGTCGTCGCAGCACGAGCGGTGTCGCGCGGCCGGGCGGGTGGCGGGTGGGGTGAGAGCGGGGGCACGGGCCGTCGGGGGCGGTCACTACGCTGGCGGCATGCTCATCGGCGCCCACGTACGCGAGGACGACCCGGTCGTGTCCGCCGGCGAGCGCGGGGCGGACATCGTCCAGCTGTTCCTGGCCGACCCGCAGGGCTGGAAGAAGCCGCCGGCGCACCCGCAGGCCGAGCAGCTGCGCACCGGGGACCTCGCGGTCGTCGTGCACTCCCCGTACGTGGTCAACCTGGCCTCGCTGAACAACCGCATCCGGATCCCGTCGCGCAAGCTCGTCGTGCAGCACGCGGAGGCGGCCGCGCAGGTCGGGGCGATCGGGTTGGTGGTGCACGGCGGGCACGTCACGCAGGGCGAGGACGCCGCGGCCGGGTTCGCGAACTGGCGCAAGTTCATCGAACGGCAGGTCGGCGAGGGCGGGTTCGCGGTGCCGGTGTTCATCGAGAACACCGCGGGCGGGGACAACGCGATGGCCCGCCGGTTCGACGCGCTGGCCCGGTTGTGGGAGGCCGTCGGCGAGTTCGACGTGGGGTTCTGCCTGGACACCTGCCACGCCTTCGCCGCGGGCGAGGACCTGGTGGACGTGGTCGACCGGGCCAAGGCCGTCACCGGGCGGATCGACCTGGTGCACCTGAACAACTCCCGCGACGAGTTCGGCTCGGCCCGCGACCGGCACGCCAACGTCGAGGACGGCACCATCCCGCCCGAGCAGCTGGTCGCGGTGTGCGCCGCGGCCGGGGCACCGGTGGTGGTGGAGACCCCGGCCGCGGGCCAGGCCGCCGACATCGCCTACCTGCGCGAGCGGCTGGGTTCGTGACCGCACCGCACGGGGCGGCCCCGGACCGGCGGGCGGGGGTGCGCCGGTGACGAGCACCGCGCCGCCGCGCGACGAGCCCGCCGCGACCCGTCCGGCGCGGCCGACCGCGACCCGGCTGGTGGTGGCGGTGCTGGTGCTGCTCAGCGGGGTCACCCTGCTGCTGGGCTACGCCAACAAGGCGCGCTGCACGGGACCGGAGTTCGAGCCGTCCGGGCGCAGCGCCCCGGACTACGAGATCCGCATCGACCAGGACGTCTGCTACTCCGACATCCAGCACTTGTGGCTGGGCCGCGACATCGACCGGCACGTCTTCCCCTACGTCAACGGGTCGATCACCCCGGAGGGGGTGCTGGTCGGCGGCACCGTCGAGTACCCGGTGCTCACCGGGGTGCTGATCTGGGCCGGCGCGATCGGCGCCGACACCGACGCCGGCTACCTGCTCGGCTCGGCCCTGCTGATGACCCCGTTCGGGCTGCTCACCGCCTGGTTGCTGGGCCGGCTGACCCGGTGGCGGGCGCTGGTCTGGTCGCTCGGCCCGCCGGTGGTGCTCTACGCGTTCCACAACTGGGACCTGCCGGTGGTGGCCTGCGCGGCCGCCGCGGTGTTCGTGATGCACGGCTGGCGCACCGGCCGCCCGGTCACCGACCGGGCCACGATCGCCGCGGTGCTGCTCGGGCTGGGCTTCGCGTTCAAGGTCTACCCGGGGGCCTTCCTGCTGCCGCTGGCGCTCTACGCGCTGACCGCGGCGCGGCCCGGCCGGCTGGACTGGTGGGCGGCGGCCCGGGTGCCGCTGGCCGCGGCGGTCACCGTCGTGCTGGTCAACCTGCCGTTCGCCCTGGTCGGCTACGAGGGCTGGCGGGCGTCGTTCTCGTTCCAGGCCCAGCGCAAGGTCGACCTGACCACCAACTCCATCTGGTACTGGGGGTTCCGGCCGGAGTCCGGCCCGGAGAACCCGGGGTTCCAGGAGACGATGGACTGGCTCTCCCCGACCCTGGTGCTGCTGTCGTTCGCGGTGGCGGCCGGGGTCGGGTGGTGGCGCTGGCAGCGCGAGGGCGTCTACCCCTGGATCGGCGTGTCCGCGGCGATGCTCTGCGGGTTCCTGCTGCTGCACAAGGTGCACTCCCCGCAGTACACGCTGTGGCTGCTGCCGTTCTTCGCGCTGCTGCGGGTGCCGTGGCCGCTGGTCGCCGGCTACCTGGTCGCCGACCTGGCCATGGGCATCGGCATCTTCCGCTGGTTCTACGCGCTCAAGACCGGCGCCGGCACCGGGATCTACGAGGGCTTCGCCGCGCAGGCGGTGATGATCGGGGTGTGGGGCCGGGCCGCGCTGCTGGTGGTGCTGTTCGTGGTGTTCCTGCGGGTGCCCGACGCCCTGACGACCGACCGACCGCCGGGCCCCGACACCACGACCGACACCTCGACCGACAC
>JASLAP010000373.1 GCA_030147065.1 Pseudonocardia sp. | reverse complement strand
CCGTGCTCGGCGGCCTGGAGCACGCCGTCGCGGCGATGCGGTCCGGGGTGGACGGTCCGCTGTGGTGCCTCACCCGCGGCGCCGTCGCCGTCGACCCGACCGAGCCCGCCGACCCCGACCAGGCCGCGGTCTGGGGCTGCGCCGGGTCGTTCGCCGCCGAGTTCCCCGGCCGCCGCGGTGGGGTGGTCGACCTGCCGGTGGACGCGACCGGCGCGGACCTCGCCGCGGTCGCCACCGCGCTGGGTGGCGCCGCCCCCGGCGAGCAACTGGCCGTGCGCGGCGGCGCCCTGCGGGCCCGCCGGCTCGTGCCCGCGCCGCCCGCGGCGAGCACCCGCACCTGGGCCGCGGACGGCACCGTGCTGGTCACCGGCGGGCTCGGCGGGATCGCCCGGCACCTCGCGCCGTGGCTGGCCGCCCGCGGCGCCCGGCACCTGCTGCTGCTGGGCCGCCGTGGCCCGGACACCCCCGGCGCCGCGGAGCTGCGGACGGAGCTGGCGGCCACCGGCGTCGGCGTCGACGTGGTGGCCTGCGACACCACCGACCGCGAGGCGCTGGCGGCGGCGCTGGCCCGGGTACCGGCCGAGCACCCGCTGCGCGCGGTCGTGCACCTGGCCGGCGAGCTGGACGACGCGCCGCTGACCGCGCTGACCCCCGAGCGGGCGGCCGCGGCGGTCCGGGCCAAGGCCGTCACCGCCCGCCACCTCGACGAGCTGACCGCCGGCGCGGACCTGTCGGCGTTCGTGCTGTTCTCCGCGGTCGCCGGCACCGTCGGGGTCGCCGGTCAGGCCGGCTACGCCGCGGCCAACGCCGCGCTGGACGCGCTGGCCGCGGACCGGCGCGCCCGCGGTCTGCCGGCCACCGCGCTGGCCTGGGGCGCCTGGGCCGACTCCGGGATGGTCGACGCCGGCACCGCCCGGGTGCTGGGCGAGCGCGGCGTGCGCGCGCTGGCCCCGGCCGAGGGCCTCGCCGCGCTGCAGCGCGCCCTGGACACCGGGGCCGGCTTCGCGGTGCTGGCCGACTTGGACTGGGAGCGGTTCCTGGCCGCCGGCTCGGTGGCCGACGGCCCGCTGCTCGACGAGCTGCCCGCGGTGGCCGCGACCCGCCGGGCCGAGCCGGACGGCCCGGACCCGGACGCCGAGCGGCTGCGCGAGCGGCTGCGCGCGGTCGACCGCGCCGCCGGCCTGCGGCTGCTCCAGGAGCTGATCAGCGCCCGGGCCGCGGAGGTCCTCGGCTACGACGGCGCCGCGGCGGTGCCGGCGACCCGCTCGTTCACCGACCTCGGGGTGGACTCGCTGACCGCGGTGCAGCTGCGCAACCGGCTCGGCCGGGCCACCGGGCTGGCGCTGCCGGTCACCCTGGCCTTCGACCACCCGGACCCGGCCGCGCTGGCCGAGCACCTGCACGACGAGCTGGCCGGCGACGGCGACGACGCCGGCGGGCTGGCCGAGCGGATCGCCCGGCTGGCGGCCGACCTGGACGCGGTGCCCGCCGACGACCGCGGCCGGGCCGCGGTCACCACCCGGCTGCGCAACCTGCTGTGGCGCTGGGAGGCGGCGTCCGCCGCCTCGGAGCCGGGCGGCACGCCCGCCGAGGACCTCGGCGAGGACGTCGGCACCGCCTCCGACGAGGAGATGTTCGACCTGCTCGACCGCGAGCTCGGGCTGACCGCAGGCGAGGAAGGGGTCCGTTGATGGGGACCGGGACCGGGGCGCCGGACACCGAGGCGAAGCTGCGCGACTACCTGCGCCGGGCCACCGCCGACCTGCGCGCCACCCGGCGCCGGCTGGCCGAGGTGGAGGACCGGGCCGGTGAACCGATCGCGATCGTCGGGATGGCCTGCCGGTTCCCCGGCGGCGTGCGCGGCCCGCAGGACCTGTGGTCGGTGCTGGTCGAGGGCCGCGACCTGGTCGGGCCGTTCCCCACCGACCGCGGCTGGGACCTCGACGCCCTGTGGGACCCGACCGGCGACCGGCCGGGGTCGAGCTACGTGCGCGAGGGCGCGTTCCTCGACGACGTCGCGCTGTTCGACGCGGAGTTCTTCGGCATCTCCCCGCGCGAGGCGCTGACCATGGACCCGCAGCACCGGCTGCTGCTGGAGACCGCGTGGGAGGGCCTGGAGCGGGCCGGCATCGACCCGCACGGCCTGCGCGGCAGCCGCACCGGGGTCTACCTGGGCGCCACCGACCACGACTACGGCCGCGGCCTGACGCAGGTGCCCGCCGAGCTGGAGGGCGCGGCGATCATCGGCCGGTCCGGCGCGGTGTCGTCCGGGCGGGTGTCCTACACCCTGGGCCTGCGGGGCCCGGCGGTCACCGTCGACACGATGTGCTCGTCCTCGCTGGTGGCGCTGCACCTGGCCATGCAGGGCCTGCGCCGCGGGGACTGCACGACGGCGCTGGTCGGCGGCACCACGGTGATGTCCACGCCGGAGGGCTTCGTGGAGTTCTCCCGGCAGCGGGCGCTGGCCGCCGACGGGCGCTGCAAGGCCTTCGCCGACGCCGCCGACGGCACCGGCTGGGCCGAGGGCGTCGGGGTGCTGGTGGTGCAGCGGCTCTCCGACGCCCGCCGCCGCGGGCACCGGGTGCTGGCCGTGGTCCGCGGCTCGGCGGTCAACCAGGACGGCGCGTCGAACGGGCTGACCGCGCCGAACGGCACCGCGCAGCGCGCGCTGATCGAGGCCGCGCTGGCCGACGCCCGGGTGCCGGCCGACGAGGTCGACCTGGTCGAGGCGCACGGCACCGGCACCGCGCTGGGCGACCCGATCGAGGCCGGCGCGCTGCTGGCCGCCTACGGCCGGCACCGCCCGGCCGACCGGCCGCTGTGGCTGGGCTCGCTGAAGTCGAACCTGGGGCACGCGGCGGCCGCCGCCGGGGTCGCCGGAGTGATCAAGACCGTGCTGGCGATGCAGCACGCCACGATGCCGCGCACGCTGCACGTCGACGCCCCGTCGAGCGAGGTCGACTGGTCCGCCGGAGCGGTGTCGCTGCTCACCGAGCCGCGCCCGTGGACCGCGGACGGGCACCCCCGCCGGGCCGCGGTGTCGGCGTTCGGCGCGAGCGGCACGAACGCGCACGTGGTGCTGGTGCTGCTCGTGGTCGGGGTCGCCACCGCCTTCACCCTGACCGTCGGCGAGGGCTACCGGGACGCCACCGTCGCGGCGGCCTGCGCCGCGACCAGTTGCTCCGGCTCCGGCATGGCGGTCGCGGGCTGGCTGCTCCCGATGACCCCGTTGCTCTACGGCTTCGCCGTGTACGCCTGGTTCCGCGGATCGCCGGCCGTGGGCCGGCTGGCGTGGATCGTCGCCGGAGTCCTGCTGTTCGTCGCCGCGATCCAGTTCCTGCCCGGCAAGAACGGTCCCGGCCTGGCCGAACTGCTCGACGGCTCCGGCTCCGCCGCGTTCGTCAGCGGCATGAG
>JASLAP010000365.1 GCA_030147065.1 Pseudonocardia sp. | reverse complement strand
GGCCTCCCGGCCTCCCGGCCTCCCGGCCTCCCGGCCTCCCGGCCTCCCGGCCTCCCGGCCTCCCGGCCTCCAGGCCTCCCGGCCTCCCGGCCACCGGAAGCCGGAGTTTGGCTGCTGGTGGGCGTGGGCACGCGACCGGATGACCTCCGGAACCCCACGACATCCCACCACCACCGACGCAGGGATCCCGGTCGAGAGCGACGAGCACTCGCTCACCGTCGGACCCGGCGGGCCGATCCTGCTGCAGGACAGCTACCTGATCGAGCAGATGGCCCAGTTCAACCGCGAGCGCATCCCGGAGCGGCAGCCGCACGCCAAGGGCAGTGGCGCCTTCGGCCGGTTCGAGGTGACCGGCGACGTCAGCGGCTACACCAAGGCCGGGCTGTTCCAGCCGGGCACCACCACCGAGCTGGCCGTGCGGTTCTCCACCGTGGCCGGCGAGCGGGGCAGCCCCGACACCTGGCGCGACCCGCGCGGCTTCGCGGTGAAGTTCTACACCGCCGAGGGCAACTACGACATGGTCGGCAACAACACGCCGGTCTTCTTCGTCAAGGACCCGATGAAGTTCCAGCACTTCATCCGGTCCCAGAAGCGCCGGGCCGACAACAACCTGCGCGACCACGACATGCAGTGGGACTTCTGGACGCTGTCGCCGGAGTCCGCGCACCAGGTCACCTGGCTGATGGGCGACCGGGGCATCCCGCGCACCTGGCGGCACATGAACGGCTACACCTCCCACACCTACATGTGGGTCAACGCCGCCGGCGAGGAGTTCTGGGTCAAGTACCACTTCAAGACCGACCAGGGCGTGCAGTGCTTCACCCAGGACGAGGCCGACCAGATGGCGGCGGTGGACACCGACTACCACACCCGCGACCTGTTCGAGCACATCCGCGACGGCGAGCACCCGAGCTGGACGATGTACGTGCAGGTCATGCCGTACGCCGAGGCGGCGGGCTACCGGTTCAACCCGTTCGACCTGACCAAGGTGTGGCCGCACGGGGACTACCCGCTGATCGAGGTCGGCCGGATGACCCTGGACCGCAACCCGACCGACAACCACACCGAGATCGAGCAGCTGGCCTTCCAGCCGAACAACCTGGTGCCCGGGATCGGCCCGTCGCCGGACCGGATGCTGCTGGCCCGGCTGTTCTCCTACGCCGACGCCCACCGCTACCGGCTGGGCGGCAACTACCAGCAGATCCCGGTGAACGCCCCGACCAGCCCGGTGCACTCCTACTCCAAGGACGGTGCGATGCGGGTGCAGAAGGTGTCCGACCCGGTCTACGCGCCCAACTCCTACGGCGGCCCGGCCGCGGACACCGCCCGCTACGGCCAGGTCCCGACCTGGCAGGCCGACGGCATGATCATGCGGTCGGCCTACGTCGACCACGCCGAGGACGACGACTGGGGCCAGGCCGGCACCATGGTCCGCGAGGTCCTCGACGACGCCGCCCGCGGGCGACTGGTCGACAACGTGGTCGGGCACCTGCTCAACGGGGTCTCCGAGCCGGTCCTGGACCGCGCCTTCCAGTACTGGCGCAACGTCGACAAGACCCTCGGCGACCGGATCGAGGCCGGGGTCCGGGCCAAGGCCGCCGAGACCGACCCCAAGGCCGCCGACCAGGGCAACCCGGCCCGCTCCACCATGCAGGCCAAGGCCTGACCGCCGGGGGTCGTGCGCGAGTTCCATGGCTATGGCCATGAAACTCGCGCACGACCACGATCGGCGGCATGGGGACTGATGAGAGCGGGCTGCTGCGGCTGGCCGCGGAGCGGGCGATCGCCTACGCGGCCGGGATCGACGAGCGCGCCGTGGTGCCGACGGCGGCGGCGATCGAGGCGCTGGCGGCCTTCGACGAGGAGCTGACCGCGGCGGGCCGGCCCGCCGAGGACACGCTCCGCCTGCTCGACGAGGTCGGCGGCCCGGCCACCACCGCCAGCACCGGGTCGCGCTACTTCGGCTTCGTCACCGGCGGCACCCTGCCCGTCGCGCTGGGCACATCGTTCCTGGCCGCGGCCTGGGACCAGAACGCCGCGCTGCCGGTCATGTCGCCGGTCGCCGCCACCGTGCACGACGTCGTCCGGCGCTGGCTGCCGGACCTGCTCGGCCTGCCCGCCGGCACCGACGTCGCGTTCGTGACCGGGGCGACCGTGGCCAACGCGGCCGGCCTGGCCGCGGCCCGGGACGCCCTGCTGGCCGCAGCCGGCTGGGACGCCCAGGCCGACGGCCTGTTCGGCGCCCCACCGGTGTCGGTCGTGGTCGGCGAGCACGCGCACTCGACCCTGCGCAAGTCGCTGGGCCTCGTCGGGCTGGGCCGCGACCGGGTGCACGTGGTGCCCGCCGACGACCAGGGCCGCATCCGCGCCGACCGGCTGCCCGACCTGGCCGGTCCAGTGCTGCTGTGCGCGCAGGCCGGCGAGGTCAACTCCGGGGCGTTCGACCCGTTCGACGAGCTGGCCGACTGGGTCGGCGCGCGCGGGGGCTGGCTGCACGTGGACGGCGCGTTCGGGCTGTGGGCGCTCGCCGACCCGACCCGCGCCGACCTGGTGCGCGGGCTGGACCGCGCCGACTCCTGGGCCACCGACGCGCACAAGTGGCTCAACGTCACCTACGACAGCGGCCTGGTGCTGGTCCGCCGGCCGGGAGCGCTGCGCCGCACCTTCACCGCGGCCGCCGGCTACCTGCCGCCCGACGCCGGGTTCGAGGCCATGCACCACACGCCGCAGTCCTCGCAGCGGGCCCGCCAGTTCGAGGTGTGGGCGGTGCTGCGCACGCTGGGCCGCGACGGGGTCGCCGAGCTGGTGCAGCGGTCCTGCGCCACCGCGGTGGCGCTGGCCGAGCGGCTGGCCGAGCACGGGTTCGCGGTGTGCAACGACGTCGTGCTCAACCAGGTGCTGGTCCGTCCACCGCGCCCGGAGACGACCGCGGCGCTGGTCGCGGCGGTGCAGGCGGACGGCCGGGTCTGGTGCGGCCCGACGGTCTGGCGCGGGACGCCGGCGATGCGGGTGAGCGTGTCGTCGTGGCGGACCTCGCCGGCCGACGGGGTGGCCGCCGCGGACGTCGTCGCGGAGTGCTCGACGAGCCTGTGAACCGGACCGGGCGGTACGTTCCTACCGTCGGGTAAGGATCAGGAAGGGCTGTCCGGATGCCGCTGCGAGTGCGCCCCTTCGCCCGCCTGTCCCGCCCGTGGCGCTGGGCGGCGCGGGTGCTGACCGGGCTGGTGGTGCTGGCGCTGGTCGCGGCCGGGGTGGTGGTCTGGCAGGTGCGCGCGTCGTTCCCGCAGACCGCCGGCGAGCTGGACGTGGCCGGCCTGCGCGGCTCGGTGGAGGTGCGCCGCGACGGCTTCGGCGTCCCGCACGTCTACGCCGACACCAGCGCCGACCTCTTCCTGGCCCAGGGCTACGTCGACGCCCAGGACCGGTTCTGGGAGATGGACTTCCGCCGCCACGTCACCGCCGGGCGGCTCTCGGAGGTGTTCGGCGCGTCCACCCTGGAGCAGGACCGGGTGATCCGCACCCTGGGCTGGCGGCGGGTCGCCGAGCAGGAGCTGGCGCTGCTGGAGCCGGCCACCCGCGACCACCTCGACGCCTACGCCCGCGGGGTGAACGCCTGGCTGCAGGCCCGTCCCGGACGCGCGGAGAAGAGCCTGGAGCACGCCGTGCTCGGGCTGACCAATCCCGGGTACCGGCCCGAGCCGTGGACCCCGGTGGACTCGCTGGCCTGGCTCAAGGCGATGGCCTGGGACCTGCGGTCCAACCTGGGCGACGAGTTCGACCGGGCGGCCGCGGCGACCACGCTGCCCCGCGAGCGCGTCGAGCAGCTGTTCCCGCCCTACCCCTTCGACCGGCACGAGCCGATCCTGCCCGCCGGCGGGGACGGCGTGGCCGGGTCCGACCGGGACGCGGCGGGCGCGGCCCCCGCCGCGGCCGGGGTGGACGTGCCGGCGGCGCTGCAGCGCGCCGAGCAGGCCCTCGACGTGCTGCCGGACCTGGTCGGCGAGGCCGGTACCGGGCTGGGCTCGAACTCCTGGGTGATCAGCGGCCGGTTCACCGCCACCGGGCGCCCGCTGCTGGCCAACGACCCGCACCTGGGCGCGTCGATGCCCTCGGTGTGGCGCCAGGTCGGGCTGCACTGCCGCACCGCGGGGCCGCCGTGCCCGTTCGACGTCACCGGGTTCAGCTTCGCCGGGCTGCCCGGCGTGGTGATCGGCCACAACGCGCACATCGCCTGGGGGTTCACCAACCTGGGCCAGGACGTCACCGACCTGTTCCTGGAACGGGTCAGCGGGCAGACCCACCTCACCGCGAGCGGGCCGCGGCCGCTGCGCACCCGCACCGAGCGCATCGAGGTCGCCGGCGGCGAGCCGGTCGAGCTGACCGTCGCCGAGACCGACAACGGCCCGCTGATCACCGACGTGCTGGCCGACGCGGGCGACGCACTGGCCGGCGGCCAGGGTGCCGGCGAGGCCGGTGGGGCCACGGCCGTCGCGCTGCGGTGGACCGCGCTGGATCCCGGCCGCACCGCCGACTCGATCTTCGCGCTGAACAGCGCGACCGACTGGGCCTCGTTCCGGGCCGCGGCGGCCCGGTTCCAGGTGCCCGGCCAGAACATCGTCTACGCCGACACCGCCGGCAACATCGGCTACCAGGCCACCGGCGCCGTCCCGGTGCGCGCGGCCGGCGACGGGCGGTGGCCGGTGCCCGGCTGGACCGGGCAGTACGCCTGGACCGGCACCGTCGCGTTCGACCAGCTGCCCTCGGCCTACAACCCCGAGCAGGGCTACCTGGTCACCGCGAACAACGCGGTGGTCGATCCGGCCGAGGTCCCGGCGCGGCTGACCGAGGACTGGTCGCACGGCTACCGGTCGCAGCGGATCCTGCAGCGGGTGCGGGAGGCGATCACCGCCGGCCCGGTCGACCTGACGACCATGGAGTCGGTGCAGGCCGACACCACCAACGGCGCCGCCGCGTTCCTGGTGCCGGCGCTGCGGGCGGTCCCCGTCGACGGTCCGGCCGGGCGGGCGGTGGCGCTGTTCGACGGCTGGGACGGTGACCAGGGGCCGGACTCCGCACCCGCTGCCTACCTCAACGCCGTCTGGCGCCACCTGCTGATCGCCGCGTTCGACGACGACCTGGCGCCCGGCGCCCGGCCGGGCGGCGGCGACCGCTGGTTCGACGTCGTCCGCACGCTGCTCACGACCCCGGACGACCCGTTCTGGGACGACGTGACCACCCCGGGTGCGGAACGGCGCGACGACATCCTGCGCACGGCGCTCACCGCCGCCGCCGACGAGCTCACCGACCGGCTCGGGTCCGACCCCACGGCCTGGCGCTGGGGCGACCTGCACCAGCTGACGCTGACCCACGCGACGCTGGGCACCTCCGGGATCGCGCCGGTCGAGTGGCTGTTCAACCGCGGGCCGGTCGAGGTCGGCGGCAGCCGCGACGCGGTGGTGGCCACCGGCTGGAACGTCCGGGACGGCTACCGGGTGACCACGGTGCCGTCGATGCGGATGGTGGTGGACCTGGCCGACCCGGACCGCTCGCGCTGGGTGAACCTGACCGGGTCGTCCGGGCACGCCTTCCACCGGCACTACTGGGACCAGACCGCGCTGTGGGCGCGCGGTGCGTCGACGCCGATGGTCAGCGGCACCGACGCGGTCCGGGCGGCCACCGCGGACGTCCTCGTGCTGCGGCCGCAGTAACTGCGGACCCCTTTCCCGGCGCATTCCGCACGATTCTCCGGGCCGTGGGAATCGGCACGGGCGCGCGTCACCCGCCGATCGGCAGTGGCCGGTCGGACGTCCGCCGGGAGGGCGATCGGGCATTCGGCGGCCCGGGTGGTTCGTCGGAATGGTCCGGATGCGGCCGCCCGCCCCGGCCCGGCGCCGCTCGGGAACGGGCCGAAATCCGCTCACGATCTGCGTAGGAAGTAATACTGAATGTGACTACGGAGCGTGCTCATCGTCCTCAATGGTCGGACGATGAGCCTGTGACCTGGGGAAGAGTTTGTCAAGATGGTATCGCTCGGTGACCTTGCCTTCGTCCGGTCCGGTCCGGAACACTCGCTCCGTCACTGGCGCTCCCCGAGACGGCCGGACGCTCCCTGGTGCTTCGGGCACGAGAAAGGCCCATCTTGATGAATCTCACGCAGGTCGTGAACAATGCGCTGAAAGCATTCCGACGCGACGTCCCCGAGTACCTGGCGGCCGGCGTGGTCGACATGTCGACCGGAATGCTGCTGGACGCGGACACCATCGACGACCACCCGCGCGACATCCTGGACATGCTCGCCGCGGCCACCGCGGACCTGTTCCAGGGGCGCACGGTGACCCAGGTCGAGCAGATGTGGCGCCAGCAGCGCGGCAACACCGACGAGGGGCACTACTTCCAGGAGATCCTGATCTACAGCAACAACCTGGTGCACCTGTTCATGCGCAGCCCCACCAACGCCGAGATCGTCGCCGCGGTGGTCTGCCGGCGCAACGTCAACATCGGCATGCTGTTCGCGCAGGCCCGCCACGCCATGCGAGAGCTGGAAGAGGCCCGCTGACCGCCGGGGCCGCGGCCGGTGCGCCGACCCCGGGGGTGCCGGACGCGGGCTCGGAGGGGATCGGCTCGCAGTCCGCCCGGATCGGCGCCGAGACCGTCGTGGAGCCGGTGCCGCCGCGCTGGCGCTGGCAGGTCATCACCCCCGGTCAGTGGCGAGTGCTGCGGCTGATGGGTGAGCGGACCCGGGTGCGGGACCTGGCCGCGGCCGGCGGGGTCGGGCTCGGCGAGGCGAGCGCCACGGTCGCCGAACTGGCCCGGGCCGGTCTGTGCGTCGTCCGGGCACCGGAGCCGGCGCCGCCGGACCGGGCGCCCGGTGATGTCGATCCCGACGGTGCAAGGCACGGGGTGGCCGCGGACGCGACCGGTGGTCCGGCGGCGCCGCTACCCCGGCGCGACCCCGGCCGGGCCCTGCCGGCCGGCGTGGCCCGGCGGGGCGAGGACAGCGCGCCCCGCGACGGCGATGACGAATCCCCGGACGAGCAGGTGCTGCGGCGGCTGCTCGGGAGCCTGCAGCAGATGGGCTAGTGAGTGGGACAGTGCACGAGTGCGTCCGATCGAGTGAGCGAAAACCGGTCATCTGCCGCTTGTCGTGACGGGTAGTAAGGCTCGTGTGGCGAACGGGCGGCCAGCTGCTACGATCGGGCGGTCCGGTCGAGCCGCCACGGCGCCCGTGCTCCCCGGAGCGCCCGTGGTAGGTCGACTATTCGGCGCAGGCGAGGATCCGCCGGTTGCCGAACGCCGGACCGGGTGACCGAGGAGTTCCACGCCATGCCCTTCACCGGCGACGTCCGCAGCCTGCTCCGGCGGGTCGAGCGCATCGACGGCGTGCTCGCCGCCTGCGTGGTCGATCCGGCCACCGGCACCGTGCTCGGCGGGACCGAGCAGCGGTCCGAGATCGCCGTGCCGGTCGTCGCAGCGGGCGCGACCGACCTGCTCCAGGTGCTCACGCTGATGACCGCGAACCTGGCCCTCGGCGGCGAGGTGGAGGACGCCGTGATCACCCTGACCAAGCACTTCCACCTGCTGCGCACGCTGCCGGTCGGTCCGGACCAGGGCCTGCTGCTGGTGGTCACGCTGGACCGGCCGCGGACCAACCTGGCCATGGCCCAGCGCGAGCTGCGCGACCTGTCGGTCTGAACGCGGACATGACCACCCCCGACGGACCGTGCCCGTGGACGAACGCAGCCGGCCCCGCCGCGCAGCCGCGGGCCGGACCCCCGGCGCACGCCGACGTCTCGGAGTACCGGGAGGGCAGCCGGGAGGTGTGGGCGGCGCTGCGGGCCGCGGCCGCGGCCGGGCGCACCGGAACGGCCTGGATGATGGGCGGGAACATCGGCGCCCTGTATTTCCGGAACGGCCGGGTCGTGGGTGCGGAGCTGGAGGGCTCGGCATGGCCCGGAGCGCTCCTGGTGGCCTCCGGTCGGCTGTCCCCCGAGGGCTGGCGCGATTTCACCGACAGCTGGCGGCAGAACGCGCCGGACGCTGGTGCGGACATCCCGGAGGCGACCGGGCTGACAGTTCTCGAGTGGGCCGGGATCAGCCTGTCGGCAACCGTCGAGGCGGCGCACGAACTGCTGCCCGTGGGGCCCGGCGACGGCGTCGCCGACATGGTTTTCCAGCCTGATGCCATTCCCGCGTGGGTCGACTCGGTGAGCCCGGTCGAATTCGACTGGTTGCGCGGCGAGTTGGCTCGGCGACAATCCGTGCTGGACCGGTTGCGGCCGATCCTGACCGCGGATACGACGATTCTGCGGTCGGCGCCGGAATTGCCGGCCGCAGTGCAGGTCTCAGCCCAGCAATGGCGTGCGCTGGCGGCGGTCGGGGAGGGGACGACGGCGCGCTCGCTGAGTCGGGCGATCGGGATCGGGACATTCGCGGCGACCGTGCTGGCGGCGACCCTGATCCGGCTCGGAATGGTCACCACACGGCACCCGGAGAACCACCGGGAGCGGCTGTCCGAGCTGCTGGTGCCCACGCTGTTCTCGGACGCGGTCAGCCCGGCCAGCGCCTTCAGCGAGCCGGCGGCGATCGCCGGGGCGTAGTCGCCCCGGCCCTGCCGGCGGGCCGCCAGTAGCGGTATCTCCGACATCACAGCAGCTCAGCGTCGGTTCACGCCGGTCGGAACGACAACGACCCCGCGGCGTCAGCCACGGGGTCGTGCGGGTCGGACGCCCGGCGGAGCGGAGCGGGGTCACCGCCTCGGCCGGGCGCACCACTCCGCCCGACGTCGTCGGCGGGGGAGTGGCGCCGTCCCGGAATCACCGGGAGAACTCAGAGGTTCATCATGGTCTCGATGGAGCGCAGCTGGTGGCGGGCCATGGCCAGATTGGCCTTGCTCCGGTCCAGTGCGAGGTACATGAACAGCGAGGCCGACCGGTTCGAGCCGAGCAGCCGGATCAGGTGGTACTGGCGGCCCAGCGTGATCAGGATGTCCTCGATCTCGTCGTTCAGCTCGAGCGAGGCCATGGTGCGCATCTTGGCCCGGATCACCTCGGTGTTGCCGGCCGCGGCAACCTCCAGATTGAGGTAGCGACCGCCGCCGAGCGAGCCCAGCGCCATGCCGCTCTCGTAGTCGACGAGGGCCACGCCGATCGCGCCTTCGATGTCCATGGC
>JASLAP010000288.1 GCA_030147065.1 Pseudonocardia sp. | reverse complement strand
GCGCGAGCACTACGCGCTCACGCTGGCCGCCTGGGGCGACAACCTGGAGGCGCACTGGGACGAGGCGGTGGCCGAGGTCGGGATCGGCCGGGCCCGGGTCTGGCGGCTCTACATGGCGGCCTGCCGGCTGGGCTTCGAGCGCAACAACATCCAGCTCCACCAGGTCCTCGGGGTCAAGCTCGAACCGCAGGGCGGCTCCGGGTTCCCGCTGCGCGGCTGGTAGCCGGGCGCGGGGGTCGTGCGTGCGAAACACTGCCCCGGCAGGGTTTTCCGCGCACGACCCCGAGGAGGCCCGACGGTGCCCGAACGCCTGTCCCCGCTGGACGCGTCGTTCCTGTTCGCCGAGCACCGCTCGGCGGCGATGCACGTCGGGGCGGTGATGACCTTCGCCCAGCCGGACGACGGCCCGTTCGACGCGGACGCGTTCACCGCGCTGATCGGCGAGCGGCTGGCGCTGGTCCCGCAGTACCGGCGCAAGCTGCGCGAGGTGCCGGCCGGGCTGGGGCTGCCGGTGTGGGTCGACGACCCGGACTTCGACCTGGCCTTCCACGTCCGGCGCTCGGCGCTGCCCGCGCCGGGCGGCGGGGACGTCCTGCGCGAGCTGGTCGGGCGGCTGCTGTCGCGGCGGCTGGACCGGGCCCGGCCGCTGTGGGAGGTCTACCTGGTCGAGGGCCTGGCCGGCGGCGGGTTCGCGGTGGTCACCAAGACCCACCACGCCATGGTCGACGGGCTGGCCTCGATGGACATCGGCACCGCCCTGCTCGACCCCACCCCGCGGCCCCGGCAGACCCCGCCCGACCGGTGGGCCCCGGCGCCCGAGCCGTCCGGGCTGGAGCTGGCGGCGTCGGCGGCGGGGGAGGTGCTGCGCCGGCCGCGGGAGGCCCTGGACCGGGTCGGGCGGGCGGCGTCCGACCTGGGGGAGGCGGTGGCCTCGGTGAGCCGCACGGTGCAGGGCGTGGTCGCGGCGGGTCGCAGCGCGGCCGGCACCCGCCCGGCCGGGTCGCTCAACGCGCCGACCGGTGAGCAGCGCCGGTACGGCATGGTCCGCACCGCGCTGGCCGACCACCGCGCCGTCCGCCGGGCGCACGGCGGCACGGTCAACGACGTGGTGCTCGCGGTCGTCGCCGGCGGGCTGCGGCGCTGGCTGACCGATCGCGGCGAACCGCCGGCCGGCGGGTCCGCGCTGCGCGCGCTCGTCCCGGTGAGCGTGCGGGCCCGCACCCGCGGGGGCCCGGCGACCCCCGCGGCCCCGGCCGGCAACTCGATCTCGGCCTGCCTGCTGGACCTGCCGGTGTCCGAGCCCGACCCGGTGGCCCGGCTGGCCGCGGTCCGGGCGGCGATGGCCGAGCAGAAGCGCGGCGGGCACGCGGTGGCGGCGTCCGCGCTGGTCGGGCTGGCCGGGCTGGCCCCGCCGGTGGTGCACAGCCTGGGCGCGCGGCTGGCCAGCCGGTACTCCAGCCGGATCTACAACGTGCTGGTCACCAGCGTGCCCGGGCCGCCGCGCCCGCTCTACGCGATGGGCGCCCGGATGCTGGACCTGTACCCGGTCGTCCCGATGGCCGGCGGGCAGGCCGTCGGGGTCGGCGTCACCACCTACGACGGCGCCGTGCACTACGGGCTGACCGCCGACCGGGACGCCGCCCCGGACGTCGACGCGCTGGCCGACGCGCTGGCGGGGTCCCTGGCCGAGCTGCTGGCCACGGTGTGAGAGGGCGGCGCCGCTGACCGCACGGTCGGGCGAACGGGCCATGTCGTTGCGCCGGACGGTCGAGTGTGCCCGCGATCCTGTCCATCATGGACCTGGAGGTGCGGCCGCTCGCCGCCGCTGACCTCGACCACGCCGCCCGGGTGCTGCGCGAGGCGTTCACCGCCTACCTCGGGGTCGACCTGCTGGCCGACACCGACCTCCTGCGCAGCCGGCACCGGGCCCGGCACTCCGTCGTGCTGGCCGCGTACGAGGAAGGCCGGCCGGTGGGCACGCTGGCGGCGACCGGCTGGGGGAGCGTCGGGCTGCTCGGCCCGATGTCGGTGGCCCCGCCGCGGTGGGGGCAGGGCATCGGCAGCCGGCTGGTGGAGGCGGGCATCGCCGTGCTGGACGGCTGGGGCGCCACCCACCAGGGCCTGTTCACCTACGCCAACAGCCCTCGCCACCACGTGTTCTACCAGCGGTTCGGGTTCTGGCCGCGGTTCCTCACCGCGGTCATGTCGGCCCCGGTCACCGGGTCCGAGCCGGCCGCCGGGCACCCGCTGTCCACCGCCGACGCCGCGACCCGCCGCCGGCTCACCGCGGGCTGCGCGGCGATCACCTACGCGCTGCGGCCCGGGCTGGACCTCACCGGCGAGATCGACGCCGTGCTGGACAGCGGGCTGGGCGAGGTGCTGGTCGTCGGCGACCCCCGCCCGACCGGCTTCGCGATCTGCCACAGCGGCCCGGGCACCGAGGCCGGGACCGGGATCGCCTACGTCAAGTTCGCCGCCGCCCACCCCGGTCCGGGCGCCCCGGCCGCCTTCGCCGCCCTCGTCGAGGCCTGCCGGGGGTACGCCGCCCGGGCCGGTGCCCGCCGGCTGACGCTGGGCGTCAACACCGCCCGCCGCGAGGCGTACCGGTGGCTGATCGCGGCGGGGATGCGCACCGAGGTGGCCGGGGTGACCATGCACCGCCCCGACGCCCCCGGCTACGACCACCCCCACACCCACGTCCTCGACGACTGGCGCTGACCCCGCCGCCCGGCCCACGGAGGGGTCAGGTGCGGCGGGCGGCCTGGGCGGCCTGGGCGCCGTAGCCGGAGCCGAACAGCACGGCGTGCACCAGCAGCGGGAACAGCTGGTGCAGCGGCACCCGGTCGCGCCAGCCGTCGGCGAGCGGGTCGGCCTCGTCGTAGGCGGCCAGCACGACGTCCAGGTGCGGGCAGCCGAACAGGGCCAGCATCGCCAGGTCGGTCTCCCGGTGCCCGCCGTGCGCGGCCGGGTCGATCAGCCACACCCCGCCTTTGGACCACAGCACGTTGCCCGACCACAGGTCGCCGTGCAGGCGGGCCGGCGACTCGGCGGGCCCGGCCAGGGCGTCGATCCGCTCGACCACCCGCTCGACCTCGGCGGCCTGCCCGGCGTTCAGCGCCCCGTCGTCGCGAGCGGTGCGCAGGTAGGGCAGCAGGCGGTCGGCGGCGTACCAGGCCGGCCAGTGCGGGGCGGGGGAGTTGCGCATCGGCGCGGCCCCGATCGCGGCGTCGGCGGGGCCGCCGG
>JASLAP010000229.1 GCA_030147065.1 Pseudonocardia sp. | reverse complement strand
CCGCGGGCGGGCCGGGGACGGGGTCGCGCCCGGGCCGGGGGCCGGCCCGAAGCCGGCGTAGGACACCGTGCGGGTCAGCCGGCCGGCGCGGACCTCGTCGGCGATCGCCGGGTCGGCCAGCGCGGCCTCCAGGATCCCCTGCAGGTCGCGCACCAGGCCGTCGCCGACCGGCTCGTGCTCGGCCCGGGCCAGCCGGGCCGCCTCCTGGGCGACCGCGGCCACCAGCCGGTTGCGCTGGCTGGACAGCTGGCGCAGCGCCGAGCCGTCCAGCGTGCGCTGCGCGTCGGCCAGTCCCGCGGCCAGCCCGAGCAGCCCTTCGAGCTGGTCGGGCCGCTCCCGGGCCAGCAGGTTGGCCAGCCACGCCGCCCGGGTGGGCCGGCGCAACCGGCCGATCGCCCGGGCCAGCTCCCGGTCGCCGGCCTCCCGGGCGCGGGCCACGGCCTCGTCGCGGCGCGGGACGAACTCGTCGGGGCGGACCGCGTAGAGCTCGTCGGCGACCGCGTCCAGCTCGCCGTCGCCGTCCTGGTCGCCGTCCTGGTCGCCGTCCTCGTCGCGGTCCTCGTCGCTGTCCGGGTCGGCGGGGGAGCCGGCGCCGTCGGTCCCGGTGTCGTCCGGGTCGCCGGGGTCGCTGTCGGGCACGCCCCGACCCTAGAGCAGCCCCCCGACGCGACCGCCCGACGCGCGCCGCACGGCCCGGGAGCGACGCATCGGCCGCCCCGAGGACGGGACGGCCGATGCGGCGGGTCGGGCGGTTACCGGGTGGACTCGGCCTGCCGGCGCGGCAGCACCCAGCCCGGCCGGACGTAGTGGCAGGTGTACCCGTAGGGGTACTTCTGCAGGTAGTCCTGGTGCTCCTCCTCGGCCTCCCAGAACGGCCCGGCGGCGACCACGTCGGTGACGACCCGGCCGGGCCACAGCCCGGAGGCGTCGACGTCGGCGATGGTGTCCAGCGCGACGCGCCGCTGCTCCTCGCTGGTGTAGAAGATCGCCGAGCGGTAGCTGCGGCCGACGTCGTTGCCCTGCCGGTCGCGGGTCGACGGGTCGTGGATCTGGAAGAAGAACTCCAGCAGCTCCCGGAAGGAGATCACCGCGGGGTCGAAGACGATCTCCACCGCCTCGGCGTGGTCGCCGTGGTTGCGGTAGGTCGCGTTCGGGGTGTCCCCGCCGGAGTAGCCGACCCGGGTCGAGATCACCCCGGGACGCTTGCGGAGCAGATCCTGCGCGCCCCAGAAGCAGCCGCCGGCCAGGATCGCGGTCTCGGTGGTCATCGTGTGCCTCCCTGTGTCGAGCACCGTGCTGTGTCGGACACCGTGGGCATCAACGTCCGGGGCCCGGCCGGTGTTCCGCGAGGTCGGTGCCCGGCCCGACCACTCTCACAGTCAGAGCCGCTCGCGGACCCGCCCGGGCCAGCTCGACGGCGGTCTGCTCGTCGGCGTCGCCCGCCCGGTCGGTCACCACCTGCAGGCCGCAGAGCCGGTCCCCGGCCACAGGAGCCCCGTGAGCCCGCATCCCCACTCCCACCCGGACGAGCGCCACGAGCACGACCTCGGCCTCGCCCACGACCTGCCCCGGCTGATGGGCCGGCGCCGGGTGCTCGGCCTGCTCGCCGGCGCGGCCGGCCTGGCCGCGGTCGCCGCCTGCGCCCCCGAGCGCGGCGCCCCGCCCGGCGGCACCACCACGGTGTCCTCGGGGACCTCGGCCGCGGGCGAGATCCCGGAGGAGACCGCCGGTCCCTACCCCGGCGACGGGTCCAACGGCCCGAACGTGCTCACCGAGAGCGGGGTGGTTCGCTCGGACATCCGGTCCAGCTTCGGCTCGCTCAGCGGCACCGCCGAGGGCGTACCGCTGACCATCGAGCTGACCGTCACCGACGTGGCCGGGGCTGCCCTGCCCGGCGCCGCGGTCTACCTGTGGCACTGCGACCGGGACGGCGCCTACTCCCTGTACGACGTCGAGGACCGGAACTACCTGCGCGGGGTCCAGGCCGCCGACGCCGCCGGCCGCGTCAGGTTCACCAGCATCTTCCCCGCCGCCTACGCCGGGCGCTGGCCGCACGCGCACTTCGAGGTCTACCCGGACCTGGCCGCGGCGACGACCCCGGACAACGCGCTGGTCACCTCCCAGCTCGCGCTGCCCGAGGACGTCTGCGCGCAGGTCTACGCCACCACCGGCTACGAGCGCAGCGTGGCCAACCTGGCCGACGTCTCGCTGGACGGCGACAACGTGTTCTCCGACGGCTGGGGCACCCAGCTGGCCACCGTCACCGGGACGGTGACCGGCGGGCTGACCGCCGCGCTGGCGGTGCCGGTCGCCGACTGAGCTGCCAGGATGACCCCGTGATCGAGACCGGGGGGCGGACCGGCCGGACCGACCGGGACCGGCGGGCGCGGGCCGCGGCGGCGCTGGACCGGCTGCGCCCGGGACTGGCCGCACCGGCCCGGCGGGTGCTCGACCGGTCCGACGCCGCGGCGTTCCTGGCCCGGGTCGAGGTCTGGTTCGCCGACGCGCACGGCCCGCTGGAGGCCCTGTACGCCGACCGGCTGGGCGGTGCCGACGGCGTCGACGGGTTCGTCGGCGAGCTGCTGGGGCTGGCGCTGCGGGCCGCCGCGGACCGCCCGGACGGGCTGCGCGAGCTGGACCGCCGCCGCGAGATCGCCCCGGACTGGTACCAGGACCAGCGCATGCTGGGCTACGTCGCCTACGTGGACCGGTTCGCCGGCACCCTGGCCGGGCTGCCCCGCCGGCTGGACCACCTCGCCGAGCTGGGCGTGACCTACCTGCACCTGATGCCGCTGCTGGCCCCCCGGGAGGGCCCCAACGACGGCGGCTACGCGGTCCGCGACTACCGGGCGGTCGACCCGCGGCTGGGCACCATGGCCGAGCTGGGGGAGCTGGCCGGGCTGCTGCGGGCCCGCGGCATGAGCCTGTGCATCGACCTGGTGGTCAACCACACCGCCCGCGAGCACCCGTGGGCGCGGGCCTGGCTGGCCGGCGACCCGGAGTACACCGGCTTCTACACCGCGTTCGCCGACCGCGCCGTGCCCGACGCGGTCGAGACCACCGTCTCCGACGTGTTCCCGCAGGCCGCGCCGGGCTCGTTCACCCACGTCCCGGAGGCCGGCGGGTGGGTGTGGACGACGTTCTTCGACTACCAGTGGGACCTGGACTACACCAACCCGCGGGTGTTCGCCGC
>JASLAP010000193.1 GCA_030147065.1 Pseudonocardia sp. | reverse complement strand
CGGACGCGGTCGAGACCGACCGCGCGTTCGGCGACCTGGGCTTCGACTCGCTCACCGCGGTCGAGCTCCGCAACCGCCTCGACGCGGCCACGGGTCTGAGGTTGCCCGCCACCCTCATCTTCGACTACCCCACGCCCCTGGTGCTGGCCGAGTTCGTCCAGGCCGAGTTCCTCGACGAGCTGGCCGATCCGGCGACGCCGGCGTTCGCCCCCGTGGCACTGGCCGACGACCCGATCGCCATCGTGGGCATGGCCTGCCGTTACCCCGGTGGCGTCGGGTCACCGGAGGACCTGTGGGACCTGGTCACCCACGGCCGCGACGGCGTCACCCGCTTCCCGGAGGACCGCGGGTGGGACGTCGACGGCATCTACCACCCCGACCCCGACGCGCAGGGCAAGACGTACACGCGTGAGGGCGGGTTCCTGCACGACGCCGGCGACTTCGACCCGGAGTTCTTCGGGATCTCGCCGCGCGAGGCGCTGGCGATGGACCCGCAGCAGCGGTTGCTGCTGGAGGTCTCGTGGGAGGCGCTGGAGCACGCACGGGTCGACCCGACCGGCCTCAAGGGCTCGCAGACCGGCGTGTTCGCCGGGCTGATGTACCACGACTACGGTGCTCGTCTCGGCGTGCTGCCCGACGGTGTCGAGGGTTTCATCGGCACCGGCACGTCCGGCAGCGTGCTGTCCGGGCGCGTGGCCTACACCCTGGGCCTGGAGGGCCCTGCCGTCACGGTCGACACGGCGTGCTCGTCGTCGCTGGTCGCCATGCACTGGGCGATGCAGGCGCTGCGCACCGGTGAGTGCTCGATGGCACTGGCGGGCGGTGTCACCGTCATGGCCTCGCCGGACACCTTCATCGGCTTCTCCCGGCAGCGCGGTCTCGCCGTCGACGGCCGGTGCAAGTCCTTCTCGGCCGACGCCGACGGCACCGGCTGGTCCGAAGGCGTCGGTGTGCTGGTGCTGGAGCGGTTGTCCGACGCCCAGCGCAACGGTCACCGCGTCCTGGCCGTGGTCAGGGGTTCGGCGGTGACCCAGGACGGTGCCTCGAACGGCCTGACCGCTCCGAACGGTCCGTCGCAGCAGCGGGTGATCCGCCAGGCGCTGGCCAGCGCGGGCATCGCTTCGTCCACAGTGGACGTCGTCGAGGCGCACGGGACCGGTACCCCGCTGGGCGACCCGATCGAGGCCCAGGCGCTGCTCGCCACCTACGGCCAGGAGCGGCTCCTCGTCGAGCGGCTCAGCGACGCGCGCCGCAACGGGCATCCCGTCCTGGCCGTGGTGCGCTCCACGGCGACCAACCAGGACGGCGCGTCGAACGGGCTGACCGCGCCGAACGGCACCGCGCAGCGCGCGTTGATCGAGGCCGCGCTGGCCGACGCCAAGGTGCCGGCCGACGAGGTCGACCTGGTCGAGGCGCACGGCACCGGGACCGCGCTGGGCGACCCGATCGAGGCCGGGGCGCTGCTGGCCGCCTACGGCCGGCACCGACCGGCCGACCGGCCGCTGTGGCTGGGCTCGCTGAAATCGAACCTGGGGCACGCCGCGGCCGCCGCCGGGGTGGCCGGCGTGATCAAGACCGTGCTGTCCCTGCAGCACGCCACGATGCCGCGCACGCTGCACGTCGACGCGCCGTCGGGCAACGTCGACTGGTCCGCCGGCGCGGTGTCGCTGCTCACCGAGCCGCGGCCGTGGACCGCGGACGGGCACCCCCGCCGAGCCGCGGTATCAGCGTTCGGCGCGAGCGGCACGAACGCGCACGTGATCCTGGAGGAGGCCCCGGACGCCCCGACGGCGGTGGCCGACGAGCGCCCGCGCACCGGCGGGCCCGAGGTGCTGTGGCTGCTGTCCGGGCGCACCCCGGAGGCGCTGCGCGCGCAGGCGGCCCGGCTGGTCGAGCTGTGCGCGGCCCGCCCCGACCTGCGCCCCGGCGACGTGGCGCTGGCCCTGGGCAGCACCCGGTCCCGGTTCGCCCGCCGCGCCGCGGTCGTCGGCGCCGACCTCGCGCAGCTCCGCGACGGCGTGCGCGCGGTCGCCGACGGCGCCGGCGCCCCCTCGGTGGTCACCGGCACCGCCCGGGACGCCGGCCGGGTGGCGTTCCTGTTCCCCGGTCAAGGGGCGCAGTGGGCCGGGATGGCCCGGGACCTGCTGGACGCCTCGCCGGTGTTCGCCGCGGCGGTGGCGGAGTGTGAGCGGGCGCTGGCGCCGTTCGTGGACTGGTCGCTGGAGGAGGTGCTGCGCGGCGACGACGAGGGCTGGCTGCGCCGCGTCGACGTGGTGCAGCCGGCGCTGTGGGCGGTGATGGTGTCGCTGGCCCGGCTGTGGCGGGCGTGCGGGGTCGAGCCGTCAGCTGTGGTGGGGCACTCGCAGGGCGAGATCGCCGCGGCCGTGGTGTCCGGCGCACTCTCGCTCGAGGACGGCGCCCGGGTCGTCGCGCTGCGGTCGCGGGCGATCCGCCGGATCGCCGGGCGCGGGGGCATGCTCTCGGTCGGGCTTCCGCACGACGAGGTACGGCCGTGGCTGGACGGACGGGACGAGGTGTCGCTGGCCGCGGTCAACGGGGCCCGGTCGGTGGTGGTCTCGGGCGACGCGGA
>JASLAP010000159.1 GCA_030147065.1 Pseudonocardia sp. | reverse complement strand
GCGCGGCCCCGGCGCCGCGCGCGAGGCGGGTGGGGAAGGTCTCCCCGAGCAGCCTGGCCCCGGTGGCCGCGGCGATCATGTCGGCCGCGGCCAGCCCGGGCGCCAGCGTGGCGTCGCCCCCGATCAGCAGGACGCACGGCTCGCCGGAGGTCAGGGCGTCCGCGGCGGCGCGCACGGCGTCGGACTCCGCGCGCTCGCGCGGGGCGGGCGCGGGTGCCACCGCGGCCCGCCCGCCCTCGCCCCAGCTCACGTCGGCCGGCAGCACCAGGGTGGCGACCTGCCCGGCCCGCGCCGCGGCGACCGCGTCGGCGGCGTCCGGCCCGACCGCCCCCGGCTCGGCGCTGGACCGGAACCAGCCCGACACCGACCCGGCGATCGCGGCGATGTCGGACTGCAGCGGCGCGTCCAGGCGCAGGTGCCCGGTCGCGTGGTCGCCGACCACGTTCACCACCGGGGTGCCGGCCCGGCGGGCGTTGTGCAGGTTGGCCAGCCCGTTGCCCAGGCCCGGGCCCAGGTGCAGCAGGGTGGCCGCGGGGCGCCCGGCCATCCGGGCGTAGCCGTCGGCGGCGCCGGTGGCCACGCCCTCGAACAGGGTGAGCACCCCGCGCATCGCCGGCACCCCGTCGAGGGCCGCGACGAAGTGCATCTCCGAGGTGCCCGGGTTGGCGAAGCACACCGGCACGTCGCTGTCGACCAGCGTGGTGAGCAGGGCGTGCGCGCCGTTGCCGGTCGGGTCGGCGGCCGCCGGCGGCGCGGTCTCCCGGGCCGGCGCGGTGGTCGGGTCCTCGACGGTGCCGGTCACCTCAGGCCCCCGCCCCGGTCGACACCCGCACCGAGGTGGTGGGGGAGGAGACCAGGGTCTGCAGCACCACGCAGTACCGCTCGGTCAGCCGGACCAGGGTCTCGACCTGCTCCGGGGTGGCCGTGGTGTCCAGGTCGAAGGACAGCCGGATGTCGGAGAACCCGACCGGTACCGCGCGGTCGACGCCCAGCGTGCCGCGGAAGTCCAGGTCGCCCTCGGCCCGCACGCTGCCGCTCACCTCCAGGTCCAGCGCGGTGGCCACGGCGCGCAGCGTCACCCCGGCGCACGCCACCAGGGCCTCCAGCAGCATGTCGCCCGAGCAGAGCTGGCTGCCGTCCCCGCCGGTGGCCGGGTGCAGCCCGGCCTCGGCCAGCGCCCGCCCGGTGCGCACCGAGCAGGCGATCCCGGAGCCGGCCAGGTCGCCGTCGGCGCGCAGGGTGATCGACGCCGCCGCCGGGTCGTCGGTGTACTTCGCCTTGAGGGGGGCCTGCATCGCCTTCAGCGCCGCTGCGTCCATGGCCGCGATCGTGCCTGCTGGACCGCCCGCGCGCACCCACCCGGGCGGCGCGCACCTGACCCGGCGGGCGGCCGATTAGGCTCGCCGGGTGGCGGACGGGGCGACGGACGCGGGACCCGGGACCGGGCCGGGCGGCTCCCGGGTGCTGACCGTGCCCAACCTGCTCAGCCTGCTGCGGCTGGCCGGCGTGCCGCTGATGCTCTACCTGCTGCTCGTGCTGGAGGCCGACGGCTGGGCGGTCGTGGTGCTGGCCGTCGGCGGGTTCACCGACTGGCTCGACGGCAAGCTGGCCCGGGTGTTGGGCCAGTACAGCCGACTCGGCGCGCTGCTGGACCCGGCGGTGGACCGGCTCTACATCCTGGCCGCGCTGATCGCGCTGGGCGTCCGCGAGATCGTGCCGTGGTGGGCGGTGGCCGCGCTGGTGGCCCGCGACTTGGTCCTGGCGGCGACCCTGCCGGTGCTGCGCCGCCGCGGCTACGGCCCCTACCGGGTCAGCTACCTCGGCAAGGGCGCCACCTTCCTGCTGCTCTACGCCTTCCCGCTGCTGCTGCTCGGGCAGGGCGACACCGCGGTGGCCCCGGTGGCGTTGCCGCTCGGGCTGGCGTTCGCGGCCTGGGGGACGGCGCTCTACCTCTACTCCGGACTGCTCTACCTGGCCCAGTTCGTGCGCGCGCTGCGCACCCCCGCCCCGGCACCGCCCTCCGGCACACCGACCCCCGCACGCGGCCCCACCGGGCCGGAACTAGGCTCGGCGCCGTGATTCCCGAGGACCTGCGCTACACCGACGCGCACGAATGGGTGCGCGACCTCGGCGAGGGGGTGGTCCGGATCGGGATCACCGACCACGCCCAGTCCCAGCTCGGCGACGTGGTGTTCGTCCAGCTGCCGGCGGTCGGCGACGCCGTCGAGGCGGGGTCCGCGGTCGGCGAGGTCGAGTCGACCAAGTCGGTCTCGGACATCTACGCCCCGGTCTCGGGCACCGTCGTCGCCGTCAACGAGGCGCTCGCCGACACCCCGGAGCTGGTCAACTCGGGTCCCTACGAGGGCGGCTGGATGCTGGAGGTCCGGCTGTCCGAGGGGACCGACGGCGGGGCCGACGTGCTGGCCGGCCTGCTCGACCCGGCCGGTTACCGCGACCTGACCGGTAGCTGACCGGGACCGGGCCGGCCCGGGTCCACGCGGTAGGTTGACCAGACCGTCCGCGTCGCGCCCGCCGCGGCACCCGCTGCACAGTCCAGCCAGCGCTTTCATCAGGAGGAGAACCCGAAGGTGACCACGAACGACGGGCCCGGTGTCCCACCGGAGCGTGCCCCGGAAGCCACCTCGGTGTTCCGGGCGGACTTCCTCTCCGAGCTCGAGCCCCCCGCCCAGGACCAGCCGGTCTCCGGCGTCGACGGGCTGCCGGCCGGGGCCGCCCTGCTGGTGGTCAAGCGCGGCCCGAACGCCGGCTCCCGGTTCCTGCTCGACCGGCCCTCGACCAGCGCCGGCCGCCACCCGGACAGCGACATCTTCCTCGACGACGTCACGGTCTCGCGCCGGCACGCCGAGTTCCGCAACGACGCCGGCGAGTTCGTGGTCGTCGACGTGGGCAGCCTGAACGGCACCTACGTCAACCGGGAGCCGGTGGACACCGCCGTGCTGGCCAACGGCGACGAGGTGCAGATCGGCAAGTTCCGGCTGGTGTTCCTGACCGGCCCCCGCGAGCGCTGATCGGCATCCGGCCGGGCCGCCCCGGTGGTCGTGCGGGGATTACCGTACGTACCGGGCAACCCGGTCGCGGGTGTCGGGCGCCGTCGTCGACGTCGGTCTCCGGACCGCGCGGAGGCGGGCGCCGGCCGGGTGCGCCGTGTAGCGTCGACACGCAGGACGTCAGAGGAGGAGTGCGCATGAGCGAGATGCGCGTCGTGGGTGTCCGGGTCGAGCTCCCCGCGAACCAGCCGATCCTCCTGTTGCGGGAGACCAGCGGCGACCGCTACCTGCCGATCTGGATCGGCTCGGTGGAGGCCACCGCCATCGCCCTCGAGCAGCAGGGGGTCAAGCCGGCCCGTCCGTTGACCCACGACCTGCTCAAGGACGTGATCACCGCGCTGGGCCGGCGGCTCGAGCAGGTCCGCATCACCGACCTGCAGGACGGCACCTTCTACGCCGAGCTGGTCTTCGACGGCGGGATCAAGGTCTCCGCCCGGCCGAGCGACTCGGTGGCCCTGGCCCTGCGCATCGGGGTGCCGATCCACGCCGAGGAGAGCGTCCTCACCGAGGCCGGTCTGGTGATCCCGGACGAGCAGGAGGACGAGGTGGAGAAGTTCCGCGAGTTCCTGGACTCGATCTCCCCGGAGGACTTCCGGGGCGCCCAGCCCAGCTGAGGGGCCCGGACACCCGCCGGCACCGTCCGGCGGGGTGTCACCCGCCGGTCGACCCCCGTCGGCCCCGGGTGACACCCGCTTCGCCCAGCGGTACAGGGCCGGTCAGGGGACACGCCCGTGACCGGGTGAACGGTCCGGCGCGCCGCGTTGACCGGCTGAGCGAGCGAGCTTACCGTCGGCTCCTGACAGCGGGTCCGGTGTGCGGACCCCGGTGGAAGGAGCTCGGTGGAGAACCCGCCGCCCGTGACGCCCGAGCAGGGTGAGCTGTTCCCGGATCCCCTGCTGGGGACCGGCCTGGACGGGCTGCCCGACCAGCTCGTCGGTTTCCGCGGGCCCACCGCCTGCCAGGTCGTCGGGATCACCTACCGCCAGCTCGACTACTGGGCCCGCACGGGGCTGGTCGCCCCGTCCATCCGCGGCGCCGCCGGGTCCGGGTCGCAGCGGCTGTACTCCTTCAAGGACGTGCTGGTCCTCAAGGTCGTCAAGCGGCTGCTGGACGCCGGGGTGTCGCTGCAGAACATCCGGGTCGCCGTCGAGCACCTGCGCCGGCGCGGCATCCGCGACCTGGCCGGGATCACGCTGTTCAGCGACGGCACCACGGTCTACGAGTGCTCCTCGCCGGAGGAGGTCGTGGACCTGCTGCGCGGGGGCCAGGGGGTGTTCGGCATCGCCGTCGGCGGGGCGATGAAGGAGATCAGCGGCTCGATCAAGGACTTCCCGGTGGAGCGCGCCGACGGCGGCACCGTCGACGAGGCCCCCGAGGACGAGCTGTCCCGCCGCCGCGCCCGGCGCGCGATCAGCTGACCCGCGCGCCGCGAGTGGATGATCCTCCGCCGCGGGCCTAGGATCGGTGGCGCAGTCGACGATCCCGCGCGGGAGAGTCCCGGTCGTCGCCGATCGGGCGCCGAAGGAGCAAATCCTCCCCGGAACCTCTCAGGCACCCAGGACCGCGCGGTCCAGACGCCTCTGGAGCGCCGCGCCGCCACCGACGACGTCCGTGGGTGGACCGGGCGGTCGTGACAGAGGGGGAGGGCGGCCCTGTTTGCCCGACCCCGGAGGCGCCCCCGTGGCATCCCGTCCTTCCCCGTCCGAGTCCCGCCCCGTTTCCCCGTCCGCGCCCGTGCCCGGGTCGCTCGCCGACCTCGAGCGCGACACCCCGTTCGCCGACCGGCACATCGGGCCGCGCTCCGCCGAGCTCGACCGGATGCTCGCCGCGATCGGGGTGTCCTCACTCGACGAGCTGGCCGACGCCGCGGTGCCGGCCAGCATCCGCGACCGCGACCCGGTGGCCGGGACGCTGCCCCCGGCGTCCTCGGAGACCGCGGTGCTGGCCGAGCTGCGCGCGCTGGCCGCCCGCAACACCGTCACCGTCCCGATGATCGGGCTGGGTTACGCCGGCACCACCACCCCGCCGGTGATCCGCCGGCACGTGCTGGAGAACCCGGCCTGGTACACCGCCTACACCCCGTACCAGCCGGAGATCAGCCAGGGCAGGCTGGAGGCGCTGCTGACCTTCCAGACCACGGTGGCCGACCTGACCGGGCTGCCGGTGGCCGGGGCGTCCCTGCTGGACGAGGCCACCGCCGCGGCCGAGGCGATGACCCTGCTGCGCCGGGCCGGGCGGGCCCGCTCGCCGCGGTTCGTGGTCGACGCCGACACCCTCCCGCAGACCCTGGACGTGCTGCGCACCCGGGCCGAGCCGCTGGGCATCGAGCTGGTGGTCGCCGACCTGGCCGCCGGCCTGCCCGAGGGCGAGCTGTTCGGGCTGCTGCTGTCCTACCCCGGCGCGTCCGGCGCGGTCCGCGACCCGAAGGCGCTGATCGACGCCGCGCACGAGCGCGGCGCGCTGGTCGCGGTGGCCGCCGACCTGCTGGCCCTGACCCTGCTCACCCCGCCCGGCGAGCTGGGGGCCGACGCGGCGCTGGGCACCACCCAGCGCTTCGGCGTGCCGCTGGGCTTCGGCGGCCCGCACGCGGCCTACCTGTCGGTGCAGCAGAAGCACGCCCGCCAGCTGCCCGGCCGGCTGGTCGGGATGTCCCGCGACGCCGACGGCAACCCCGCCCTGCGGCTCGCGCTGCAGACCCGTGAGCAGCACATCCGCCGGGAGAAGGCCACCTCCAACATCTGCACCGCGCAGGTCCTGCTGGCCGTGGTGGCCGCCTGCTACGCGGTCTACCACGGCCCGGACGGGCTGCGCCGGATCGCCCGGCGGGCGCACCGGATGGCCGCGGTCCTGGCCGCGGGGCTGCGCGCCGGGGGTGTGGAGGTGCTGCACGGCGAGTTCTTCGACACCGTGCAGGCCCGCGTGCCCGGGCGGGCCGACGAGGTCGTGGCGGCCGCGCACGACGCCGGGATCGCGCTGCGCCGGGTGGACGGCGACGTCGTCGGCATCGCCTGCTCCGAGGTCACCGTCGTCGAGCACCTGCGCGCGGTCTGGACGGCGTTCGGGGTCACCGCCGACGACGTCGCCGGGCTGGACGCGGCCAGCCCCGACGCGCTGCCGGCGGGCCTGGCCCGGACCAGCGACTACCTGACCCACCCGGTCTTCCACGAGCACCGCTCGGAGACCGCGCTGATGCGCTGGCTGCGCCGGCTCGCCGACGCCGACCTCGCGCTGGACCGCACGATGATCCCGCTGGGCTCGTGCACCATGAAGCTCAACGCGGCCGCCGAGATGGAGCCGATCACCTGGCCGGCCTTCGCCGACCTGCACCCGTTCGCGCCGGCGGCCGACGCCGCGGGCACCCTGGAACTGATCGCCGACCTGGAGCGCTGGCTGGCCGAGCTGACCGGGTACGCGGCGGTGTCGCTGCAGCCCAACGCGGGCAGCCAGGGCGAGTTCGCCGGGCTGCTGGCCATCGCCGCCTACCACCGCAGCCGCGGTGAGGCCCACCGCGACGTCTGCCTGATCCCGGCCAGCGCGCACGGCACCAACGCGGCCTCGGCGGTGATGGCCGGCATGCGGGTGGTGGTCGTGGCCACCGGCCCGACCGGCGACGTCGACCTGGACGACCTGCGCGCGAAGATCGCC
>JASLAP010000132.1 GCA_030147065.1 Pseudonocardia sp. | reverse complement strand
CCAGGCCCTGGAGGTGTCGATGCTGGAGGCGCTGGGGGAGTGGATGGGCTACCCGTACTTCTTCGCCCGCTACGGCGGCGCCGACCCGGCCCGGGCCGGGGCCAGCCACTCCACCATCGCCCCCTACGGCCCGGTCACCGTCGGCACCGGGGAGACGGTGAACCTCGGCCTGCAGAACGAGCGGGAGTGGGAGCGGTTCTGCGCGGTCGTGCTGGAGCGTCCCGACCTGGCGGCCGACCCCCGGTTCGCCGGCAACGCCGCCCGCGTCGCGCACCGCGCCGAGCTGGACGCCCTCATCGCCGCGGTGTTCGCCGGCCTCGACCTGGACGCCGCGCAGGACCGGTTGGAGCGGGCCGGGATCGCCTACGCCCGGCAGCGGACGATGGCCGAGTTCGCCGAGCACCCCCAGCTCGCCGCCCGCGACCGGTGGCGCGAGGTCGGCACCGAGGCCGGTCCGGTGCAGGCGCTGCTGCCCCCGGTCAGCGCCGGGTGGGACGTCCCGATGAACCCGGTCCCGGCGGCCGGGGAGCACACCGCAGCGGTCCTGGACTGGCTCGATCGCACGGACCCGGCCGCGGCCGGCCCAGCCACGGTCGACGCAGCCGCGGCCGACAGGTCTGCCGCAGGCACGGCTGCTGCGATCTGCGTCGACACCGTTACCGCCGCCGAGCGTGCTGCCGCCGAGGGTGCCGGCGTCAAGGTCGCCGGCTCCGGCGCCGCTGGTGCTGCTGACACCGCTCGTGCCGCGGACACCGAGGGCGCTACCGGCGCCACTGGTACCGGCGCCGGAGCCGGCGCAGCCGTCGCGGGCGCCGGGTCGGCGCCTGGGGCCTCCGTCGACCTGCCGGAAGGGTCGGGTGGAGGGCCGGACGGCCGCCTGGCACCAGGCAGGATGGACACCGTCGGCGACGGGGCCGGCCGCGAGGACGGGAGCTGACCATGGGTGGCGAGCTGCAGCGGTTCTCCATGCTGATCGGCGGCGAGGCGGTCGGCGCGCTCTCCGGCGCGACCTTCCGGTCCCAGAACCCCTACACCGGTCAGCCGTGGGCGGAGATCCCCGACGGCGGCCCCGAGGACGTCGACGCGGCCGTCGCGGCGGCCCGGGCGGCGCTGGACGGCGAGTGGGGCCGGATGACCGGGTTCGCCCGGGCCGCGCTGCTGCGCCGGCTGGCGGACCTCGTCGGCGAGCACGCCGAGCGGCTGGCCCGGCTCGAGGTCGCCGACTCCGGCAAGCTCTACCGGGAGATGATCGGCCAGCTCAGCGCCCTGGGCGGCTGGTACCACTACTACGCCGGGCTGGCCGACAAGCTGGAGGGCCGCCAGATCCCCGCGCCCAACCCGGACTACCTGGTCTACACCCGCCGCGAGCCGGTGGGCGTGGTCGCCGCGATCACCCCGTGGAACTCCCCGCTGCTGCTGATGACCTGGAAGCTCGCTCCCGCTCTCGCGGCGGGGTGCACCGTGGTGGTCAAGCCGTCCGAGCACGCCCCCGCCTCCACCCTCGGGTTCGCCGAGCTGATCACCGAGGCCGGGTTCCCGCCCGGGGTGGTCAACGTGGTCACCGGGCAGTCCCGGGAGATCGGCGCCGCCCTGGCCGGACACCCCGGGGTCGACAAGGTCGCGTTCACCGGCTCGACGGCCACCGGCCGGGCGGTCGCGCGCGTCGCGGCCGAGAACCTCAACCCGGTGACCCTGGAGCTGGGCGGCAAGTCCCCGCAGGTCGTGTTCCCCGACGCCGACCTGGCCGCGGCGGCCAACGGCATCGTGGCCGGGGTGTTCGCCGCCACCGGCCAGACCTGCATGGCGGGGTCCCGGCTGATCGTGCACGCCGACGTGCACGACGAGCTGGTCCGGCTGGTCGCCGAGCGCGCGTCCCGGATCCGGCTCGGCGACCCGAACGACCCGGCCACCGAGATGGGCCCGGTGGCCAACGCACCGCAGTACGACAAGGTGCTCGGCTACCTGCGCACGGCCACCGAGGAGGGCGCCACGGTCGCCTACGGCGGCGCTGCGGACGACGGCCTGGGCGGGCTGTTCGTCCGGCCGACCGTGCTGACGGGCGTCGGGCCGGAGTCGACCGTGGTCCGCGAGGAGGTGTTCGGGCCGGTGCTGTCGGCGTACCCGTTCACCGACGAGGACGAGGCCGTGAAGCTGGCCAACGACACCCCCTACGGGCTGGCCGGCGCGGTGTGGACCAAGGACGTGCACCGCGCGCACCGGGTGGCCGGCCGGATCCGGGCGGGCACTGTCTGGATCAACGCCTACCGGGTGGTCGCGCCGGGGGTGCCGTTCGGCGGGTTCGGGCAGTCCGGCATCGGGCGGGAGAACGGCGTGGAGGCCGTCGACGCCTACACCCGCACCAAAGCGGTGTGGGTGGAGCTGTCCGGCGGCACCCGCGACCCGTTCACCCTCGGGTGATGGCTGCCCCCGGACCGGCTGCTCCCGGACCGGCTGCTCCCGGACCGGCTGCTCCCGGACCGGCAGCATCGGGTCCGGACGTCTCCGCTGCGGCCGCACCTGGTCCGGCTACCCGTGATCCGGCCACTCGTGATCCGGCCATCCCTGGACCGGGCGCTGCTGGACCGGCCGCCTCCGGACCGGCGGGATCTGGTCCGGATGTCTCCGGTGCGTTCACCTCCGGTCCGGCCACCTCGGGTCCGGCCACCCCTGGACCGGCTGCTTCCGGCTCGGCGGTCCCCGGATCGACGGCTTCCGACCCGGCCGCCCTCGGCCCGGCGGTCGTCGGTTGGCGGCCCGAGCCGCTGACCTCGAACGACGTGATCGATCCCTGGCAGGTCGCCGCCTTCTCCGCGCTGCTGGACCTACCGCGCAGCGCGGCGGGAGCGGGCGATCCGCTGCCTCCGCTGTGGCACTGGCTGTACTTCCTCGACCGCCCGCGCCGCAGTGAGCTGGGCGAGGACGGTCACCCCGCGCACGGTCACTTCCTGCCCCCGATGCCGGACCGGCGCCGGATGATCGCCGGGGGGCGGCTGGAGGTGCGCGCGCCGATGCGGGTGGGGGACCGGATCGAGCGACGCTCGGAGCTGGTCGCTGCGCAGCCCAAGAGCGGGCGCAGCGGCGCGATGCTTTTCGTGACCGTGCGCCACGAGTTCCGCCGCGGCGACGAGCTGCTCGCGGTCGAGGAGCAGGACGTGGTGTACCGGAGCCAGCCCGGTGGCCGGCCCCGCCCCCTCGCTCCCCGGGAACCGGCTCCCGAACCCGCCTCCCGTTGGCGGATCGAGCTGCCCACCGACCCGGCGCTGCTGTTCCGGTTCAGCGCGCTGACCTACAACACCCACCGGATCCATTACGACCAGCCGTACGCCACCGGGGTGGAGGGCTACCCGGGGCTGGTGGTGCACGGCCCGTTGCTGGCGCTGCTGCTGCTGGAGATCCCGCGCCGGGAACTGCCGGGCCGCACGGTCACCGCCTTCGACTTCCGGCTGGCCCGGACTCGGCTGCCTCGGACTCGGCTGCTTCTGGATCGACGGCCCCCGCACCGCCCGCCCTCGGCAGGGCCGTCGCCGACTGGCGCCCCGGCCCGCTGAGCACGACCGACGTGATCGGTCCGTGGCCGGTGGCCGCCTTCTCGGCGCTGCTGGACCTGCCCGGCACCGCGGCGGGGCCGGGCGACCCGCTGCCTCCGCTGTGGCACTGGCTGTATTTCCTGGACCACCCGCGCCGCAGCGGGCTGGGCGAGGACGGCCACCCCGCGGACGGCCACTTCCTGCCCCCGGTGCCCGACCGCCGCCGGATGATCGCCGGCGGGCGGCTGGTGGTGCACGCGCCGATGCGGGTGGGGGACCGGATCGAGCGGCGCTCCGAGCTCACTGCGGCCCTGCCCAAGAGCGGGCGCAGCGGGGAGATGCTGCTCGTGACCGTGCGCCACGAGTTCCGCCGCCGCGGCGAGCTGCTCGCCGTCGAGGAGCAGGACGTGGTCTACCGCAGCCAGCCGGCCGGGCAGGCACGCCCGATCCCGGCCCCCGAGCCGGTCCCGGAACCGGAGTCGCGGTGGCGGATCGACCTGCCCACCGACCCCGCGCTGCTGTTCCGGTTCAGCGCGCTGACCTACAACACCCACCGGATCCACTACGACCAGCCGTACGTCACCGGGGTGGAGGGCTACCCGGGCCTGGTGGTGCACGGGCCGCTGCTCGCTCTGCTGCTCCTGGAGATCCCGCGCCGGGAACTGCCGGACCGCGCCGTCGTGGCGTTCGACTTCCGGCTGGTCCGGCCGGTGTTCGCCGGGGACGTCGTACGGGCGTGGGGCGACCTGGACCCGTCGGGCGACGTGATCACCCTGATCGCAGGCCCGGCCGGACTGGGGGAGGCGGCCACCGGGAACGTGCGACTGGACCCCTGACCCCCCGGGTGTCACACGTCTGCGACTCGGTGCAGGTGCAGCCGCCGCGTCGATGATCGCCGGTTGCGGTGGATCAGCCGCACCGGCGCGGTCCGTTGGCCGCGACCGGCGATCACCGCCGTGGGTCGCGAGGGAGTGCGCGCGGCCGAGATCCGCCCCCGGAGCAGACTCACTCGGCTCGGCCTGCGCCGCGAGCGGCCGCCCTCGCAGCACGTCGCAGGCTCGCGCAGCTCGTGTGGTGGTGTCGCAGCTGGTGGGGACGCTGCGAGGACACTCGACGGGCTGCGCCACCCGTTACGCGCTGCGCGAGTGCGCCGCGGGGCTGCTCCGTCCAGTGGTTCGGGCGGGTTGCTGTTGCAGGGTGTCGCGGCTCGCGCAGGTCGTGTGGTGCCCTCGCAGCTGGTCGGCGCGCTGCGAGGACGCTCGGGAGGCTGCGCGACGCTCGACGGGCTGCGACAGAGCCGGCTGAGGGGGCGGTGGGGGCCGGGCCGTGGAGCCGGGGCAACGCCGATGCGGTGGGTGGACCGCGTCTTCGCGGAGGGATCGCCGCCTCGGGGGTCACGGCGTGAGGTCAGCGACCGGGCTGAGACCGGTGATCGCCGCCCGGCGGGGCGCCTGCGGGCGGAGCCTGCTCCCACCGGGCCGGCCGCTCGAGCCCGGCCGGCAGCACCGTGGCCGCGTCCCCGCGCGCGGCGCCGACCTGGAACCGGGTCAGGAACAGCGCGCCGGCCAGGTCGGCGCCGCGCAGGTCGGCGTCGCGGAGGTCGGCGCCGATCAGGTCGGCCCGGTCCAGCCGGGCCCCGCGCAGGTCCGCGGCCAGCAGCAGCGCGCCGCGGAGGTCGGCGCCGCGCAGGTCCGCCTCGCGCAGGTCGGCGCCGATCAGGTCGCGCCCGGCGAGGTTCGCCCGGCGGCGGTCCCGGCGGTCGAGGGGGCGGGAAGGGGCCCGCCGGCCGCGGCCTCCACGCGGGGTGGGGGCGGGCGGCGGGACCTCGGCCCGGGCCGACTCCGAGGCCCGGCGCAGCAGGGCGTCGACCCGGCCGTGCACCGGCGCCACGTCCAGCGCGACGAGGTCGGTGGCGGGCAGCCGGGTCAGTTCCTCGACCTCGGCCCGGAGGGCGTCCAGGTCGGGGTGGAGCGGGGCCGCTGCGGTCACGGCCCGGGCCTCGCGCAGGTACCAGCGCAGCTCCTGCAGCCGGCGCTGCACGCCGAACACGTCGAACACCGCCTCGGCGACCTCCGGGGACTCGCGCCAGGTGCGGCCGCCGAAGGTCACCTGGATGGTCAGCTGGCCGGCGCCGAAGCAGTCGTAGGCGGTGCAGCCGGGGTAGCCGCGCTCGACCAGCCGGGAGTGGATGCCGCAGCCGAAGTCGTCGCGCAGGTGCCGGCACGGGGTGCGCGGCGGCTTGTCCCCGGCGAAGTCCGCGGACGCGGCGAACCCGAGCACCGTGCAGCACAGCCCCGCACACCGCGCGCAGTCGGCGCGCAACTCGTCGACAGGGGACGTGTCGACCAGAGATCCGTCAACAGTGGACTGGTCGACAGGCAACTGATCGGCACGGGACCGGTCGATAGTGGACTGGTCGGCAGGGGGCCGGTCGGCACGGGGCTGGTCGGCAGGGGACTGGTCGGCAGGGGACTGGTCGGCACGGGACTGGTTGACAGGGGACTGGTCGGTAGGGGGCTGATTGACAGGGGGCTGATCGACAGTGGGCTGATCGGCAGGGGGCTGGTTGACGGGGGGCTGGTCGGCGGGGGGCTGGCTGACAGGAGGCCGGTCGACACGGGGCTCGTGAACGAGGGGAGCCTGGGCGCCCGATCCTCGGCTGCCGGGTCGGCGGACGCCGGGCGCGTCGGCGCCGGCTGCCTCGGCACCGCGCTCGGGGACACCGCGACCGAGGGCACCGTGTTCGGGGGCACCGTGTTCGGGGACACCGTGTTCGGGGACACCGCGGCCGAGGGCACCGTGTTCGGGGGCACCGTGCTCGGGGGCACCGCGGCCGGGGACACCGGGGCCGAGCAGGGGCAGGTCGCGCGCGGTGATCGGGCCCTCCGGCGGTCGTGGGCGACCGGGACCTCCGGCCGCCCGCGACGGTAGCTCAGCCGGTGCGGTCCGAGTCGCCGCCGGTGCCGGGGCGCCGCACCAGCAGCGCGTGGCCCTGGTGCGGCTCCAGCCGCACCGCCACCCCGTGCTCGCCGTCGACGGTTCCCACCGGGCGGGTGGTGAACATGTCGGTGACCGCCGCGCCCGGCGGCAGGTGCGCCGAGCGAACCGTGCACTCCAGGTCGGTGTTGGCGAAGTTCAGCACCGACAGGTGCAGCGCGTCCGGGTCGGGCAGCT
>JASLAP010000121.1 GCA_030147065.1 Pseudonocardia sp. | reverse complement strand
GTGCTCGGCAGCAACGGCTCCGGCAAGTCCCACTTCCTGCGGCTGCTCGCCGCGGGCGGCAGCGACCCCGACGTCGAGCACCAGCCCGTCGGGGACGTCCGGGTCGCGCCGGTGAACCACACCGGCCGCGCCCGGCTCGGTGCCCGGGTCCGTCCCGGGTGGTTCGTGCAGACCCACGACCACCCCGAGCTGATGGGCCGCACCCTGCTGGAGATCCTCCACCGGGGTGACGGCACGCCTCACGGCCGCCAGGGGATGGGGCGCGAGCAGGCCAGCCGGGTGCTCGCCCGCTACGAGCTCCGCGCCCCGGCGGAGCTGCGGTTCGAGTCGCTCTGCGGCGGGCAGCAGGCGCGGTTCCAGATCCTGCTCCTCGAGCTCAGCGGCTCGTCGAGCAGCAGCAGGGTCGCCCCGGACAGCTCCAGCAGCAGGATCTGCAGCCGCGCCTGCTGGCCGCCGGACAGCGTCTCGAACCGCTGCTCGGCGGCGTGCGCCAGCTCGTAGCGGTCCAGCACCCGGGCGGCCTGCTCGCGGCCCATCCCGGCGCGGTGCTCGTCGCCGCGGTGCAGGACCTCCAGCAGCGTGCGGCTGGTCAGCTCGGGGTGGTCGTGGGTCTGCACGAACCAGCCCGGGCGCACCCGGGCGCCGAGGGTCGCCCGGCCGGTGTGCGGCACCGGCGCGATCGGCCCGGTCCCGGCCGGCCGGTGCTCGACGTCGGGGTCGGTGCCGCCGGCGGCGAGCAGGCGCAGGAAGTGCGACTTGCCCGACCCGTTGGACCCGAGCACGGCGACCCGCTCGCCGTACCAGACCTCCAGGTCGAACGGCCGCATCAGCCCGGTCAGCTCCAGGGCCCGGCAGACCACCGCGCGCTTGCCGGTGCGCCCGCCGGCCAGGCGCATGCTGACCTGCTGCTCGCGCGGCTGCGCGGTCGGCGGCCCGGCCTCCTCGAACTTGCGCAGCCGGGTCTGCGCGGCCTGGTAGCGGCTGGCCAGGCCGTCGTTGTAGGCGGCCTTCTGCTTGTACATCAGCACCAGCGCCTTGAGCTTGGCGTGCTCCTCGTCCCAGCGCCGGCGCAACTCGGAGAACCGGGCGAACCGGTCGCGGCGGGCCTCGTGGTAGGAGGCGAAGCCGCCCGGGTGGGTCCAGGTGGTGTTGCCCGCCGCACCCAGCTCGACGGTCACCACCCGGGTCGCGGTGGCGGCCAGCAGCTCCCGGTCGTGGCTGACGTAGAGCACGGTCTTCGGCGACTCCCGCAGCCGGCCCTCCAGCCAGATCTTGCCGGGCACGTCGAGGTAGTTGTCCGGCTCGTCGAGCAGCAGCACCTCGTCCGGGCCGCGCAGCAGGTACTCCAGCACCAGCCGCTTCTGCTCGCCGCCGGACAGGGTGGACAGCGACCGGAACCGGGCGCGGTCGTAGGGCACGCCGAGCGCGGCCGAGGTGCAGACGTCCCAGGTGACCTCGACGTCGTAGCCGCCGGCGTCGGCGTACTCGGCGAGCGCGGTGGCGTAGGCCAGCTGGGCCGGCTCGTCGTCGGTGTCCATCAGCACCAGCTCGCTGCGGTCCACCGCGGCCGCGGCCGCCCGCACCCGCGGCGGGGCGACCGAAAGCAGCAGGTCGGCGACGGTGGGATCGGCAGCGGGGTCGGCAGCGGGATCGACCACGCCGTGCCCGACGAACTGGCGCATGACCCCGAGCCCGCCGGACCGGGTGACCGCGCCGGCGTGCGGGGCGAGGTCGCCGGTGACGATCCTCAGCAGGGTGGTCTTGCCGGCCCCGTTCGCGCCGACCAGGGCGACCTTCGCACCCTCGCCGACCCGGAACGACACGTCGTCGAGCAGCACCCGCCCGTCCGGCAGCTCGTAGCGCACCCCGGCGACGTCCACATGGCCCACGTCCGGGGAGTATCGGGCACCACCCCCGGCGCCGACACCCCATTACCGGGCGGCGGGCTGTCGGTCGGCGCTGCGAGGATGCCCGGGTGCAGGAGTCCACCCACATCGGCGTGTCCATCGACCGGCCCTGGCGGGAGGTCTACGCCTACGCCGCCGACCCGGCGAACCTGCCGCGGTGGGCGGCCGGCCTGGCCGGGACGACCGTGGAGGAGGTCGACGGGGTGTGGGTCACCGACTCCCCGATGGGCCGGGTCACGGTCGCCTTCGCCGAGCGCAACGACTACGGCGTCCTCGACCACGACGTCACGCTCCCGTCCGGCGAGACCGTGGCCAACCCGGTGCGGGTGTTCCCGAACGGCGAGGGCTGCGACGTGGTGTTCACCGTGCGCCGCCGCCCGGGGATGACCGAGGAGGACCTCGCCCGCGACGCCGGGATGGTCGCCGCCGACCTGGCGACCCTGCGCCGGATCCTGGAGGCGGGCAGCGACCGGCCGTCGGGGTGATCCGAGGTCGACACCAGCACCCTTCCCGGGGCCGTGGTGTCGCCCTCGGTGCCGTCGAGCGCGTCATCGCGACACCGGGGAGCGCGGGGCGAGCAGGTCGGCCATCACCCGGGTCGCGGTCGCGGGATCGGTGCCACGCCAGGCGACGACGTGGTCGGGACGCAGCAGCAGGTGCCCGCCGGGCGGCAGGAAGTCCGCGTCGACCCGGTAGGCCGGCAGCCCCGGACGGTCGCGGGCCACCGGCCCGGCGGACAGCAACGCCCAGCCGGGACCGGCCAGGTCGATCGTCGAGCGGGTGCGGGCGGTGTCGAGCCAGCGGTGCGGCACCCGGGTGCCGACCCGTCCGGCCGGGGCGAACTCGGTGACCGGTTCCGGGTCGTGCCCGGTGTCCGGGTCGACGGCCAGCGCGCCCGCCCGGTACTGGAACCCGCCCGCGGCCAGCACGAACGGGTGCGCCAGGGTCGGGTCGGGCGCGGCGGCGGGGTCGCCGAAGGCGCGGGTGTACCGGGTGGACTGGTCCGCGGCGAACCAGCCGGCCGGGCGGCGCTCGGCGGAGTAGCTGTCCAGCAGGGCGGGCCCGGCGTCACCGCGCAGCACCGCCGCCAGCTTCCAGGCCAGGTTGTGCGCGTCGGCGATGCCGGTGTTCGCCCCGCTGGCCGCGTAGGGCGGCATGACGTGCGCGGCGTCGCCGGCCAGGAACACCGGCCCGTCGGCGTACCGGTCGGCGACCAGCATCTCCGCCCGCCACGGCAGCGCGCTGAGCACCTCCAGGTCGGGCGCGGGCACGCCGAGCGCGGTGCGCAGCAGCGGCGGCCAGTCCCGGTCGGGCCCGCCCTCGGTCAGGAACACCCACCGGTGCCGCCCGTCCACCGAGGCGAGCACGCCCGGCGCGGCGGGGTGGGAGATCCAGCACAGGTTGAACTCGCGGCCCCGCACGACCTCGGCCAGGTCGGCCCGGAAGTAGACGCTGACGCTGGGTTCGCCCACCGGCCCCGCCCCGGACCGGGTGATGCACAGCGCCTCCCGCACACCGCTGCGCGCGCCGTCGGCCCCGACCAGGAACCGGACCTCCGCCCGTTCCCGGTTCCCGGTGGACCGGTCGTGCAGGTCGACCAGCATGCCGTCGCCGCGGCGGTCGAAGCCGACCAGCTCGGTGGCGAACCGGACGCCGGCCCCGGCCTCGACCGCGGCTGCGCGCAGCACCGGCTCCAGCAGGTCCTGCGCGATCAGGCAGGGCAGCTCCGGGGAGACCTCCTCGTCCGGCCCGTCGGGCCCGGACGGCGCCCACAGCGGCAGTTGCTCCGCCTCGGCGAGGGTGCGTGTGGTCGTGCCCGGACAGGTCCCGGGCGGCCTCGTGCACCGCGGTGGCGAGCCCCAGCTCGCGGAAGACCTCCATCGACCGGGTGTGGAAGCGGCGGGCCTTGGGCTGCGCCGAGGTGCCCGCCCGCCTCTCCACCAGCGTCACCGGTACCCCGTGGTGGCGCAGCAGCAGTGCGGTGGTCAGCCCGACCAGGCCACCACCGACGATCATGACACCCGGATCCCGTGTACGTTGTACATGCACGTGTACGTTGTACACCCCTTGCTAGGGTGTGTCCACCATGCCGACCTCCGACCGCGCCGAGCCGCCCCTGCCGATCTGGTTCGACGCCGCGCACGCGCCGACCGGGCGGCGCACGGGCGGGCGGGCTGGCGAGCCGTTGACCCGGGAGCGGATCGTGGCCGCGGCGGTCGCACTGGCCGACGCCGAGCCGCACGGCGAGATCACCATGCGGGCCCTGGCCACCCGGCTCGGCGTGCGCAGCCCGATGGGCCTCTACCGCTACGTGGGCAGCAAGGACGGGCTGGCCGACCTGATGGCCGATGAGGTCTACCGGCAGATCACCGTGGTCCGCGGCCGGGGCTGGCGGGAGGCGCTGCGCGGCCTGGGGCTCAGCGGGTGGGCCGCGGTGCAGCGCCATCCGTGGTTCGCCCGGCTCGCCTTCGCCCGCCCCCCGTTCGGACCGGGGGCGCTGGCCCTCTACGACACCGCGCTGGCCGAACTGGACCCGCTCGGCCTGGACGCGCCGACCCGGATGGGCGCGATCAACACCGTGCTCGGCCACGTGCTCGGCGCGGGCCTGGCCCTGCTGGAGGAGAACGCCATGCGGGCCGGGGCCGGGGTGCGCGACGAGAGCGACCTCGCCGACGCCGCCGCCCCGCTGCTGGCCCGCATCGCCGAGTCCGGCCGGTACCCGCACTTCAGCCGCTGGGCCGCCGACCCGGCCCGGGACGAGCCGGCGCCGCAGTCGTTCGAGCGGATCCTGGACTGGCTGCTAGACGGCCTGAGCAGCCTGACCGAGGACGTCCCGACCCCCGGTAGCCCGCTCCGCCGACGGGGCACCCCCGCAGATCACCGGTTGCGGTGACCCAGCCGCGGAGCGGCTCGTCCGCCGCAACGAGCGATCAGTCACAGCGGCGCCGGGGGTCCTCGGGTCAGCTCCCGCCGCCCGGCGCGCCGCGGGGGCGTCGGATACCGAATCGTTGCCGCGGCCGGGCAGGTTCGGCGCTTGGCCCAGGGCTTTGTGGGTACCCGCAGGCATGAGTTCCCCCCAGCCCCCCGGCACGGAGAGTTCGCCGAGCGAGCTGTCCACCGCCGACCTGATGCGCCGTCTGACCGAACAGATCAAGGGCCTGGTCACCGACGAGGTCACGCTGGCCAAGGCGGAGATGACCGCCAAGGCCAAGACCGTCGGGGTCGGCGCCGGCCTGGCCGGCGCCGGCACCCTGCTCGCCCTCGGCGGCGGGCTCGCCCTGATCGCCGCCGCGATCGCCGCGCTCGCCCTGGTGATGCCGGTGTGGCTGGCCGCGCTGATCGTCGGCGTGGTGCTGATCGCGGTCGGCGGCGTGCTCGCGTTGGTGGCCAAGAACCGGATCCAGGCCGGCACCCCGCCGGTGCCCGAGCAGGCCATCGCCAGCACCAAGCAGGACGTCGCCACCGTGAAGGCCGAGGTGCAGCACCGATGACCACTCCCGAGCCCGAGACCGCGCAGCTGCGCGCGAAGATCGCCGAGGAGCGCGCCGAGCTCGGCGAGACCGCGGCCGAGCTGGCCGCCCGGGTCGACGTGCCCGCCCGGGCGAAGGCCTCGAAGGAGCAGGCCGTCGAGCAGGTCAAGGCCAAGGTGGACCAGGCCACCACCCAGGCCCGGGAGGCCGTCGAGCAGGCCAAGGCCAAGGCCGGCCCGGCCGTCGAGGACGCCAAGGTCAAGGCCACCGCGGCACTGGAGCAGGCGAAGGTCCGCAGCACCGAGGCCGTCGAGACGGTGCGCACCCGCACCGCCCAGGGCGACCGGCAGCCGCTGCTGATCGCCGCGGGCGTGCTCGGCGTCGTGCTGGGCTACCTGGTCGTGCGCGGCCGCCGGCGGCGGCGCTGACCGGTTGGCCCGCCCGACCGGGGGTACCGCTGCCCCATGGCGAGCATCGGCTACTTCCTGTCCTGCGAGCAGTACGGCCCGAAGGAACTCCTGGCGCAGGCCCGCGCGGCCGAGCGGGCCGGCTTCGAGCGGCTGTGGATCTCCGACCACTTCCACCCGTGGAACGACGAGCAGGGCCAGAGCCCGTTCGTCTGGTCGGTGATCGGCGCGCTGTCCGAGGCCGTCTCGCTGCCGGTGACCACCGCGGTCACCTGTCCCACCATGCGCATCCACCCGGCGGTGGTCGCCCAGGCGGCGGCCACCGCCGCGGTGCAGCTCGACGGGCGCTTCGTGCTCGGCGTCGGCAGCGGCGAGGCGCTCAACGAGCACATCCTCGGCGACGCCTGGCCCTCGGTCGGCAAGCGGCTGGCCATGCTGGAGGAGGCCGTCGAGGTCATCCGGCTGCTGCACCGCGGCGAGCAGGTCAGCCACCACGGCGAGTTCTACGAGGTGCAGGAGGCGCGCATCTACACCCGGCCCGAGCACCCGGTCCCGATCTACGTCTCGGGCTTCGGGCCGCAGGCCACCGAGCTGGCCGGGCGGATCGGCGACGGCTTCTGCACCGTGCAGCCCGACGCCGACCTGGTGCGCACCTTCCGCGGGTCCGGCGGCGGGGACAAGCCGGTGCAGGCCGGGATGAAGGTCAGCTGGGCCGCCGACGCGGACGCCGCGCTGGACACCGCGCACCGGCTGTGGGCCAACGACATGCTGCCCGGCCAGCTGGCCCAGACCCTGCCCCGCCCGCAGGACTTCGCCGACGCGATGAGCCTGGTCCCGCGCGAGCAGATCGCCGGGGCGATCGTCTGCGGTGACGACCCGAAGGCCCACCTGGACCGGGTGCGCCAGTACCTCGACGCCGGGGTCGACGAGGTCTACGTGCAGCAGGTCGGGCCGGACCACGAGGGGTTCTTCCGCGGCTGGGCCGAGCAGGTGCTGCCCGAGCTGCGCTGAGTTGGGCGCGCTGTTCATCCCGTCGCTGTTCATCCGGTCACGGTGGCGCCGGAACCGGACGATCGGCGCCGCCGTCGGCGTTGGACCGGGTGACGCACCCGACGAAGCCGAAGGAGAACTGCTGTGGCACAGCCCATCACGAGCACGCTCGGCATCCAGGAGCGCGACACCACCGCCGCGGCCCTGCAGGCGACCCTGGTCGACCTGCTCGACCTGTCGCTGATCGCCAAGCAGGCGCACTGGAACCTGGTCGGGCGCCAGTTCCACGACGTGCACCTGCACCTCGACGAGCTGGTCGACACCGCTCGCCAGTACTCGGACAGGATCGCCGAGCGGATGGCCGCCATCGGGGTCTCCCCCGACGGCCGCGCCGTCACCGTGACCGCGACCTCGGTGGTGCCGGCCTTCGCGGCCGGCTGGGTCACCGACCGCGACGTCATCCGGCAGGTCTTCGAGTCCGTCGACGTCGTGGTGCGCGCCCTGCGCCCGCGCATCGACGAGACCGACAATACCGACCCGGTCACCCAGGACCTGATCATCGAGCTGGTCGGGACGCTGGAGGAGGCCCGCTGGATGTGGCAGGCCCAGAACGCCGGCTACGAGTCCGCCGACCCGGCCCGCCCGGCCGGCTGACGCAGCCCGCGGTGTGCGCCGGGTGATGTGCGGGTAGCAGTACGGCATGCCCCCCGGCTCCACGCTGCGCGCCCTGATCACCAACGACGACGGGATCGGCTCCCCCGGGCTGGTGGTGCTCGCCACCGCGGCCCGGGAGGCCGGTCTGGACGTCGTCGTCGCCGCCCCCGACCGGGAGTACTCCGGCGCGGCGGCGTCCATCAACGCCGTCCAGCACGAGGGCCGCACGGTCGTCGAGCGCGTCGAACTGGACGGCCTCGCCGGCGTGCCCGCCTACGCCGTGCAGGCGGCCCCGGCGCACATCGTCGTCGCGGCCCTGGGGGGCTGGTTCGACCCGGCCCCCGACATCGTGCTGTCCGGGGTCAACCGCGGCCCCAACGTCGGCCGGGCGGTGCTGCACTCCGGCACCGTCTGCGCCGCGCTCACCGCCGGCCTGCACGACCGCCGCGGCCTGGCCGTCTCCCTGGACGTGCCCCTGCACCTCACCGGCGACCCGCACTGGGAGACCCCGGCGGCGTTCCTGCCCGGGGTGCTGCAGCTGCTGCTGGACAGCGACGGGGACACCGTGCTCTCGCTCAACATCCCGCACTGCGCGCCGGAGGACGTGCGTGAGCTGCGCCAGGCCCCGCTGAGCCGGCGCGGCACCGTGCGGTCGGTCGTCGACGAGGTCGGCGAGGCCGGGGTGCGGCTGCGCGAGGTGGAGACCGGCGAGGACGACGACCCCGGCTCCGACCGGGCGCTGCTCGCCGCCGGCCACGCCACGCTGACCGCGCTGCAGGGCCTGGTGGAGGACCCGGACCTGACCGTGCCCGACCACCTGACCTCGAGGATCCGCGCCGCCGGGTAGCCGTCCCCCGATCGGGTGCGGCGCCCGGGCTTGACCCCGCGCCGGGCGGGTAATTGCCCGCCATGGCATACCAGGTGACCGAAGTGCAGAAGGCGCTCAAGGGCGCGGACTACCCGATGAAGGGCGACCAGCTCGCCGAGCTGGCCAGCCGCAACGGTGCCGACCAGGGACTCGTGGACACCCTGCGGAAGGTGCCGGAGGTGGACGGGCCGAACGGGGTCATGAAGCACCTGTCGGGCGAGCTCGGCGGCAGCACCACCGGGAACTGAGCCCGGCCCGGCGGCCGGTCGCACCGGCCGCCGGGGGTGTCGGGGCCTGCCCCAGCGGGTAGTGGGACCGTTCCCGGACACCGAACGGACGCCCGAGAGGAGCAGTCGGATGAGCAGCGCCGAACGACCCGAGGCCGACGTGGCCGAGCAGAGCCGCACCGTGGACCCCAGCGAGGAGGCCGACGTCCCGACCGGCACCGTGGACCTCGACACCGGCCGGGACGCCGCCGACGCCGACCTGCTCGAACAGCAGCAGGACGCCGGCCTGCCCGACGAGGACGACGGCCGCGGCTGACCCGCGGTCGCCGGGCTGCGCGGTCGCCCCGGGCCGCGTCGCCCGGACCCCGGCGGGCGCCCCGGCAGCCGGGTCGGCTCGCTGCCCACCCCCGCCGGGTGAGCCGGCCGGTTGAGCCGGGCGCACAACGGCAACCCCTGTCCCGACCCCGCCGTCCCGGCGGGCGGGTGGACAGGGGAACGGCGTGCGCTTGTTGCGGGATCCGATCGTGCTGATCACCGGGCTCGTGGTGGTCGTCGGGGTGCTGGTGGCGCTGGTGTGGAGCGCGAACACGCCCGACCCCACCCCGCAGGACGGCCTGCAGGTCGGCAGCGACCAGGTCGAGGACCGGGCCGACGACCCGGACCGGATCGACACCGACGCCGACTCCGACGCCGACTCCGACGCCGACCTGGGCGGCGCCGACGTCGTGCAGTTCGACGACGTCACCGACCTCAGCTCGGTGGCCGGGCGCCGGGTGGTGGTGGACCGGGCGCTGGTGCAGGGCGTCCCGGCCGACGAGGGCTTCTGGATCTCCGCCGGGGACGGCGACCGGGTCTGGGTGCTGCTGACCACGGCCGGGGAGAGCCCGTTCACGGTGCGGCCCGACCAGCGGGTGAGCTTCACCGGCGAGGCGGTCGAGCACGACGCGGACTTCGTGCAGCGCCCGGAGTTCGCCGAAGCCGACGCCGAGGCGCTGGTCAACGCCGGGGCGCACCTCGAGGTGTCGGTGGGCGACATCGCCATCACCGACTAACGATCACCGGCCGACCCGGGCCCGCCTCGCCGCCCGGCGGCGCCACGACGGCCCAGACCGCGTCGGCGACCACCCGCTCGACGTCGTCCGGGCCGGCCAGGCCGCGCCGGGCCACCTCGTGCACCGGCCCGAGCACGACCGGGTCGAGCGCCCAGGCCGGGACCGCGCGCAGCTCCCCGGCCGCCGCGCGGGCGGCGAACCAGTCCGCCAGCGGCCGGGCTGCGGCCCCCTTCTCCCCCACCACGGCCGCGGCGCCCGCGGCGGCGTCGAGCGGGACGCCGTAGACCACGGCGGCCGGGCCCGGCTCGGCGACCACCCACCGCAGGTGGCGGGCGACCAGGTCGCGCACGCACGCCTCGGCGGGGCCGTCGTCCAGCGCCGGGGCCAGCGCGGAGACCAGCCCGGCGAAGCACTCGACGAGCAGCCGGCGCAGCACGCCCTCCCGGCTGCCGAAGTGGTGGTAGATGCTGCCGTTGGACACCCCGGACGAGGCGGCCAGGGCGGCCACCGTGACCGCCGCCAGCCCGTCGGCGCGCACCAGGCCGAGCGCAGCGTCCAGCACCGCGCGCCGGGTGCCCGCGCTGTCCACCGCCATCGACGTCCTCCCCCTGGTGGGCCTAGAGTGTTGCTCTAGAGCAACACTCCACCGGAGGTCCAGCATGCCAGCCGCGCCCACCGTCGTCCTCACCGGCGCCTCCCGCGGCATCGGCGGCGCCCTCGCCGTCGCCGCCGCCCGCCCGGGCCGCCGCCTGGTCCTGCTGGCCCGGCCGTCCGACGCCCTGCGGGTCACCGCCGCCCGGGCCGCGGCCGCGGGCGCCGAGGTCACCACCCACCCCGTCGACCTCCGCAGCCGGGCCGGCACGACGGAGGTGGCCGAGGCCCTCGCCGGCTCGCTCCCCGACGGCAGCACCCTCGTGCACTGCGCCGGCATCTGGCCCGCCCGCCGCGCCCTCACCGAGGACGGCCTGGAGTCCGCGTTCGTGGTCAACCACCTGTCGGCGCTGTGGCTCCAGCGCCCGTTGCTGGCGGCCGGGCGGCTGGCCCGGATCCTGGACGTCAGCGCCGGGCTGCTGGTCAAGGGCCGGGTCGACGCCGAGCGTTCGCCCACCGGAGCGGACTTCTCGGGGCTGCGGACCTACTGCACGACCAAGCTGTGCCGGGCGGTCGCGCTGCGCGACACCGCCGCCGAGCACCCCGGGCTGGACGTGCTGGTCCTGCACCCCGGCGTCGTCCGGACCGGGCTGGGCGACCGGGCCGGGCTGCTCGGGCGCCTGCTCGGCCTGGTCAAGCGCCGCTGGACCGACCCCGCCGACACCGCCCGGCTGCTGGCCGCCACCCTGGACGAGCCGGACCGCTGGTCCCCACCCGGGCGGGCGAGCTGGCGCGTCGAGGACCGGCCCGAGGACTGGCCGGCCGTCGCCGCCGACCCGGTCACGGCCCGAGCCGTCCGGACGGCGACCCGGGCGGCCGAGGCGCTCGCCGGGCAGCGCTCGCAGCTCGGCTAGCCGGACCACCCGGGAATCGCCGATCACGACCGGCGCGCCGACGATCACTCGGCATACTGGGCGGCGTGGCGGACAGCGCAGCGGGCAGGGACGCGAACAGCTCGATCTCCGACGTACGACTGGTCCCGGCCGACGCGCTGACCACCACGGTGCGCGACATCTTCCGGGCCGCCGGCTGCGCCGACGACGAGGCCGCCCGGATCGCCGCCGACCTGGTCGACGCCAACCTCACCGGGCACGACAGCCACGGAGTGGTGCGGGTGCCGATGTACGTGGGCTGGCTGCGCGACGGCCTGGTGCACGCCGGGCGGTCGGCCACCGTGGTGCGCGACGGCGGCGCCTTCGTGCTGCTGGACGGCAACCGCGGGTTCGGGCAGACCATCGGCGCGCAGGCCGTCGACCTGGGCGTCGAGCGGGCCCGCGAGCACGGCACCTGCATCGTGGCCCTGCGCGACTCCGGGCACGTCGGGCGGGTCGGCCGCTACGCCGAGACCGCGGTCGCGGCCGGGCTGGTCTCGCTGCACTTCGTCAACGTCGCCGGGTCGCCCCTGGTGGCGCCGTTCGGGGCGGCCGAGCGCCGGTTCTCCACCGCGCCGGTGGCGATCGGGGTGCCGCTGCCGGGCCGGCCGGTGGTGCTCGACTTCGCCACCTCGCTGGTCGCCGAGGGCAAGGCCCAGGTCGCCTCCTACGGCGGCAAGCCCCTCCCGCCCGACGCGCTGATCAGCGCCGACGCCGAGATGTCGGGCGATCCGCGGGTGCTCTACGGCGACTACGCCGAGGGCGACGTGCGCAGCGCGGCGAACGGCACCGGCGCGATCCGGGCGTTCGGCGAGCACAAGGGGTCCGGGCTGGCGCTGATGTGCGAGCTGCTGGCCGGCGCGCTGACCGGCGGCGGGACCGCCGGCCCGCCCGACGGCCGGGCCGGGATCAGCAACGGGATGCTGTCGATCTACCTGTCCCCGGACGGGTTCGGCACCCGCGCGGAGTTCGAGCGGATCGGCCGCGAGCACCTGGACTGGGTGCTGGCCGCCCGCCCGGTCGACCCGGCCCTGCCGGTGCTCGCCCCGGGCGACCCGGAGGCCCGGATGCGGGCGGCGCGCACGGCCGGCGGGGTGCCGCTGCCGGTCGCCGCCTGGGACGGGATCCGGGCCACCGCCGCCGGCCTCGGCGTCACCGTCACCGACGGGTGAACAGGCGCCAGAGGCGGTCGGCGGTGAGGGGCAGGGCGTACGGGCGGACGCCGGTCGCGGCGCGGACGGCGTTGGCGACGGCGGGGGCGACGGGGTTGTAGGGCGACTCGCTCATCGACTTGGCGCCGAACGGGCCCAGCTCGTCGTGGGTGTCGGCGAACAGCACGGCCGTGCGCGGGACGTCGGCGAACTGCGGCAGGTGGTAGTTGCGCAGCACCGCGGTGGTGACCGCGCCGGTCGCGTCGACCTGGAGGTCCTCGTAGAGCGTGGTGCCCAGCGCCTGGGCCACCCCGCCCTCGACCTGGCCGCGCAACTGCTCGGGGTTGAGCACGGTCCCGGCGTCGGCGGCGTGCACCGAGCGCAGGATGCGGACTTCCCCGGTGCCGGTGTGCACCGCCACCCGCACCGCGTGCACGTTGAACGCCAGCGAGCGGGGGGTGCCGTCGTGGGTGGTCCGCGCGGTCAGCCCGTCGGGCCCGGCGACCGCGGTCAGCGGGACGAACCCGCCGGCGGCCTGCACACCCAGCGGGCCGAGGGTGCCGGGCACCCGGTCGAGGATCGCGGCGCGCAGCGCGAGCGCGGCCGCGTGCACCGCCTTGCCGGCCACCACGCTACCCGCCGAGCCGAACGCCCCGGTGTCGTAGCCGACGGCGTCGGTGTCGGACTGCCACAGCCGGACCTGGTGCGGCTCGGCGCCCAGCACGGTGGCGGCCAGCTGGACGTGCACGGTGCTGGTGCCGTTGCCGAACTCCGCGGTGCCGACCCGGACGGTGTAGCCGCCGTCGGGGTCCAGGGTCACCGTCGCCTCGGCCAGGTGCCCGCGCGGCGGGATGGTGGCGATCATCGACGCGGCCATCCCCTCGCCGACCCGCCACCGCGGCCCGTCCGGCGCCGGCACGTCGTCCCCGGCCCGGACGGCGTCGCGGGCCAGGTCCAGGCATTCGGCGAGCCCGTAGGAGCCGTAGCCGAGGTCGTCGTCCGGGCCGGGGACGTGCGCGGTGACGATCGGGTCGCCGGGCACGACGACGTTGCGCCGCCGCAGCTCGAACGGGTCGAGCCCGAGCCGGCGGGCCAGCTCGTCCAGCGCACCCTCGATGCCGAAGATCACCTGGCCGAGGCCGTAGCCGCGGAACGCGCCGGACGGGATGTTGTTGGTGTAGGCCGCGCGGGCGTCGACCCGCTTGTTCGGGCAGCGGTAGAGCCCGACCGACTCGTGGCAGCCGTGGAAGAGCACCCCGACGGAGTGGTTGCCGTAGGCCCCGGCGTCGGACAGCACGTCCAGCGCCAGCGCGGTGAGCACGCCGTCGCGGGTCGCCCCGACCCGCACCCCGACCCGCATCGGGTGCCGGCAGGGCAGCGCGGCCAGCGACTCGGTGCGGGTCAGCTCCCACTGCACCGGCTCGCCCAGGCGCAGCACGGCCAGCGCGACCAGGTCCTCGGTGAGCATCTCCTGCTTGCCGCCGAACCCGCCCCCGACCCGGGCGGTGAGCACCCGGACCCGCTCGCGCGCCAGCCCCAGCACCCGGCACAGCTCGGCGCGGACCAGGAACGGCACCTGGGTGCTGGTCCGCACGACCAGCCGGCCGTCCTCGTCGAGCCAGGCCACGGTGCCGTGGGTCTCCAGCTGGCCGTGCGACACCCGCTGGGTGGTCCAGGTCCCCTCGACCACCACCTCGGCCGCGGCGAACCCGCCCGCGACGTCGCCGACCTCGCCGTGCAGCTCGGCGACCAGGTTCCGGGCCGGGTCGGCGATGCCGGCGTCGGCCGGCTTGTCGGCGTGCAGCAGCGGCGCCCCCGGGGCCAGCGCCTCCTCCGGGTCCAGGACGGCCGGCAGCACCTCGTAGTCGACCACGAGCGCCGCGCAGGCCCGCTCGGCCGCGGCCGGCGACTCGGCCACCACCGCGGCCACCCGCTGCCCGACGTGCCGGACGACCGGGTCGAGCAGCAGGGTGTCGTCCGGGTCGTCGTGGCGGTTCTCGTGCCGCCCGGTGGAGTAGTGGACCTGCGGGACGTCGTGGTGGGTGAGGACCAGCCGGACGCCGGGCAGCGCGGCGGCCGCGGCGGTGTCGATCGTGCGGACGCGGGCGTGCGCGTGCGGGCTGCGCAGCACGGCCAGGTGCAGCAGCCCGGCCGGCGGCTCGTCGAGGGTGTACGGCTCGCGGCCGGTGACCACCCGCAGCCCCGCCGGGGCGGGCAGCGAGTGCCCGGGCGCGGCGCCGTCCTTCTCGGTGTTGACCTCCCCGTCCAGCGCGTCGGCGATCGAGCGGTAGCCGGTGCACCGGCAGAGGTTGCCCTTGAGCAGGTGCCCGAGGTCGGCACGGTCGGCCCGGTCGTCCCCGTCGGGTCCGGCGGTGTCCAGGGTGGAGGCGGTGACCACGAACCCGGCGGTGCAGAAGCCGCACTGGAACCCGCCGGCGTCGGCGAAGCGGCGCTGCACCGGGTGCAGGTCCTCGGGGCTGCCCAGCCCGGCGGCGGTGGTCACCGCCCGGCCCTCGGCGCGCGCAGCCGGGTAGACGCAGGAGTGCACGGGGACGCCGTCGACGAGCACGCTGCACGCCCCGCAGTCGCCGGAGTCGCAGCCCTTCTTGACCGCGCTGTGGCCCTGCTCGCGGACGTAGGTGCGCAGGCACTGGCCCGGGCGCGGCGCGGCGGCGGCCGGCACCCCGTCGATCTCGATCACGTCCGGCCCGCGAGCTCGGCGACGACCTCGGCGGCCAGCAGCCCGGTGACGTGCGCGCGCCAGTCCGCGGCCCCGTGCGGATCGGAGTACCAGCAGTCGATCCCGGCCAGCGCGGCCCGCAGCGCGGGCCCGTCGGGGACGACGTCGAACGCCAGCCGGCACGGGCGCTCGGTAGCGGCGGTGACGGTCACCACCACGGCGCCGTCGGGGTCGCGGCGACCGATGACGACGGTCCCCGACCGGCCCTCCGGAGTCAGCGCCGCTCGCCGGAACGCCGTCTGCGCGCGCAGCGCGGGCCCGGGCAGGTGCACCGCGCGGAGCACCTCACCGGGCCGCAGGTCGGTGCGCCGCACCCCGGTGACCAGCTCGACCACCGGCACCCGGCGCTCGGCACCGCCGGGCCCCCACAGCTGGGCCACCCCGTCCAGCGCCGCGCACAGCGAGGTCACCGGCCCGGCCGGCAGGGCAAGGCAGATGTTGCCGCCGACGGTGGCCGTGTACCAGATCTTGAACGACCCGGCCAGGGCCCGGCAGCAGGTCCGGAACAGCGCCGGCCCGGCCGCGGCCAGCTCGGTGAAGGTGCAGGTGGCGGCGATCTCCAGCCCGCCGTCGGGCGCCGCGGTGAGCGCCGGCCAGCCCAGCCCCGTGAGGTCGACCAGCGCCCTTACCCCGGGCTGCGGCTCGGAGAACAGCCAGGTGCCCCCGGCCAGCGGGGTGGCCCCCGGCGTCAGCCGGGCGGCCAGCTCGGCGCGGTCGCGCGGGCGGTGCAGCTCCTCGACGGCGGGCAGGTCCATGCCGGTCAGTACGCCGTCCGGTCGGCCTGGCCGAGCCAGGCGTCGAACGGGGCGGTGCGCCCGGGGACCGCGACCGCCTCGACCCGGGTCTCCCAGGTGGAGCGGTCGCGGGCGAACAGCTGGTAGAAGGCCAGGTCGTCGAAGCCGCCGCGGGCCGCGTCGTGCCGGTCGGCGGCGTAGACGACCCGGTCCACCCGGGCCCACAGCGACGCGGCCAGGCACAGCGGGCACGGCTCGCAGGAGGCGTAGAGGGTGGTCCCGGCCAGGGCGAAGTCGTCGCGGACCGCGCAGGCCGCGCGGATCGCGCAGATCTCGGCGTGCGCGGTGGGGTCGTTGTCCCGGGTCACCCGGTTCTGGCCGCTGGCCACCAGCTCGCCCCCGGCCACGACCACCGCCCCGAACGGGCCACCACCCTCGGCGACGTTGCGCACGGCCAGGTCGACGGCGGCGGCCAGCCAGGCCGCGTCGGACCGCGGATCGATGTCGGCCACGGCAGCTCCCTCCCCCGGTTGTCTCGACGGTCCGTCGACGGCGGACCCCCCATCGTCGCGCATCCGGGGCGGCGGCCGCGTCCCGGCTACCGGCGATTCGACCCCGGCGCCGCCCGGCGGGGCAACGGCGTAACCCGGATGCTGCGCAGTCTTCGCCGGATCGCGTGGACCGCCACCGGACGCTGCCGCCCGTCCCGCGGGCCGGGCGGTGGTCAGGGCGGGGTGGGGCGACCGCTCGACCGGGTGAAGGCGCGCCGGTCGACGGCCGCGCCGGGCGCGACGGCCACCCGCGCCGCCGTCGCGGCGATCACCATCCGGATCCCGGTACCGCGCAGCTCGCGGCCGTCGATCAGGGTGCCGGGGCCGAGCCGGGCCGGTTCGGGGTCCTCGCCGGTGGCCGCGACGACGCCGTCGAGCAGCAGGTACACCTCGTCCGGCACGGTCTCGCCGGGACGGGTGAGTGCGGCGCCCGGCGGCAGCGCGCGCACCTGCGGGCGGTGCCCGCCGCGCAGCACCGCGGCCGCGACCTGAGCGAGCAGGGCCGACTCGACCGCCCCGCGCAGCGCCGGGGAGTCCGGGCCGCCCCACGGGCTGTGCTCCACCGGGGCGGTGCGGGCCCACTCGGCCACGTCGGGCACCCCGAACCGGTGCGGCGGCGAGCCGTCGGTGCCGTCCAGGCGGTGGCGGGGGAACGCGCTGGCCCCGGCCAGCCGGCGCTCGACCCGACCGTCGGCGTGCAGGACCAGTTCCAGCGTGGTCCACACCAGCGGCGACCGGCCGTCGGGCAGCGGCATCGCGACCCGGCCCCCGGCGGTCTGGCGGAACACCGCGCGCTGCGGGTTGCCGGTGACGGCCTCGCGCACCAGCGGCAGCGGAACCGCGGCGAACCACAGGGCGGGCGGGCCCGGCTGCAGCAGCGGACCGGCGGTGGTACCGGTGCTGTCCGCGGCGAACCCGGCGCCCACGACCGCCCCGTCGGCGACGTCGGCCCGGGCGGCGGCGCGGTTGGTGAACCGGAACCGCTCCCCCGCCCCGGTCACGGCCGGTACGCGGCTCAGCGCGGTCGCGCTCGCCTCGATCCGGGCCCCGATCGGCGGGCGCGACGGTGACTGGACCATGTGCTCCTCCCCGACGCGGAGTACCACGAGCCCGACCCGCGGTGACCGTCCCGGCTGGGAACTCGCCAGTACCGGCCCGGCGTTACGCATCGCGATCGCGATCGCGTCGACAACTTCGCAGAGTGATCGATCGAGCACACCGGGTCCGCGCTGGTCGACGCGCGCGGGCGCGCACACCGACCTACCGTCGTCGCCGTGCGGGCAGCGACCGAGGCCGGGTAGGCCGTGGCCGAGGGGGACTCCGTCGCCCGGCTCGCCGCCCGGCTGCACCGGCAGCTGGCCGGGGCCACCGTCGTGCGCAGCGAGGTGCGGCACCCCCGCTGGGCGACGGTCGACCTGTCCGGGCAGAGCGTCGCCGGCTGGCACGCGCGCGGCAAGCACCTGCTGATGCGCACCGACGCCGGCTGGACGGTGCACTCGCACCTGCGGATGAGCGGCTCGTGGTCGGTGCTCGGCCCCGGGCGCCGGCTGCCCCGCGCGGTGGCCGCGGACCTGCGGATCGCCCTGCACCTGGCCGACGGGCGCACCGCGGCGGGGATCGCGCTGCCGGTGCTGACCGTCGTGCGCACCCGCGACGAGACCCGGGTGGTCGGTCACCTGGGCCCGGACCTGGTCGCCGACACCGGGTTCGACCTCGACCGGGCGGTCGCCCGGCTGCGCGCCGACCCGGCGCTGCCGGTCCTGGTCGCGTTGCTCGACCAGCGGCGGGTCGCCGGGCTGGGGAACATGTGGGCCCAGGAGATCCTGTTCCTGCGCCGCACCGACCCGTGGCGCGCGGTCGGCGAGGTCGACCTGCCGCCGCTGCTGGAGCTGGCCCGCACCCGGCTGCGGCACGCCGTCACCGCGAACCCCGGCCAGAACACCACCGGCCTGCCCCGTCCCCGGCACTGGGTGTACGGCCGCAAGGGCCGGTTGTGCCTGCGCTGCGGCACCGCGGTCGCGTTCGCCCCGCCGGAGGCCACCCCGCACGGCCGGGAGACCTGGTGGTGCCCGACCTGCCAGCGCTGAGGCCCGGGGCGGGCACCGCTCAGGCCGGCACCGGCTCCCGCGCGGGCTGCTCGCCCGCCTTCGCCGCGGCGGTCCCGCGCCGTGCGCGCAGCCGGGCCCAGTACCCGCGCTGCGGCCGCTGGGCCAGCGCCGCGGTGAACCGGTCGAGGAAGATCGCCAGGATGACCACGGCCAGGCCGCCCTCGAAGCCGGCCGCGATGTCGAGCTGGGTCACCGCGCTGACCACGACGGTGCCCAGCCCGGCCGCACCGGCCAGCCCGGCCACGACCACCATGGACAGCGCCAGCATGATCACCTGGTTGATCCCGGCCATGATCGAGGGCAGCGCCATCGGCAGCTGCACCTCGCGCAGGATCTGCCGCGGGTGCGCGCCGAAGGCGTGCGCGGCCTCCACCACCTCCGGGTCGACCCCGCGGATGCCCAGCTCGGTGAGCCGCACCGCGGGCGGGATGGAGAAGATCGTGGTGGCCACCACGCCGGGCACCACGCCGATGCCGAAGAAGAACACCGCCGGGATCAGGTAGACGAACACCGGCGTGGTCTGCATGAAGTCCAGGATCGGCCGCAGCACCGCGCCGGTGGTCCGGTTGCGCGCCGCCCAGATGCCCAGCGGGACCCCGATCGCGGTGGCGATGACCGCGGCGACCAGCACCACGGCCAGGGTCTCCATCGTCTCCTCCCACAGGTCCATCGCGCCGACCAGCAGGAACGCCACCAGCGTGAACGCCGCCAGGCCCACCCCGCGGACCAGCAGCGCGGCCGCGGCGAGCACCAGCACCCAGATCCAGAACGGCGGGCCGGTCAGCACCGCGGTGATCGCGTCGGTGACCGTGGTGACCACGGCGCTGATCGCGTCCAGCAGGCCCGGGATCGCCCGCAGCAACCAGGTGATGAAGTCCTCGACATAGCTGCCGAGCTCGATGCGGGGCATGGTCAGCTCCGGTCCGGGGTGGTCAGCGCGGCGAGGACGACGGCCCGCGGGGCGACGCCGAGCAGCCGCTCGTCGGAGTCCAGCACCGCGAGCGGCACCTGGTGGCGGCCCACCTGGTCCAGGATGTCGATCAAGGGGCGGTCGGCCTCGGTGGTCCGGTAGTCCCCGACGAGCGCGTCGTGGGCGATCGAGGGGGCCCCCACCGCTTCGGCGTGGGCCAGCCAGTCGTCGCGGACCACGCCGAGGATGCGGCGCTCGCCGTCGAGCACGTAGGCGGCGGTGGCCTCGGCCGCGCCGAGCCGGCGCAGGACGTCGGCGGGGCGGTCGTCCAGCCGGACGGTCAGCCGCGGGTCGCGCAGCACGTCGGCGGCGGTGAGCACCCGGCTGCGGTCGACGTCGGAGACGAAGTCGGCGACGTAGTCGTCGGCCGGCGCGGCGAGGATCTCCGGACCGGTGCCGACCTGGACCAGCCGCCCGTCCTTGAGCAGCAGGATCCGGTCGCCGAGCAGCATCGCCTCGTTCAGGTCGTGGGTGATGAACACGATCGTCTTGCGCAGCTCGCGCTGCAGCCGGGTCAGCAGGTTCTGCATGTCCCGGCGGATCAGCGGGTCCAGCGCCGAGTACGGCTCGTCCATCAGCAGCACGTCGGTGTCGCTGGCCAGCGCCCGGGCCAGCCCGACCCGCTGCTGCATGCCGCCGGAGAGCTGGCCGGGCAACGCCTCCGTGCGGTCGCCCAGCCCGACCTGCTCCAGCGCCCACTGCCCCTTCTCCCGCCGCTCCCGCTCGGGCACCCCGCGGATCTGCAGGCCGTACTCGGCGTTCTGCCGCACTGTGCGGTGCGGCAGCAGGGCGAAGTGCTGGAAGACCATGCTCATCCGCCGGTTGCGCAGCTCGCGCAGGTCGGCGTCGTTGAGCGCACCCAGCTCCCGGCCGTCGATCTCGATGTCGCCCGCGCTGGGCTCGATCAGCCGGTTGAGCAGCCGGACCAGGGTGGACTTGCCCGACCCGGACAGGCCCATCACCACGAACAGCTCGCCCGGGTGCACGTCGAACGACACGTCGTGCACCGCGAGGGTGGCCCCGGTGCGCCGCTGGATCTCCGCCCGGCCGACGCCGTCGTCGGACAGGGCGAGGGCCTCGGTGACCGCCGAGCCGCTGCCGAAGACCTTGGTCAGCCGGTCGCACCGGATCATCGCCTGCGTCGCCGGCGCGCTGCGCGGGCGGGCCGGCGCGCTCATCGGCGAGCTCACGCGCCCACCCACCCCGCGACGAGGTCGGGGTTGTCGGCGACGTAGCGCTGGGCCACGTCCTCCACGTCCTCGTTGTCCACGTCGACGGCCTTGAGCATGGTCTCGATGTCGGTCAGCGGGAGCTGGAAGCGGGTCAGCATCTGCTGGAACCGGGGCGCGGACTCGGCCAGCTCGGTGCTGGCCGCGGTCCACGCGGCGTACTCCGGCATCGCGCAGGCGCCGTCGCCGGTGGTGAAGCAGTCGGGCTGGTAGGGGTTGGGCTCCTCCAGCTGGGTCATGTCGAACTCCTCGAACACCCAGTGCGGGCGGTAGAGGTAGACCAGGATCGGCTCCTGGCGCTCGTAGGCCCGGCGCAGCTCGGCGAGCTGCGCCGCTTCGCTGGAGGTGACCTGTTCCAGGTCGATCCCGTAGCCGGCCAGCCGCTTGGCGTTCTGCTCGGTGGTGATGAAGCTGGGGTCGGAGTCGACCAGCCGGCCGCCCAGCGCGGCGGCGTAGTCGTTGAGCTGGGTGACGCTGGTCAGCCCGGCCAGCGGCTGGCCGGGCTCGAGGGCGTAGCTGGGCACGAACCAGCCCTGCTCGGCGCCGCCGTAGGTCTCGGCCACCAGGTCGATCCGCTCGTCGGCCTGCGCCGCCAGGTCCTCCTGGTTGGGCATGGCGACCTCGCTGAGCAGGTCGACGTCGCCGCGCTGGGCGCCGGCCCAGGCGGTGGCCGGGCCGGCCTCGATGACCTCGATCTCGGCCACGCCCAGCTCGGGGTGGCCGGAGACGACCTCGGCCAGGATCGCGTTGGTCAACCCGGCGGCGCTCCACGGGAACTGCGCGGCCCGCACGGTGGTCCCCCCGGACCCCCCGGATTCCCCGGCGCAGCCCCCGAGGACGGCGGTCAGCAGCAGACTGGTCGTCAGTGCCGCGATTCGGCTACCGCGCGTCGCGATGGTCACAAGGACGGCCTTCCGGTCGGCTGTGCAAGTGGCCGATGGTTCCGCGACCGGGCGCCGGGCGCCACTCGGGGCAGCCCCGTGGACACCGGCCGGGCGCCGTCGACGTCGAGCGCGAGTCAGCCGGCCAGGGCCGCCAGCGCCGGGACGAGGTCGGCCGGGGAGGGCAGCGCGGCGAGCTCGTCACGCAGGTCGCCGGCGGTCCGGTGCAGCGCGGTGTCGGTGACCAGCCGGTCCAGGACGGCGGGGGTGATGCGCCGGGCCGGTACGGCCAGCCCGGCCCCGCGGCGAGCCACCAGCTCGGCGTTGTGCCTTCGGTCACCCGGGCCGGGCACCACCAGTTGCGGGATCCCGGCAGCCAGGGCCTGCAGCAGCCCGCCCGCCCCGCCGTGGTGGACCAGCGCGTCGGCGCCGGCCATCGCCCGGTCCAGCGGGATCCAGCCGACCGAGCGCACGTTGTCCGGCAGGGAGCGCCGCTGCGGACCGCGGACCAGCACGAACTCCGCCTCGACCCGGTCGGCCGCGGCGAGCACCCGGGCGGTCGGGTCGCCGCCGGGGCCGCCGACGGTGCTGCGGCTGACCAGCACCCGTGGCCGGTCGCCGCGCACGGCCAGCCAGTCCGGGAGATCACCCGCGCCGGAGTCCGGGATCGCGCGCATCGGGCGGCCGGGTCGCGGACCGACCAGGCTGGGCGGCGCGATCGTCAGGACGTCGACCGGCCGGACGGCGGCATCGCCCGCGCCGTAGCGGTGCAGCCCGCGGTGGGCGAGGGTGGCGGCGAGCAGCTCGCGGCCGTCGAACAGGTTGCTCTCCTGCAGCACGGCCGGCACCCCGATCGCCGCGGCGGCCAGCGCGCCGGCGGCGGCCAGCGACTCGAACAGCACCAGATCGGGACGCCACCGGCGGGCCAGGGCCAGCACCGGCCCGGCCATCCGGACGGCCACCCGGCCGAACAGCTCGCCGACCATGGCCGTGCCGGCCCGCCCGGTGATCTCGCGCGCGGCGGTGCGCGGCCGGGCGAGCATCGCCGGCAGCGCGACGGCGCGGCCGAAGCTCAACGGCCCGGTGACGTCCTCGACGGGCACGCCACCGGCGTCGACGGCGGCGGCATCACCGCCGGTGGCCACCAGCACCTCGTGCCCGGCGGCGCGCAGGGCCCCGGCCAGCGGGAGCAGCGGGGTGAGGTGCCCGACCAGCGGCGCGGCGACGACGAGGACCCTCATCGGCCGGTCCCGGTGGACGGGCTGGCGGAACGGCGGTGCACGGCGGATACCTCCCCGGAGTCGGACGCCACCACCGTACCTCTACACCCGTAGAGCCCGCGGGATGGTTGACCGGCCGGGGAAACGGTCATTACCTGGCAGCGACAGCGACCGGACGGAAGGGTGCCCACGATGAGCGCGACGCCGAAGGACCCCACCGAGGCCGTGCCGCCGGTGGTGCCGGACCGCCCCTACGTCGACGGGTCCGCCAAGTCCCCCGACGAGCTGCGCACCGAGGCGCGCGAGCTGGCCGACGAGCGCCGCGACCACATCGAGGAGCTGCGCGCCGAGGTCGGGGCCACGGTCGGCGAGCTGGCCGCCCGGCTCGACGTCCCGGCCCGCGTGCGCGCCCGCAAGGACCGCACCGTCGACGAGGTGCGCGAGCGCCCCGGCGCAGTGGGCGGGGCGGCGGCGGCCGCCGTCGCGCTCGTCCTCCTGCTGGTCGTGCTGCGCCGGCGGCGCGGGCGCTGAGACCGGCTGAGCTACGCGCCCGAATTGACGGGGTTGACCGGCTGCGGCTGGGTATCCCGTACCGCATGAGCCACGACGCACCGCTGCCCGTGCCGGGCTACGACCACCTGCCGATCGGCAGCCTGGCCCACCGCATCCGCGCGCTGGACGTCGAGGGCCTGTCGGTCCTGCTCGACCACGAGCGCCGCCACGGCGACCGCCTGCCAGTCGTCCAGCTGCTCGAACAGCGGCTGGACGACCTGCGGTCGGGTGCGGCCGAGCCCTCCGGCGGGGACCCGGCGGCCGCCCAGCCCGAGCAGGCGCCACCCCCGACCGGGCAGGGCCCCGGCGAGCCCGGAGGACAGACCGAGAACAACCAGCCGCTGCGCCACGGCCAGGCCGGCCAGACCCCGAACCGCCCGATCCGGGCGCGCTGAGACCGGCTGATGACGACATCGCAGCGCCGTTCGATCGCCGGGCAGACCGTCGCCGAGCTGGGTGGGCGGACCAGCGTCCTGGCCCGCCAGCGGGCCGACCACCAGCGGCTGGACCGCCTCATGGCGCGGGCGCGGGAGACCGAACAGGCCGACGAGCGGACGCACGCGGTGGCCCTGCGCGCGGTGGCCCGGCTGGTGTTCACCCACGCCTTCGCCGAGGAGGCGGTGCTGTTCCCGGCAGCGCGCCGGGCGCTGCCCGAGGGCGACCCGCTCACCCTGCGGATCGAGACCGACCACCAGGAGGTCGACGACCTGGTGAGCCGGCTGGACGGGTCGACCCGGCGGGATCCGGGGCACTGCGAGCTGATGCGCCGCACGTTCGAGGTGCTCGACCACGACGTGCGCACCGAGGAGGACCTCCTGCTGCCGCGGCTGCAGGAGGTCCTCGGGCCGCGCCGGCTGCGGCTGCTGGGCTGGCAGTGGGAGCTGGTACGACGCGTCTCGCCGACCCGCCCGCACCCGGTCGTCTCCCGCCGGCCGCCCGGCCAGACCCTGTCCGCGCTGCCGCTCACGGTCCTCGACCGCGCCCGCGACCGGTTGCAGCGGCTCGACGAGCTCACCGGCTACCGGCTCACCTCCCTGGTGCGGAGGGCGGATCGCGCGCTGGCCGGCGCCGCCGGTGCCGTGGAGCGATTGCCGATCATGCAGCGCGGTGAGCGGCCGCAGACCAGCCGGCACTGATCCGACCACCCCCCGCCGGGACCGGGTGGGCCGACCGGGCGAGACGAGGTGGCGCAGCGACCCGTCCGGTTGTCGCCGGGCCGCCGGTCGACCCCGTCGGCGGTCCTCAGCCGCCGGCGGGCTCGGGCGGGGTGTCGTCGAGCAGGGCGGCGCGCAACTGGGCGAGGGTCCGGGAGAGCAGCCGCGAGACGTGCATCTGGGAGATCCCGAGCTGCGCGGCGATCTGGGTCTGGGTCTGCTCGCCGAAGAACCGCAGCAGCAGGATCGTCCGCTCGCGCTCGGGCAGCTCGTTGAGCAGCGGGCGCAGCGCGTGCTGGTACTCGACGTGGTCGAGCTGCTCGTCCAGCTCGCCCATCCGGCTCTCCAGCGGCGAACCGTCGGCGGTGGCGCCGTCCAGGCTGTCGGCACTGCGGCTGTCCAGCGCCTCCAGCGCCTCGATGACCTCGGCGGTGTCCGCGCCGAGGTGGGCGGCCAGCTCGCTGGGCCGCGGGGTCCGGCCCAGGGTCTGGGCCAGCGGGTCGACCGCCCGCTTGATGGCCACCGACAGGTCCTTGAGCCGCCGCGAGACCCGGGTGGACCAGGTGCGGTCGCGGAAGTACCGGAAGATCTCCCCGCGAACGCAGAAGATGATGTAGCCGAGCACGTCGCCGGTGGACCGCTCGGGGTCCCACCGGTCGACCGCGGTGATCAGGCCGACCGCGCCGACCTGGGCCAGCTCCTCGCGGGCGGCGGGGTAGCCGGCGCTGTGCCGGGCGGCCAGGTTCCGCACCACCGGCATCAGCGCCAGGACGATCTCCTGGCGGAGCCCCGGTCGGCGGGGGTCGTCGGCGGGCAGCGCGGCGAGCTGGTGGAGCTGGACGAGCACCGCGGAGTAGTCGTCGCGGGGGGCGCTCTCCGGCGCGGCGGGCCCCGGGCCCCGGACAACGGTCGGTGCGACGTCCGGACGGGTGCGTTCGGCGACGGGGTTCGTGGTCACACCACTCCTCCGACACGGCGAGGGAGGGCGACCCGTTGCACCCGGTGCGCGCTGTGGTGGGCGCGCTCCGACCGACAGTAACCGCGGTCCGCGCGACGTGCATCGCGAGATCACGTTTGCTGCGCCGCGGCAGCGCGCCGGTAGGGTCGGGGCCGGACGTACCGAGGATCGGTGGTGGGGATGGACACGACCCGGCTCGACGCGGACGCCGTCGGCACCGCTGCGGGCGGTTCGGCCGACGTCCGCGCGGCCCGCAGCGGCAGCCCCGCGCTCGGGTGGGACCTCGACCGCGGGGCCACGGAGCCGTGGACGGTCGCCGAGCAGCTCGCCCGCAGCCTGCGGCTGCGCCCGACCGGGGTGGAGGACCTGGTCTCCGCGGTCTCCGCGGAGGCGGTGCGGCTGGTGGCCGCGGCGGAGAGCGCCGGGGTCATCGTCACCGACCCGCACCGCCACCTGCAGACCGTGGCCACCACCGGGCAGGCCCCGGAGATCCTCGACGCGCTGCAGCAGCGGCTCGGCACCGGCCCCTGCCTGACCGCGGCCCGCAAGCAGATCGTGGTGCGGGTGCACGACATGGAGCGCGACACCCGCTGGGCGCAGTTCCGCGAGGCCGCGCTGCGCTGCGGGGTGTCCAGCATGCTGTGCCTGCCGCTGCACGTCGACGACGAGGTGCTCGGCACGCTGAGCCTCTACGGGCGCTCCCCCGGCTCCTTCCGCGACGGCGCCGAACCGATGGCCCGGCTGCTCGCCGCGCTGGCCGCGATCGCGCTGGCCGAGACCCGCCGGACCGAACGGATGCGGGCGGCCCTCGACGGCCGCGACCGCATCGGGCAGGCCAAGGGCATCCTCATGCGCGAGCGCGGGATCGACGCCGAGGCGGCCTTCGAGCTGCTCCGCGCGCACTCCCAGAACACCAACACCAAGCTGGCCGACGTGGTCGCCGCGGTGATCGAGCTGGGCACGCTCGACAGCGGCTGACCGGGGCCGGTGATCAGCTCGCCGGCGGCGATCCGGTCGGGCGTCCGCGCGCACCACCTCCCCGCACTCGACCAGCGACTTCGACTCGCGCAGCGCGCGACGCACCTCGGCGAGCGGGTCGGTCCCGGTGAGCCGGCCGACCAGGCCCGACGGTGGCGGTGCGGACGTGGGTCGGGCGTAGAGCTCGGTGCCGCGGTCCCCCGGCGGGGGCCGCATGCGGACCTCGACGCCATCGCCCAGCCGGCGCAGCGCTCGGGCAGCTCGCCGTCCGGGACGATCTCGGCGGGCGCGGCCAGCACGCTCACCCGAGCCAACCGGCCGAGCGCCGCCGCGGGCTCTCCCGCCGGGCCAAACGGTGCGTTCGGCCGTCGGCCTCAGGAGGTGCGCGGGGCCGGGACCGACCCGGTCTCCAGCACTTCCCGGGCGATGTCGGCCACCTTGGCGCGACGGCTGCGGGCCGCGACGCGCAGCACGTTGAACGCCCCGACGGCGTCCACTCCCGACCGGGCCATGACGAAGCCGACGGCGCGCTCGATGAGCACCCGGTTGTCCAGGGCGTACTGCAGCTGGCGGGCGAGCTCACCGGCGTCGTGGGCGGCCAGCGCGGCGCCCAGGGTCGCCTCCACCACGCCGCTGTACCGGACGAGCGCGTCCCGTTCGGACTCGTCCCAGGCGTGCGGGTGGTCGCGGTAGACGTCCAGCGAGCCGACGGTCACCCCGCCCATATGGACCGGGACGCCGAGGACGGCGCGCACCCCCTGGTCGACGATGGTCTGCCGGCTCTGCGGCCACCGCTCGTCCGCGGCCAGGTCGTCGGCGTGCACCGGCGAACCGTGCACGAAGGTGTCGACGCACGGTCCCTGCCCGGTCTCGGTCTGCACCTCCTCCAGGACGCGGCCCGGCCCGTCGCTGGAGACGACGTAGCGCAGGGTGTTCTGCTCGTCGGCGATCATCAGGCCGCTGCCGTTCACCCCGAACAGCTCCACGCAGGCGCTGACCGCGCGGCCGATCGCGGCGTTGACGTCGTCCGCACCCGCCGGGCCGAGGCGGCGCAGGCTCGCGGACAGGTTGTCCGGATCGATGTTGGCCACGTCGAACCCTCCTGGTGGTCGTGCCGGACGTCGGCCGGCGCTCAGCCGGCGCCGAGCCGCAGCAGGATCCCGATGATCCCGGCGTAGGCCGTGCAGGCCCGGATCTGGTCGGGCCGCCACCGCCCCGGCGCGGACCGGAAGGCGTTCAGCGTCCCGATCGTCTGCTCCCGGACCCGGACCGGCACCGACAGCACCGCCCGCAGGCCGGCCCCATCATGCCCGGAGCGCACGGCCTGCCACACCCCGGCGTAGTCGATCGACACACCGGTCGGCCCCACGCGCACGTCCGGAACGGCGAGCTACACTGCTGTCTCCGCCCTGTCCCCGCGGAGCCGGCTCGCCGCGTGGAACCAGGGGACAGATGAGCGATGTATTCGACGTCGACCGCGTGCTCGACGTACCCGTACCGGGACTGCGTGCCGTGATCCTCCGCGCCCGGGTCGACCTGGATCTGAGCACCGAGCAGTCCGCCCGGTCGGAGCTGCTCGGGGCCGTGGACGGGCCGGAGCACGCGCTGGTGCTCGACGTGACCGGGGTGTTCGTCGGGGTCGTGCTGGTGCGCTGCATCGGGCACGTCGCCGAGCGGGCGGCCCGGGCGGGCAAGCCGCTGGCGGTCGCCGGGGCTCCGGCGTGGCTGATCGACCTGATCACGCTGCTCGACGTGCCGCCGCTGGTGTTCCGGACGACGCCGGCGGCGGCTGTCGCGGCCCTGTGCACGGCCGCCGGGACGGTGGAGGGGTCCGCCCCGGCGGCCGGTGGCCTGCTGCTGGAGCCCCGCCCGGGCGGGTGAGCGGCGCGGGTGCATGGCCGGTCACCCGCCGGGCACCCCGCGGTCATGACCGTTCCCGAGGACTTCCCCGCCACCGCGATCGTCACCGGTTCCGACTCCGGGATCGGCCGGGCCGTCGCCGTCGCGCTCGCGGCGGCCGGCTGCGACGTCGGCGTCACCTGGCGCTCCGACGAAGCCGGCGCCCGGCAGACCGCCGAGCAGGTGCGCGCGCACGGGCGCAAGGCCGAGGTGCGCCGGCTGGACCTGACCGAGCTGCCCGCCGCCGCCGACGTCGTCGACGAGCTGGCCGACGCCCTGGGCGGGGTCGACGTGCTGGTCAACGCGTCCGGCACGGGCACCGCCACGGCGCTGCTCGACCTGGGCTTCGACGACTGGCGCGAGGTGATCGCGACCGACCTGGACGGTGCGTTCCTGTGCCTGCAGCGAGCGGCGCGGCGGATGGTCGCGGCCGGGCGCGGCGGGCGCATCGTGAACATCACCAGCGTGCACGAGCACCAGCCCCGGGTCGGTGCGGCACCGTACTGCGCGGCCAAGGGCGGGCTCGGGCTGCTCACCCGGACCGCGGCGATCGAGCTGGCCGAGCACGCCATCACGGTCAACGCGGTGGCTCCCGGCGAGATCGCCACCCCGATGACCGGGCAGACCGACGAGGACCCGCACGGCACCGCGCGCCCGGGCGTGCCGCTGGGTCGGCCGGGCGACGCCCGCGAGGTGGCCGCGGTCGTGGCGTTCCTCGCCTCGCCGGCCGCGTCCTACGTGACCGGGGCGTCCTGGGCGGTGGACGGCGGGATGCTGCAGATGGGTCCGATGGCCGGCTCGCACCTGACCTCCGACGACTGGCGCACCCCCTGACCGGCGCCGGCCGCCTGGCGTGACCCGGTCGGCCGCGCGACCGGTCACGCCGGGCGGCGGGTGAGCGCGGCGACCAGCGCCGCAGTGCGGTCCCGGCGCCCGTACGCCACCACGGCGGCCAGCACCAGCAGCACGGCCGGCAGGACCGCAGCCGCCGCCCCGACGGCGACCACCGTGATGATCACCGCGCCGGTCATCAGCCCGACGAAGCCCAGCGCGGCCGCGCCGCACAACCGCGGCACCAGCAGCGCCACCGCCCCGAGCACCTCCAGCGCCCCGATCACCGCCATCCCGGTGGGGCCGAAGCCGAGTGCCGCGAAGGCGGTCACCGCCTGCGGGTCGGCGAGGAGCTTGGGCGCCGCGCTCATCAGGTACATCGCGGCCAGCGCGGCCTGCAGCACCCACAGCGTGATCGAGACCGGGCGGGCGGGAGCGGGGCGGGCGGGAGCGGTCATGGCGGTCCTTCCGGTGCGGGGCGCCGGATCCGGCGCCGCTCACCGGGGACGTCGGAGCCGATCGCGGCGACCGGACACACGGCAGCCCCCGCCCTCAGCGCGCCACCGCGTGCACCAGCCGTCCGGTGACCGTGCCCTCGGCCAGCAGCCGGCCCATCCGGGCCTCCTGGTCGCGGGCCCGGGCGAAGCCGGGGTCGTCGCCGTGGGCGGCGGCGACCGCGTCCTCGACCCGGTCGATGCGCTCCTGCCAGGACCGCGGGGCGTCGGCGAAGTCGGCCGCGCCGACCTGCTGCACCAGGTCGAACCCGGCGCGGTCGAGCAGGCCGGGCAGGTCCGCGGCGGCCGGGAAGGCGTTGCCCTCGGGGGCGCCCGGCGGCCGTGGCCGGTCGGCGACCAGCACGAACAGCCCGAGCGGGCGCCCCGCGCCCAGCACCCGGCGCAGCTCGCCGAGCATCGCCGCCTTGGCCTCGGTCGTGCACAGCACGCCCAGGCACCAGGCCGCGTCGGCCGACCCCGCGGCCAGCGGCAGCCGCTCCCCCGATCCGGCCAGCACCGGGAACCCGAACAGGTCCCGGGCCGCGCGGCAGGCCCCGACCATCGGTTCCACCAGCACCGGCCGCACCCCGAACCGCTCGGCGGCGTAGGCCGCCGGGCCGCCCACGCCGGCCCCGGAGTCCACCAGCCGCGACCCCTCGGCCAGCTCGCAGGCCTCCCCCAGCCAGGCCAGCGCGGCCGGGCTCGCGGTGCCCCGGCAGCCGGCCGGGATGGCGTGGTCGCGGCCCAGCGCCAGCACCGCGTCGCGGGTCCAGGACGCGACCGAGTCGAACTCGGCCACCATCGCCGACCCGTCGTCCGCGGCGCTCACGCGGCCACCCCGGCCATGATCTCCCGGCCGACGGCGGCCTTGACCGCGGCGGCGAACACCTCACCGCGCGCGGAGGCCAACCCGGACAGGTTCACACCGACCACCCCGTCCACGTCCAGCAGCTCGCGGGCCTCGGCCACCGCCGCGGCCGTGCCGGCGGTCACCGGGTCCGGCGCCCGCAGCACCGCGGCCACCCGGTCGGGGTCCAGCTCCAGGCCGGGGAAGCTCTGCAGGACCGCGGCGGACCGCTCGTCGGTGTACACCGCCACCCCGGCGATCAGCGGCAGGGTCACCCCGGCCGCGCGGGCGGCGCCGGCGAACGCGGCCAGCCGCGCGGCCGAGCCGACGTGGTTGAGGACGGCCAGGTGGGCGCCGGCGCGCTGCTTCTCGCGGAGCCGCCCGGGCCGCAGCGGTCGGGGTGGCGCGTCCGGCGCCTCCGGCACGGCCACGACCAACCCGGCCGCCGCGGCGAGCGCGGCGAGCCGGGTGCCGTCGATGTCGAACACCTGGGTGACGCCCGCGCGCACGCCCGGCGCCCGCCCGTCCCCGGTAACGCAGAGCACCCCGGCCACGCCGACGTGGGCCAGCCCGGCCAGGTCCTGCTCGAGCACCACCCGGTTGCGGTCGCGGCAGGTCAGCGTGATCCACGGGGACGCCCCCGCGTCGCGGACCAGCTCGGCCAGCACCGTCGGCGGGAAGTCCGGGCGCCCCTGGTGCTCGCCGACCAGCAGCGCGTCGCACGAGCCGGCCAGCTCGCCGACCACCGCGGCGACCCCGGCCGGGTCGAACGGGCGCACGGTCAGGTCGGTCAGCACCACCGGCCGGGTGCGGGCCTCGGCCAGCAGCGCCGACCGCGGCGCCGGTGGCGCCGGCTCCCCCGTCCAGGGCACGACGTCGCCGGTCACCGCGAACGGGCACGGCTGCGGCGCCATCTCGCAGGACAGGTCGCCGCGGACGCCGCCGCACGGCCCGTACTCCATGCGCTTGGGGCAACGATCATCGTCGGGCACCCGGTCAGTGTGCGACGGGCAGCCCCCACCGGCAGCCCGGACCGGCAGCCCGACGGTGGCCTGCTCCACCCGCCCGGTCGGATTCGCCGACGCCGCGCCGGGTAGCCGGTGCCCATGGAGAACACCGACATCGACGACCCCCGCGCCCGCCGGTTCGCCGACGCGCTGCAGGGCTTCGAGCAGAGCACCGACCCGACCGAGCTGGCCGCCCTGTTCTCCGGGAAGGCGACGCTGAGCCGGTTGGACGCCCGCGGCGACCGCGACGACCCGCAGGCCTTCTGGCAGGAGTACCGCAACCAGTTCGACGAGCTGAGCACGACCTTCACCCACGCCACCGAGAGCGCCGACCGGGCGGCGCTGGAGTGGACCAGCAAGGGGACGCTGACCAACGGGCGGTCCATCGAGTACCGCGGCGTCACCGTCGTCGACTTCGACGGCGACGAGATCGCCCGGCTGCGCACCTACTACGACACCGCGGCCTTCACCGCGATCCCGGCGTCCACCGCCTGAGCCCGGGGCCCGGCCGCGCCGCCGGGGCGGCCGGCCGGCCCGGCTCACCCCGGGTGCCCCGGCCCGCGGGCCGGCTCCTGCTCGACGTCGAGCACCTCGCGGCGCACGACCCCGCGGACGACCTCGGGGGGACCGGCCACGACGCTGCGGACCACCCGGATCCGCTCCACCGGCACCACCTGCTTGGTGACCACCACGCGCTCCTCGTAGCGGATCACCTCGTGGACCTGCTCGCCCAACGCCGCGCCGGGCTCGCCGACCCGGTCGGCGACCGGGACCTCCTCGTGCTCGACGGTCACCTCCTCGCGGGTGACCGGGACGGTGAAGGTCTGCTCCTCGGTGACGACGGACTTGCGCACCCGCACCCGTCCGGTGACCACGGTCTCGGTGCCGACCCGCAGTTCCTCCTCGCGCCGGACCGCCCACCCGTGGTCCGCACCCGACCGCTCCGGGATCCCGGGCGGCAGCGCGTCGGGCTCGGCGACGGTCCGGCCGGGGCTCGGCGCCGCCGCGGCCTGCTCGGCGGCGCCGGCGACGAACTCGCGGTGCAGCCGGACGCCGTCGTCGTGGCTGATGCGCTCGGGCGGATCGCCGTGCGGTGCGGCCCGCACCTGGGCGGCGTCGTACGGGACGCGCAGCCCGGACCCGTCGTGCTCGGCGCGATCGAGCGGGACGAGCGCGGGGGTCCCGCTCCCGTCGTCCACCGCGGCCCAGGTGGGGCGGCCGGTGGCGTCATCGGTGTAGACCGCCACCACCCGGCCCAGCGGGTCGGCGTCCGCGCCGGTCATCGCGCGCCCGATCCACGTCCGCGGGTCGTTCTCACCGACAGTGCTCACCCCGTCGCTCACCCGTCGCCTCCTTCGCTACCGGCGCCGGACAGCGCCACCACCGGCGTACCCGCCCGCGCCGTGAGCACCCGCGATACGCCACTCCGCTTACAGTGAGAACGTCCGAGTCGGTACTATCTGTCAGACAGCACGTCAGCGCGGAAGGACTTCGATGCCCCCACCCACCCACGACCTGCTGTTCGGCACGTTCCTCACCCCGGCCGCCGACCGCGCCGCGCGCGTGGTCGCGCTCGCCGAGCTGACCGAGCAGGTCGGCCTGGACCTGGTCAGCGTGCAGGACCACCCGTACCAGCCGGCCCACCTGGACGCCTGGACGCTGCTGTCGGTGATCGCCGCCCGCACCCGGCGGATCACCGTCGCGCCGAACGTGGCGAACCTGCCGCTGCGACCGCCGGCCGTGCTCGCCCGCAGCGCCGCGTCGCTGGACCTGCTCAGCGGCGGCCGGGTCGAGCTCGGGCTGGGCGCGGGGGCGTTCTGGGACGCCGTCGCCGCGCAGGGCGGGCCGCGCCGCTCCCCGGGCGAGGCGGTGACCGCGCTGACCGAGGCCATCGAGGTCATCCGCGCGATGTGGGCCCCAGGGCGCGGCGTCCGGTTCGCCGGCGAGCACTACCGGCTCGACGGCGCCAAGCCGGGGCCCGCACCCGCCCACGACATCGGCATCTGGCTGGGCGGCTACCGGCCCCGGATGCTGCGGCTCACCGGCGCCGCGGCCGACGGGTGGCTGCCCAGCGCGCCCTACCTGCCCCCCGAGGAGCTGGCCGCGGCCAACGGCGTGATCGACCGCGCCGCCGAGCAGGCCGGGCGCTCCCCGGCCGACGTGCGCCGGCTCTACAACATCGGCGGCTCGTTCACCGGCACCGGCCGGGAGTTCCTGCGCGGCCCGGCGCCGGTGTGGGCCGAGCAGCTGGCCGAGCTGACCCTGACCGAGGGCATGACCGGCTACGTCCTGATGGCCGACGACGCCGACACGATCCGGCGCTTCGCCGCCGAGGTCGCCCCCGCGGTCCGGGAGCTGGTGGCCGCCGAGCGCGCCGCCTCGAGCACGTCGACCGCGCCCACCGCACCGATCGTGCCGACCGCCGTCCGCGCGGAGTCCCCCCGAGCGGGTGCGGTGCCCCGGTCGGCCCTGGCCGCCGTCCCCACCCCCGACGACGGCACCCGGCTCAGCACCGAGCGGGTCTGGGACGAGGCCGACCGCCCGACCGGCCCGGCCCCCGACCCGGACCGCGGCTACACCCCGCACGAGCAGGCCGCCGGCCGGCACCTGGTCGACGTGCACGACCAGCTGCGCGCCGAACTGTCCGAGCTGCGCGCCATCGCCGAGCAGGTCGCGGCGGGCGCCCTCGACCCCGGCGCCGCCCGGTCCGAGCTGCAGGCGATGACCCTGCGGCAGAACGACTGGACACTCGGTGCGTACTGCGCGTCCTACTGCCGGATCGTCACCACCCACCACACCATCGAGGACAGCAGCCTGTTCCCGCACCTGCGCCGGGCCGACCCGCGGCTGGCCCCGGTGGTCGACCGGCTCGCCGAGGAGCACCACGCGATCCACGGCGTGATCGAGCGGGTGGACCGGGCGCTGGTCGCGCTGGTGTCGAAGCCGGACGGGCTGGTGGAGCTGCAGGGCGCGATCGACCTGCTCACCGACACGCTGCTCTCGCACCTGTCCTACGAGGAGCGCGAGCTGGTCGAACCGCTGGCCCGGCTCGGCTTCTGACCGACCGCCCGGGCGCCCGCGCCGTTTCCGCTGAGCGGGAACCGCCCGCCGGAGCCCGGACGGCGGTTGTCCGAGCGCGGGCCCGGCCGGTTACCTGGGCGCGGTCGTCGACCTTGGAGGCCCCGGTGAAGCCCTTCGTGATCAATCGGCACGGCCGGATCGTGTTCCCCGCCACCGTGCTCGGTGCGCTGGACTTCTCGGTGCTCGACACCCTGGAGCAGTTCTCCGCGGTGATCGGGCGCGACTTCGAGGCCAAGGCCCCCGGCGGCACCGACATCCTGGACCGGATCGAGGCCGACGCCTACTCCGACCGGTTCGCGCTGCTGCGCGACCTGGGGCAGAACCTGTACTGGGTCAACCGGTACGCGCTGCCGATGTTCGACAAGCGGCCCACCCGCTGGCGCGACCTGCCGCGCCGGCGCCACGACGTGTTCCTGCCGCTGCTGACCCCCTGGGAGGACGGCGACCGCAAGATCGCCGCGGTCGGGCGCGGCTACGCGGAGCTGCCCGCGACCTGGGACGCCGAGACCGAGGACGGCATCTTCGAGCTGCTGTTCGACGTGTTCCGGCACAAGCGCCACCACGCCACCGAGCTGCCGCCGGTACCGCCGACCGTCGGCGAGATGCTGGCCACCCCGGACGCGCTGACCCTGGTGCTGCCCCGCCACGACCCGGACTACCGGGTGTTCTCCGCCGAGGAGATCCTGGACGCCGACGCGGCCGTCCCCGAGCTGGAGGCGCTGCGGCGCTGGGCGATGGTGCTGCACAACCAGCACGCCTGGCAGCGCGGCGAGGGCGAGCTGCGCCCGATCGGCTCGATCGGCGACGACGACTTCGTGATCGCCTACCACCCGCGCAGCCGGGAGGTGGCGGCGTTCCTGGACCGCGTCCGGGGGTCGGCGGCCGACCGGACCTCGCAGCCGGCCCCGGCCAGCCGGGCCCAGCCGGCGGCCGGCCCCCCGGTCGAGGCGAAGCCCCCGATCCGGCCCTACCCGCCGGTGCGGGTGCGCGAGGCCTTCGCGGTGGAGCCCCGGATCGAGGCGCTCTCGGTCGTCCGCGGCGAGCTGATCTGCACCAACGCCGACGTCATCCGCAACGCCAGCTTCTCCTGGTCGCCGATGAGCGCCGCCGAGATCGCCGCGAAGACCGGTATCGAGCAGCGTCGCTACTCCGCCCGGCCGATCGAGCAGCTGGCCCTGGACGCGGCGCGGGCGGCGCTGGAGCACAGCGGCCGGGCCCCGGAGGAGATCGGCGCGGTGCTGGTGGCCACCTGCACCAGCGACCGGCTGATCCCGTCGATCGCCTGCTGGCTGTCCGGCGAGCTGGGGATGCTGCAGACCCACGCCTCGGCCGACATCGTCGCCGCCTGCGCCGGGCTGCCCTACGGGCTGGCCGAGGCCGTCCGGCTGCTGCAGGAGGTGCACCGGCCGGTGCTGCTGGTCTGCGCGGAGAAGTTCTCCGACAAGATCGGCAGCGTCCGGACCTCGCGGATGATCTTCGGCGACGGGGCCGCGGCGCTGGTGGTCGCCCCGGCGCCGGACGGCACCCCCGGTGACGTGCAGGTGCTGCAGACCTACGCCAGCGGGCCGGGCAGCGAGGTCAACTCGATCGTCTGGCCCAACCCGGAGTTCGACAACGACATCACCGTGTACGGGCCCGAGGTGAAGTCGCTGGTCCGCCGCTACCTCGACCAGATGCTCGGCGAGCTGCGCGAGCAGCGCGACCCCGACGACCCGCAGCGCTCGGTGCTCGACAGCGTCGAGCTGATCGTCCCGCACCAGGCGAACAAGACCATGATCGTCGACCTGGCCCGGCGGGCCGGCCTGGCCGAGGACCAGCTCTACTTCAACATCGCCGAGATGGGCAACGTCTCGGCGGCGAGCATCCCGATCGCGCTGCACGACGCGGTCCGCGACGGCGCGATCACCCGCCCGACCCGGGTGTTCGCCCCCGGCTTCGGCGCCGGCGCGGTCGGCGGCTACGCCGTGCTCACCGTGGACCCGGCGATCATCGCCGCCGAGCGCGACCCGGCCGTGCTCGTCGCCGGCGCCGCCGGCGCCGCGCCCAGCGCCCCCACCAGCGACGACGTCCGGGTGGCGTTCGGCGAGTGAGCGGCCCCACCAGAACCGGACCGACCCCGTGACGATCCGACGACGAATCGACGAAGGGACCCCCATGCCCGACCAGAAGGTGCCCGACCAGAAGGTGGCCATCGTGACCGGCGGCGCGCGCGGCATCGGGGCCGCGATCACCACCGCGCTGGCCCGCTCCGGCGTGCACGTCGCGGCCGGCTACAGCAGCAACAGCCGGGCGGCCGAGGAGCTGGCCGGCAAGCTCACCGCCGAGGGCGCCTCGGTGTCGGTGCACCAGGGCAACGTCGGGGTCGCCGAGGACTGCCAGCGGGTCGTGGACGAGGTGCTCGAGCAGCGCGGCCGGGTCGACCACCTGATCAACAACGCCGGCGTGACGGTGGACAAGACGATGCGCAGGATGACCATCGACGACTGGCACGCGGTGCTGCGGATCAACCTGTCCGGGGCGTTCTACATGTCCAAGGCGGTGCTCGAGCACATGCTCGAGCGCGGCTCCGGGCGGATCGTGAACATCAGCTCGGTGATCGGCCAGACCGGCAACGTCGGGCAGGTCAACTACGCCGCGTCCAAGTCCGGGTTGTTCGGGATGACCCAGAGCATGGCCCGCGAGGTCGCCCGCAAGGGCATCACGGTGAACTGCGTGGCCCCGGGCTACATCGAGACCGAGATGGTCGCCGCGGTCCCGGAGAAGGTCCTGGAGAAGATCGTCTCCGGGATCCCGGTCGGCCGGCTGGGCCAGGCCCACGAGATCGCCCGGGCCGTCCAGTTCCTGGTCGACGACGACGCCGGCTACATCACCGGCTCGGTGGTCTCGGTCAACGGCGGGATGGACATGTGACCCAGGCGTGAGCGGGCGCACACCGGGTAGCCAACCGGTGTCCCGTCCCGACCATCCCGAGGAGAGCCCATGGCGACCGGTGAGACCGGCTTCGACGACGTCAGCTTCGACCTGATCTCGGTCCAGTACCACTCGTTGAAGGCCGGGCACGACTACGGCCAGTACGTCCGCGACGCCGAGAACGCGGGCCGCAACGACATCGCCGAGTTCTTCCGCTCGGTGATGAAGCAGGACTCCGAGCGCGCGGCGCAGTGCCACGCGTTCCTCAAGGACCTGTCCGGCTCCGGCCAGTCGGGTCCGGCGGTCTCCTGACCGGACGGGTGCGGGCGACCGGAGCCGGCCGCCCGCACCCACCGGCCGCCACCGCGCGAGATCCCTCAGGCCCGGGCCGGGGTGAGCCGCAGCGCGGCGGCGACCACCTCGGCGGGCCGGACGTCGAGGCACTCGAGCTGGTAGGGGCAGGCGAACTGGCGGCACGGGGTGCACGTGGTGGGCCGGCCGAGCACCGCGGCCGGCACCGATCTCGGCTGGTACTGCCCGACCAGTTCGGTGCCGGCGAACAGCACCACCACCGGGGTCCCCACGGCGTCGGCCAGGTGGGTGCCGCCGCTGTTGTTGGCCACCACGACGTCGGCCCCGGCGAGCAGGGCGGCCAGCCCCGGCACGTCCAGGCCGCCGGCCAGGGCGACCGCGCCCGGCACGCCCGCGGCCACCCGCTCGACGAGGTCCCGCTCGGCCGGCGGGCCGGACACCACCACCGGCAGTCCGGCGGTGACCAGCCCGTCCACGACGTGGCGGAAGCGGTCGGCGGGGTAGCGCCGGGACGGGCAGGACGCCCCGGGCAGCAGCACCGCGTACGGCCGGTCCGCGGCGAGGCCGGCCGAGGTGACCGCGCGGCCGGCCGCGTCCCGGGCGGTGTCGTCGACGCGCGCGTGCAGCGCGGTGCCCCGGCCGGGCACGCCGAGGCGGGCCAGCAGGTGCAGCGCCCGGTCGACCTGGTGCAGGCCGTCGTCGGGGGCGGGTACCCAGTGGGTGAGCGCGGCGCCGCCGAACTCCTTGGACAGCCCCGCCCGCACCCCGATCCCGGCCTGCTGGCAGACGTAGGCCGCCGGCCAGGGCGACTGCGAGAACGAGGTGAGCAGCACGGCGGCGTCGTAGCCGCCCGCGGCGAGCCGGTCGACCAGGCCGGGGTCGGGCGGTCCGGCGGCCGGCTCGATCCGCTGCCAGGACACGCTCGCGACCAGCACCTCGTCGATCTCGGGCAGCAGGGGTGCCGCAGCGGCACCGGCCGGCGAGGCCAGCAGGTCGATCCGGGCCCGCGGGGCGGAGGCGCGCAGGGCGGTCAGCGCGGGCCCGGCCAGCAGCACGTCGCCGAGGTTGTCCGGGCGCACCACCAGCACCCGGCGCAGCGCGTCCCACCGGACCGGCGGTCCGGCGAGAGCGGCCGGGTGCTCGAACGCGTCGGCGGTCACGCTGGTCGGTACCCGTCGGCCGGGGTCCCAACCGTTTCCCGGCCGACGGGCGGGGAAGGCTGTGCCGTGGTGATGGCGGAGTGATGCCGGAGTGATCGCGATGGTGCAGGGCGCGGCCGACCCGCGCCGCGACGGGGTGGCCGACTACACCCGGAACCTGGTCGGGGCGCTGCTCGCGGCCGGGGTACCGGTCGAGCCGGTGCCGACCGGCGGAACGCCCGCGTCGGTGCTGCGCGCGGCGCGCCGGATCCGGGCGCTGCGCCCGGCTCTGGTGCACGTGCAGTTCGCGCCGTCGGCGTTCGGCTTCGCGCCCTGGGTCGGGCTGCTGCCGGACCTGGTGCCCGCGCCGGTGGTCACGACCCTGCACGAGTACGGCTGGTGGGCGTGGCCGGCCCGGATGCCGACGGCCGTGTGGTCGGCCGTGGAGCGGCGCGGCTGGTTCGACCGGGAGAGCTGGCGACTGGTGCCCGGCGGCGCGGCCGCGGTCACCACGAACGCCGCGCACACCGGTGCGCTGCGCGCCCGGTTCGGGATCGACGCGGTACCGATCCCGCTGGCCCCGAACGTCGCCGACGCCGGTCCGGCACCGCGGGCGGCGACCCGGCGCCGGCTGGGTGTTCCCGAGGACGCCGAGGTGGTCGCGTTCTTCGGGTTCGTGCACCCGGTCAAGGGCGTCCGGTACCTGATCGAGGCGCTGGCCGCGCTGCGCGCCGCCGGCCGCGACCGGCTGCACCTGCTGGTGCTGGGCGGGTTCACCTCGCTGGCCCTGCCCGAGGACGAGGCCCGCGCCTTCCGCGCCGAGCTCGTGCAGCGGGCCCGCGCGACCGGCGTCGAGGACCACCTGACGATCACCGGGCACCTGCCGGCCGACCAGGTCTCCGCGGCCCTGCACGCCGCCGACCTGGGCGCGTTCCCGTTCACCGCGGGGACCACCACCAAGAGCGGCGCGCTGCTCTCGGCGTTCGCGCACGGCCTGCCGACGATCGTCACCCCGGCCGACCCGCCCGACCCCGACCTGGTCGACGGGAGCACCGTCGTGGTCGCGCCGCGGATCCGCGACGCCGGCGTGCTGGTCGAGGCGATCACCCGGCTGCTCGACGACCCCGGGCTGCGCCGCCGGGTCGCCGCCGGCGGCGCCGCGCTGGGCGGCGACCGCAGCTGGCCGGCCATCGCGCAGGCCCACCGCGCGCTCTACGACCGGGTGCTGGGGCGGGTCCGTGGCTGAGTCCGGCGGCGCCGCGCCCGGCGACATCCTGGTGATCGACCTGCTGGGCGGGCTCGGCGACCTGGTGATGGTGCTGCCGGTGGTGCACGCGCTGTCCCGGCGGTACCCCGGCGCCGCGCTGCGGGTGCTCACCCACGCCCCGGGCGATGCGCTGCTGCGCCACGACCCGGCGGTGGCCGAGGTGCGGACGGCCGAGAAGGGCCACGAGCGCGCCGCGGTCGTCGCCGAGCTGGAGCGGCGCCGCCCGGACCTGGTGGTCAGCACCACCCGCTACGACGCCATCCCCGACGAGATCGAGCGCCGGGTCGCGCGCAGCGTGACCAACCTGTGGCGCGACCCGCCCCCCGACGAGCCGGTCAGCCGTCGCTACCTGCGGATCCTCGCCGACGAGGGCCTGGTCGACCGGCCGGGCGACGCCGGGTACCCGGCGCCGGCGGTCCGGCTCACCGCCGACGAGCGCGCCCGCGGGAGGGCGGTCCTGGCCGAGCACGCACCCCCGGGGCCGCCGGTCGTCCTGGTCCCCGGGGCCGGGATGGCGGTCAAGCACTGGCCGCACTGGCCCGCGCTGGCCGCGGCGCTCGCCGACCGGGGCACCCCGGCGCTGGTGGTCGCGGGCAGCCCGGCCCCCGGCCCGTGGGCCGCCGAGCTGGCCGTCCCGCTGCCGTCCACGGACCTGCGCGGGCTGGCCGCGGTGTTCGCCGCCGTCGGCGACCGGGACGGCGTGGTCGTCGGGCCGGACACCGGGCCGGTCCGGGTGGCCGCCGCGGCCGGCGCCCGCACCGTCGGGCCGAACAGCCCGACGG